>CAZYPV010000073.1:0-1412 GCA_964649515.1 uncultured Comamonadaceae bacterium | reverse complement strand
AAACAAAACATCTGCAATTACAAAGTTTTTTCATCGTGTGTTGCGCAAACCCGTAGATTGAAACTGGGGACAGGGGTGCTGTCCCCGGGCCATTTTAAGGCAAGAAAATTCGGTTTTGAACGAGGCATATTGCCATGGCGTTCAGGTCCGTTTGATTTCCATCGAAAAACAAAACATCTGCAATTACAAAGTTTTTTCAACTTGTGCTCATCCAACCGTTGAATGAAACGGGAAACAGTACGTGGTATTCTTCGCGAGAACGCGAATGAGCTTACTTTACATTGTATATCGAAGAGATATTCGAAACTCGTCACTGCTTACGGAATCTTTAAAGTGATTCTTACCCAAAGAAAAATTGTGCCCATAGCTCACATTGATAATACCCAAGATACCAGCGCCAATGTACGGCTTGAGGTAAACTCGACCGAGATCCCAATTGGTATAATAGTTCGCTGTTAACCCAAATTCGAAAAGCCCCCAACCGTTGTAGTAATTCAAGGAAAACCCGGTTAAATTGTCCTTCCCAGATGCAAAGTTGTTCAGAACACCGAATTCAATACCATCATAATAAAGCCAGTCCGAGCGACGGGCAGATATTCCAAGCTCAATGAAGGTGTCTTTTCCTCGGTAAGCAGCGACCCATTCCAAATCGTCAAATGAATTGATCAAGTAGGATGTTTTTTGTCGCCAACGCGGAATCGAATCGCTATCCAATTCATATTGGGTTTGAGCCATGACTGGAGTCTTCCCAAGGATCCAAAAAAATGCGATTAAAACTACCCCAACGATGCTTTTAAACCTCATGAACGAAAGGTAGTGTTTGTTTTAAACATCAAGCCCTGAAAGATGTAAAATCGATCAGGGCTTGATGAATACGTTGGTGAAACGAGGTTTTAGTCACAGTCCGTTCCAAAGGCTTCTAGGAAGGCAATGATGTCGGTAATGTTCACCATGTCGTCATCGTTCATGTCAAACAAACAATTCGACATACATCCATAGTCACCCAAAAGAGATACAAGGTCTCCGGAGTTAACTTCATAATCGTTGTTGAAATCTCCATCACAGTCAGGGCAAGGTGCATAGATACAATCAGATGGGTCATTCACCGTGGCAAATTGATCATAATTACATGCGGTGGGGTCGAGACATCCGAATTCAACACAAAATTCAAAAATATCTTCAGCACCGAAATTACCACTGAGTGAATAGAGCAGCAAATCACCAGCTCCAAAGGTCACGCTACCTGCAACTGGGCACTCGGGGCTTGTATTCTCAATAAATCCGTCTTCTGACCAATCCGTGATTTTTAGTGTGTAGCATCCTTCGGCAAGACAAAAGTTGGTGGATACAGATGAATTGTTTGGCCAGTCACCACCATTGATTTGGTTTCCGCTACTGATCAATTCGCCATC
>CAZYPV010000072.1:0-17305 GCA_964649515.1 uncultured Comamonadaceae bacterium | reverse complement strand
AATTCATCATCCACAACAAAAACATTCACAATAAAAAATCCCTCCTTGATTGCTCAAAGAGGGATTCTTCATTTTCCCAAATTAGTCGGAAGGGATCAATATTGCACGAAGCTCATTTGATTCGTGGTTTTACAGGTTTAATCGCAAGTTTGACCGAAAACTGATGCAAGCATCAAGAAGTCGTTCACGTCCACAATACCATCTCTGTTGATGTCCTCAGGACAAGTTACCTCATCTGCATCGCAAATGCCATCTCCGTCCGTATCGATGATCTCAAGCACTGCGCCGTTGCACTGTGAACAATTGGCTACAGGGAGCAAACAAGAGCCATCATCGATGGTTGCATTCTCGTTATAATTACAAGCTTGATCGTTGGTACATCCTTCAACATCGCTCACGCATGTTTCCAAGTAAGCAGCAAGCGGCATAGGAGTGGTGGCTTCGCTATTGAGCATTCCTGAGAACTCGCCAGGGGCAAAGGTCCAATCGCTCTCATTGAATGCACTTCCAGAAGCAGCTACTGCACAGTTTCTCACTGCCCATCCATCGGTGTATTCCCAAGCTGTTCCGCTACCATCAACATCAATTTGGCCATAAATATCAATCACTTGATTGAACTCAAATACTTCAATGGCATCGTCGCCATTGATTCCAAGAACACTTCCAGCATTGTAATGCGGAGCAGACAATTCAAAGTATTGAACGGCAGAGGTATCGTTGCTAGAAACGTAGATGAATGTTCCCGCGGCAATGGCGTCTGCCGGGAAGGTGTATTCCGGTCCGTCAGTTCCACCACCATTGTTGGCCGATCCGATAGCGAACTGGCTCAAATCTGCAATGTTCTGTGTTGCATAAAGCTCAATTCCTTTTGGTACACCTCCACTCAAAGGACCGTCATAGATCGCCGTGATGATGAGGCTATTGGTAAGAACGGTTGGTGTTCCTGCGCAAGAGCAATCGCCTTGAACTTGATCGTTAATGGTGGTAACATCTCCGTCATCACAAGAATCGCCAAAGTTCAACTGAATGGCTGGACAATCATAAATTACTGTATTTGCTGGACAATCGCCAGTGAAGTTGATCTCCGTTACTTGAAAGCTTGAGAAACCATCTGTGGCATCATCTGCATACTGGAAACCAATCACTGCAGAAGCCGTTCCAGCCAAAGCACTTAAATCAATGGTGTATCCTCCGGCTGCATCGAAAGTGCTCAAACTCGTCCAAGTTGCAAGGCTTGGGTCGCCTGCATAATCTGTTGAAAATTGTACATCAACGGTACTTGAGCCGAAGTTTTCACTTACGTTGTAAATGAGGTTTGTTGCTGCGATAGCACTGAAGTCATAGGCATCGGAAATAATCCAAGTGTCAACTGCTTCAACACATCCACCACCACAGAATCCGTTCACGCTAAATCCGTCAGTAATGCTTTGCCATGTTCCACCGGTTGTGCCTGAATTGGTAAGTACATCAACAGCGGTGAAAATAATGGGATCACAGGTTACTACGGGAGTTCCTGCGCAAGAACAATCGCCTTGAATTTGATCGTTATCTGTAGCAGCATCTCCATCGTCACAAGCATCTCCGGGAAGGATACAAGAACCATCATCGTCGGTAGCCGTAATGTCATAATTACAAGCCGCGTTGTTCGTACAACCCGGAACGAATACTGGGCATACTTCAGCATAAGCTCCAACAGGCATTGGGTTGGTAGCTTCTGAGTTCAAACTGAATCCATCAAATTGGTTGATTCCACCAAAAGTCCAATTGCCGGGCACGAAAGTAGCACCGTCTGGACCCGTAGCGCATTTTCTTACGGCCCATCCGTCCAAATATTCCCATGCTTCACCTGTTCCGTCAACATCAACTTCTCCGTAAACATCGATCACTTGACCAAACTCGTAAAGTTCAACTGCATCGTCTCCATTGATGCTCAAGGCAGAGCCCGCATCATAATTGGTTGTGGTGCTTTCGAAGAATGCTTGAGCTTGGACATCATCACTTGAAACAAAAATGAAGCTTCCTGCTGTAATATCGTCTGCTGGGAAGGTGTATTCAACCCCTGGGCTTCCTCCTCCATTCGAAGCAGAACCAATGCCGTATGTGCTCAAATCTGCAATATCGTCGATGGCGTAGAGCTCAATTCCTTTCGGAAGGCCTCCTGACAAACTTCCATCATAAATTGCGGTAATGATGAGGGCTTGCTCTAAACTTGGGGTAGTGCCTGCGCAAGAACAATCTCCTTGAACGGTGTCGTTGATCGTTGTTGGATCTTGATCATCACAAGCATCGCCAATGTTCAAATTCAAAGCAGGGCACTCGTAAGGAGTACCAGAGCAAGAACAATCTCCTTGAACGAGGTCATCAAAAGTAGCTGCATCTCCATCGTCACAAGTATCGCCAAAGTTGGCTGAAAGTGCCGGACAATCGAAGGTGCTCAAAGGTGAAGGGCAATCTCCCGTTAGACTAATGTTGGTGAAGGTCCAAGAGCTGTAGCCATCTGTACCATCGTCTGTGTAAAGGAAAGCAAAATAGATTTCTGCTTGTCCGGCTAGAGCAGACAAATCGACCGTGTAAGCCCCAGCGGTTGAGATGGTTTCCAAAACAGTCCAGGTACTCACTGCCGGATCTCCGTTATATGCTGTGGTGTACTGAAGGACAACATCCGTCGTTCCGAAGTTTTCAGCACCATCAAAAATCAAGTTTCCGGCAACAAAAGAAGAGAAATCATATCCGTTAGAAACGATGTAGGTTTCCACCAATTCTTGGCATCCACCACCACAGAATCCATTCACGGAGAAACCGTCGGTAATGGCCTCCCATGATCCTCCGGTACTTCCAGAATTCGTGACTTTATCTACGCTGGTCCAAACCACTGGCGGACAAAAGTTGATGGCCGTTCCTGCGCACGAGCAATCGCCTTGAAGTACATCGTTCTCGGTTGTTCCATCGGCATCATCACAAGGATCGCCAGGATAGGTACAATTTCCGTCATCATCCGTTGCGAGATCGTTGTAATTACAAGCAGTGTCGTCCGTACATCCAAAAACTTGAGAAGAGCAAACACTTTGGTAAGCGCCTACGGGCATTACTTCGCTTGCTTCAGTATTCAAACTTGTTCCGTCAAAGTTGTTCAAGGCAGCTACGGTCCATTCTGTAACATCAAAAACGGCATTCGGTCCTTGCTCACAATTCCTCGATGCAAAGGTGTCCAAATATTCCCAGGCCGTTCCTGTTCCGTCAACACCCACTTCACCATAAACATCGATGAGGATTCCATTTTCATAGAGTTCGATAACATCGTCTCCATTAATGCTCATTTGACTTCCACCATTTACATTGGTATTTGAAGAAGCAAAATACTGTTGAGCACCTGTATCGTCACTTGAAACGAAAATCGCTTCTCCTGCATTGAGGGCAATTGCTGGTAAGTTGAACTCTACTCCTGGGCTTGCTCCACCGTTGGTCGCTGAAGCAATTCCGAAAATGCTCAGATCGGCAATGTTGGCCAATGCTGTAAGTTCAATGCCTTTTGGCACACCTCCGGAAAGAGGTCCGTCAAAAATGGCTGAAATGATGAGCGCATTGCTCAATGAGATTCCTGTGCCAGCACAAGAGCAATCTCCAAGAACAACATCGTTAATGGTGTTTGCATCGCCGTCATCACAAGCATCGCCAATGTTGGCGAACAGTGCAGGGCAATCATAAGGCGTACCTGCGCAAGAGCAATCGCCGAGAATCAGGTCATTAAAGGTAGTTGCATCTCCATCATCACAAGCATCTCCGAAGTTGGCCGACAAAACGGGACAATCGAAGCTTCCTGAAGTTCCGGGGGTGTAAGTTCCAATAGGCATTGGGTTGCTGGCATCTGCATTCGTTGCAGCTCCATCATATTCTTGCGTGAACACGATCCAGTCGCTTGCATTCCAGGTTGTGCTTGCCGCGCTACCGCTGATTCTGTAACCATAACCGTCTTCATACTGCCATGGAGTTCCAGTACCATCAACATCGGTGTCTCCAAAAATGTCGATCACAGCTCCATTGAAAAACAACTCCATAGCGTCATCACCATTGAAGTTCAAAAATCCGGCGGTGTAATTAGGGCTCAACCCGCCAAAATAGGTTTCAAAGGTCGCTTGATCTTTGGCGATGTAGATGTAATCTCCTGCGGTATAAGTATCTGCCGGGAAGGTGAAATTCACCCCATTAGATCCACCTCCGTTGCTCGTTAATCCGAGTCCATATAAAGAAAGGTCTGGAATGTCGTTTACAACATACAATTCGAGTCCGCGAGGGTTACCTCCAGATAGGGTTCCGTCGAAGATGGCCGTAATGAGCAAGTCTTGCGACGTGGCCGGAAGTGCGAGTAGAGATACAAGCAGGGCCAAACAAAACGTTTTGAGTTTCATGGTAATAGATATTAATTTGGTTTTCAAGTCGTTGCACCAAGGATGCAGACAACAAATCTATCCTGAGAAACCCGTTTTACGATTAAGCGAAAATGAAAGGAAGGATAAGAAGTAATGCTTTTATGTAAGGAGAATGTTGCGCTTCAAAAGGGCTCATTCCTCCACCCAAAGAATGGAATTTCCGGTTCCATACTGATTTTGCTCATACAGGGGATTGTTGGGGTCGAGGGTCCAAACTCCATTCACCAAAAACTTGTACCTAAATTTACCTTTATTGAGATGAAGACTCACAAAACACTCATTTTCATCGCATTGCATTCGAACCCCTTGCTCAATCCAAGCTATGAAATCCCCGCTTATTCTAAGCTCTTTGGTTGAGGAATCCGCAGGAAAAGTGAAGGTGTAATTGGGTTTCACCACCTTCAAATTGTTCACGAAGTCGCCTTCACCCAAGGTTAGCGGATTGTTAGGGTCGAGCGTGTAGCGGTCGTCAACGATAAACTTATACTGATAGTTTCCAGGAGCAAGTACGAGGTCAAACCGCCAACCTTCATTGGTTTTTCGCATCGGGTAAGCGTCCTCATCCCATCCAATGAAATCTCCTGTGAGCACCACTTTTTTCGCACTCTCAAATCCATCCAATAGAAAGGTGCTGGGCTCACCGATGTTCAGCAATGAATTGGTATTTCCATCTCCGTCGTTCCGGGTTTGATCATTTGCGGGATCCAGCACCCAAAAATCGTCAACAATGTACTTGTATTGATAGCTTCCCTCTCGCACAAAAACATCAATGAACCATCCGTTGTCACCTTTTTGCAGCACGATTTCTTCTTCATCCCAGTTGTTAAAGTTCCCACTCAGCACTACTTTTTCGGCAGATGGATAATCGTTCAATTCAAAGCGGTAATTGCATACAGCATAGCGATTGTTCACTCCCCATTGTCCGTTGGGAACAGTTATCAAGTTGGACCCATGGTTTTTCCATTCACCATCTACGATGAATTTATATTCGTAGTTGCCCGGTTTTAACGGAAGACTCACCTGCCAATGGTTTTGCTTTTTTTCCATAGCAATGTCTACCACCTTCCAATCGTTGAAGCTTCCAGAAAGGAAGACTTGTTTGGCATCGGGATAGTCTCGAAGAATAAAGGTGGTTTGTCCGTTTGAGGAGCGTACGTCTTCTTCTTCAAACTTGTTGTAAGTGAAGTTGTCTCGATGTTCTTGGCTGGAAGGTCCATTTCCCCAAAACATTCCAAAGTCGAGCAAATCGA
Organism: uncultured Comamonadaceae bacterium; assembly: GCA_964649515.1. GTDB lineage: Bacteria > Bacteroidota > Bacteroidia > Flavobacteriales_D > Sanyastnellaceae > CALKGK01. Next base: position 11,628 of record CAZYPV010000072.1, on the reverse strand, counting down.
AACTACCGTTCACCTGTTTTTGCTTTTTGCTGAAGTAAAAAAAGCGATCGTCCCAGCGCTCCAACTCCCAACCGGAATTGCTCTTTCGCTTGCCCTTTTCCTTGTCCATCAAGGCTCGAACGCTTTCGATGTTCAGTGAAAATGCCTGTAGGCGTTCATTGAGATCTTCATCGGGAAGGGACCTAAGTAGCTGAGCCACAATTTCATCGTCTTTGATGTCATAGCGCAAGGTGTCTTCCTGGGCCCATGAACACATCGACCAGAAAAACAAAAAGACATAAAGTAAAGCGCGCTTCATCATGGGTAAAGATACATGTGGATTTCGTGTTCTACAAAGTCAATGATTACCCTTCCTCGAGCAAATAAATCATACCCTATCATGGCATCGATTTCAAAACCGTAGGCCTTGCCCATGGTATCCAAACTCCCCAAAATGGCGGGAAATCCTTCAAAAGACTCATTTCCAATTGTGAGTGGTGGTAAGTTACCATAAAACACTTCTACAGGAGCGCCAGTGCTGCCGATTAAATTGACCTGTTGTTGGATTTGAAAGCCTTTGAGAATTTTCTTTTTGACATGATTCCCAAGTACAATCACCTCCGCCCCGCTATCCAATACCCAGGTCATGGATTTTTGTGCTATTTCTGCTTGAAAAATCAAGGTGCTGTTTTCCACCTTAAAAGGCCAAACGAGGTTGGTTGGGGGAGTGTTTTTGGTGCTTTTATGGATGATCATCAACTGCTTTCGAAGATCAATTTCGATGCGGAAGGAGCGGAGGAGCTCAAGACCAAAAAGTCCCAAAATCTTCACCCCGCGCTTATTCTCAATTTCTCCCAATGAAATCACATCGGCCTCCAAACTATCGTATCGCAGGCTCGACAAGTCCAAACGACCAATTCGCGTGCGGCACACATCGCAAGGGGCACCGGTAATTCCCGTGGCTTCGAGGGTATCAATGCGCAGGGAATTTCTAAAATAAGTGGTGTTCAGTACAAGGTATGGGGCACCGGTATCCAAGATAAAGTTACCGCGCTGACCGTCAACTTCGGCCTCGATGAGCAAGAGCTTTCCCGCTTGAACCAGGGGAATGAAAATTTCGTCCTCACCAATTTTGCTCGCGCTCAACTCCAGGTGTCGGGCAACGCCGTTCACAGAGCTCAGGCAGAAGAGCACTAACAAAGCCGATCGAAAAAGGGTCCAAAACACAGCTGGAAAGTTCGCAAAACAATTTCGCTTTTCGCCGAAGTTTGTATTTTTCACGTTCAATCTCCTTCACAATGAAGCACTTTCTTCCCCTCATATTGTTTTTCTGTCCATTGATCCTTTGTGCACAAGAAACGGTGAGCATGAACTTTGACGGCATTGAGCGCACCTACATTCAATATGTCCCTGCCAACGTTCAGAGTCCGGCACCAGTGGTATTGAACCTTCATGGCTACACCAACAACGCTGATTTTCAAATGGGATATTCTGCCATGAATGCGGTGGCCGATGAGCACGGGTTTATCGTGGTTTATCCGCAAGGTACGCCCGATGATTTGGGCATTAATCACTGGAATGCTTGGCTTGCGGAAGACGATAGCGATGATTTTGGTTTTCTATTGGCGATTTTGGATGAATTGGAGGCCAATTACGATGCGGATCCTCAACGCATGTATTCTTGTGGTTTTTCGAATGGGGGCATCATGAGCTACACCTTGGCCTGCAATGCCTCTGATCGTTTTGCGGCAGTTGCTTCTGTGGCGGGAACCATGAACCCCGATGTTTTTGATGCCTGTGTACCTTCACGAGCATTTCCCGTAATGCACGTGCATGGAAGTTTAGACCTCATTGTTCCAGAAGGAGGAACCGCCTTGGGAGAATTCACCGATTTTGGAGCATTGACCAGCGTTGAAGAAACCTTAGCTCTTTGGTGGGACACCCATGCCATGTGCACCGCCAGCGCCACCATCAGCCTTCCAAATACTTCCCTTTTTGACCTCTGTAGCGTTGAAAAAACCATTTACAGCACTTGTAATGAAGACGTGGAATGCTGGTATTATGACATTTCCGGTGGTGGACACACTTGGCCCGGAGCTTTTCCTTTGGTGGTTGTAGGAAACACGAATTTGGACATCAATGCCAGTGAGGAAATTTGGGACTTTTTTGAAATGCACGTACTTCCCATCAATGCTGGAATGGCTGATGCAAGGGCCAGTAAAGCTGAAAAAACCATAGTTAAGCACCTCGATCTTCGCGGCATAGAGGTGACCTTGAACGAGAGCCTATCTAGCGGCATTTACATTGAAGTGTATAGCGATGGAAGCACCCAATTGTACTTCCATCGTTAATGCTATTTGGAGATGAAAGCGCTCACAACATTATTCTACACGAACGCTTTGCGGGGAAATTAGTCTTCTTCGTTTTCGTCTTCTTCCGACTCACTACCCGATTCAAACTCGTAGTTATCTGATTCTGAAAAAGCATCCAAATCGTAGTCATCATCGGTGAATTCATCGATGGCTTCCAGCATTTTGGTGTTTATTTTGAACAGGTAAATCACCTCTTCCGTTTTGATTTCCAAGCCCTTGAAAGTTTCTTTGTTAGGAATATTGAACTCTTTGAGGTCGTCCATTGAGAAGCCTTCTGGGTACACTTGGGCAATCAGTTGAAGTTGCTCTTTCGTGATTGATTTGTAATCTTTAAAGATGCGTTTCATGCCGTTCGTTTTATTGATTGAGGATCCATGCAAAAATGAGTGGAGCTACAATGGTAGCGTCTGATTCCACGATAAATTTAGGAGTGTCGATGCCCAATTTTCCCCAAGTAATTTTTTCGTTTGGTACTGCTCCGGAGTACGAACCGTAACTTGTGGTGCTGTCTGAAATCTGACAAAAGTAGGCCCAAAGTGGGGTTGGTACCTCCAGGTCTTGTTCCAGCATGGGGACAACACAAATGGGGAAATCGCCTGCAATTCCACCACCAATTTGGAAAAAGCCAATTCCCTCACCACCAGAATTCTCTTGGTACCATTGCGCCAGCCAAACCATGTACTCAATGCCTGATTTCACGGTTGAAGGCTTCACTTCACCGCGAATGCATCTACCCGCAAAAATGTTCCCCAAGGTACTGTCTTCCCAACCCGGAACCACAATGGGGATTCCCTTTTTCGCCGCGGCCAACATCCAAGAATCTTTGGGGTCAATTTCGTAGTACTGCTCCAAGACCCCAGATAAAAGCGCTTGAAAAAAGTACTCGTGAGGAAAATAGCGTTCACCGGCCTTTTCAGCCTTCACCCACAAATCGACCATATGACTTTCCAATCGTCGAAAGGCTTCTTCTTCGGGAATGCAGGTATCGGTAACTCGGTTCAAGTGGCGATCGAGCAGTTCTTGCTCTTGTTCTGCCGTAAGGTCGCGATAATGAGGAATGCGTTCATAGTGTGAGTGCGCCACCAAGTTCATCACGTCCTCTTCCAAATTGGCTCCTGTGCACGAAATGATGGACACCTTATCTTGTCGAATCATCTCTGCCAAGCTTTTGCCCAATTCGGCTGTACTCATGGCACCGGCGAGGGTAACCATCATTTTTCCTCCCTTGTCAATGTGCGTTTCATACCCCACAGCAGCGTCTTTCAACACGGCGGCATTGAAGTGAAGGTAATTGCGCTCAATAAAATCTCTAATTGGTGTGTTCATGCTAAAGGTTTGGGTTGAAATGATAGGTCAATAGTTTATAATACAATTTTGAAGCGAGGAAATCGGAAGACCGCTCCTCGGGGTTGGGTGCGAGTTCAACAATATCGAATCCCACCATTCTTCTTTTTTCAATCACTTTTTTGAGCAATTTCAGGGTCTGGTACCAAGCGAGTCCGCCCGGCTCAGGTGTCCCCGTAGAAGGCAAGATGGATGGATCGAAACCGTCCAAATCTATGGTAATGTAAACATCTTCGGTACACAAATCCAAAACACGGTTCATCCAATCTTCATCGTTTTGCTCATGGCAGGATTGTGCGAAAAAGGTTTTTCCCAAATCCATGTGCTCGCGTTCACTTTCGTCCATGCTTCGAATTCCCACTTGAATCAAATTGGTGTTTTTCGAGGCCCAATGGAGCGCACAAGCGTGATTGCAAGCACTTCCATGGTATTCTGGTCGAAGGTCTGCATGAGCATCGATTTGCAATACGGTCAAATTTGGATACGACGCTTTGTGGGCTTGAATGGATCCAATGCTGATGCTGTGTTCTCCTCCAAAAAGGCTCACCATTTTTCCATCATTGATTCCCTTCGATACGGCAGCCTTCACGGCTTCAGTCATGCTTTCCGGACTTTCCGCTTCGAGAACGGGGTTGGCCAAAAAGATCCCTTGTTGATAGACCTCTGTATCGGTTTCGATGTCGTACAGCTCCATGTTTTCAGCCGCTTCGAGAAAGGCTTCAGGACCCTTATCTGCTCCTTTCACCCAAGTACTTGTTCCGTCATAAGGCACGGGAATGAGCACTACTTTAGCCTGCTCATAACCTGCAAATTCTTCCGGAATACCTGCAAATGTTCTTTTTATCATTTTGAATCTTTTTTATAGCCCAATAGCGTGAGCATGTCGTCTGACTTTTGTTCTTCTGCAAAGACCTCAATCTTCAGCTCGCCTTCATCATCCCGATCAATTAGAATGTGCTTTGGACCAGGCAAAAGGCAGTGGTGCACTCCTCCAAACCCACCCAAACTGTCTTGGTATGCTCCGGTATTGAAGAACCCAATGTAGAGCGGGTCATCTTTGTCGTACTTGGGCAAGTAGATGGCATTGATGTGCTGCTCAGAGTTGTAGTAATCGTCGCTATCGCAGGTCAGCCCACCCAAAAACACCCGTTCATAAGCATCGTCCCAATTGTTCAAAGGAAGCATGATGAAACGCTTGTTGATGGACCAAGAATCGGGCAAGGTGGTCATGAACGATGAGTCGATCAAATTCCAGCGCTCCTTGTCGTTTTGCTTTTTCTGGTGAATCACTTTGAACAGGGTTGCACCGCTTTCGCCCACGGTAAATGAGCCAAACTCGGTGTAAATGTGAGGAACAGGGATGCCCGCCTCGTCGCAAGAAGCTTTGATTTGTTCCAAAATGGCATCCACCATGTACTCATACTCGTAGTTGAAAGCGAGGGAATTTTTCACCGGGAAACCTCCACCAATGTTGAGGGAATCGAGATCTGGACAAACTTTCTTCAAATCGCAATACACTCGCATACACTTGTTGAGCTCATTCCAATAGTAGGCATTGTCGTTAATGCCCGTATTTACGAAGAAGTGGAGCATTTTAAGTGAGAAATTTGGATTGGTTTTGATTCTGCGTTCATAGCAATCCACAATGTCTCGGTATCCAATACCCAAGCGCGAGGTGTAGAACTCAAATTTGGGTTCTTCTTCAGAAGCAATTCGAATTCCAACATCAATTTTGGTAGTGAGGTTCTTCTCAATGAGGTCGAGTTCAAATTCATTATCGATCACTGGAAGTACATTTTGAAAGCCCTCTGCCGCCATGGAGGTGATGCGCTCGACGTATGCTTCGCGCTTGAATCCATTGCACAAAATGCGGTGTTGCTTGTTCATGATGCCATCCTTCTCTAAAGAGCGAACGATGTCGAGATCGAAAGCAGACGAGGTTTCAATGTGTGCTCCGTTTTTAATGGCCTCAGCCAAAACAAATCGAAAGTGGCTCGACTTGGTGACGTAGCAATAGTGGTAGTCGCCCTCGTAGTTGTGTTTTTTCTGGGCATCGGCAAACCATTTTCGGGCACGCCGAATGTTTTCTCCAATTTTTGGAAGGTAGGAAACACGCAATGGCGATCCGTATTTCTCGATGAGATCCATCATTGGAATGCCGTGAAATAGAAGTTGCTCATTTTCGAGGTGAAATTCCTCCTGTGGCCAGTCGAATGTTTGATCGACCAGGTCGCTGTATTTGATTTTCATAGATGTAGTAAAAGCGTGCAGAAGCACAAAAACAAAAAAGGATTCCTAAAAAAATGAAATCACTCACTGTCTTATGGGAAAAGACGAGCGTCTCTTCCTAGAAAAAAATTGTGCTTGCACCCACGCCAAATGCGATCTCAAGCCGTTGAATTGAAGGTTGTTCAATGCCTTAAATATTTGTGCAATTGTAATTATTTTTTTCAATCCAAAGAACAATTAAAAATGAAGTTTTTTTTTCTTCCAAACCCACTTTAAAAGATTGATAATCTGTGAGGTATGCGCAGAAAGAAATGCTACTTTCTTTCCCTGAACGAGAAAAACAGGCCAAGAAAAAGGCAAAAAATCAGTTCTTCCCTTCAAAAAATGGTCAGCACATGGCTCTAAGTTGGCACGTTCAAATCACTCAAAAGCGGTTTCTTATTCCTTAATTAAAATCGTACTTTTGCTCCTCAATTTCTTGGGAAACCTCTTATGAGTGATGCAATCAAGCACGAGTGCGGAATAGCACTTCTCCGATTGAAGCAGCCGCTTCAATATTACCTCGATAAATACGGGACATCTTTTTACGGCCTTTCAAAAATGTATCTCCTCATGGAGAAACAGCACAATCGCGGACAGGATGGCGTTGGTTTGGCCAACATCAAATTGGACATCCCTGCGGGCAGGCGATACATCAGCAGGGTAAGATCTGTGGATGAAAAGCCCATTCAAGACGTCTTTGCGAAGGTCAATCAACGCTTCAACGACATCCTCGATCAGCCTGAACTGCTGAACGACGTGAACTACCTCAAAGAGAACTACGCCTTTACGGGTGAGCTTTTTCTCGGGCATCTTCGTTACGGTACTTACGGCAAAAACGAAATTGAAAACTGCCATCCTTTTCTCCGTCAGAACAACTGGAAAACCCGTAACCTCGTGGTTGCAGGAAACTTCAACCTCACCAACGTTGACGAACTTTTTGGCCTGCTCGTAGAATTGGGGCAACACCCGAAAGAAAAGGCCGATACGGTTACGGTATTGGAGAAAATTGGGCACTTCTTGGATGAAGCCAACGAAGAACTCTTTCAACGATTCAAAAAACAGGGGTACAGCAACGCACAAATTACCGAGCTCATTGCCAAAAACTTGAACATCGCAAACATCCTCCGAGAGTCTGCCGAATCGTGGGATGGAGGTTACGCTATGGCCGGACTCGTTGGTCATGGAGATGCCTTTGTTTTGCGCGACCCAAGCGGTATTCGCCCGGCATATCATTACGAAGACGATGAAGTGGTGGTGGTAGCCTCTGAGCGGCCCGTCATTCAAACCGCGTTCAATGTTCCTTTTGAAGCCGTCAAAGAACTCACCCCTGGTCATGCCATCATCATCAAAAAAGATGGCAACGTAAGTATTGAAGAAGTGCGCAAGCCCTTGGAAAGAAAGGCCTGCTCTTTTGAACGCATCTATTTCTCTCGTGGAAATGATAAAGACATCTACGAAGAGCGAAAAAAACTCGGGAAATTGGTGGTTCCTCGGGTACTGGACTACATCGATCACGACCTGAGAAATTCAGTTTTCTCCTTCATTCCCAATACTGCAGAAACTTCCTTTTTGGGTATGGTGAAAGGCCTTGAGGACTACTTGAATGAGGTGAAACTCCGCAAAATTCGAGCCCTCGGCACCTCTCCTTCCGAAGCCGATTTGAAAGATATTTTAAGCATTCGGCCGCGTGTTGAAAAAATTGCTTTGAAAGACGCTAAGCTTCGAACATTCATTACTCAGGACAGTGCTCGTGATGACATGGTGGCGCACGTGTATGACGTTACCTACGGAACAGTGAATCGTGGAACCGATAATTTGGTCATGATTGACGACAGCATTGTGCGAGGAACCACCTTGAAAAAATCCATCATTCGTATACTGGACCGTTTGGGACCAAAACGGATTGTGGTGGTGTCTTCTGCACCTCAAATTCGCTTTCCCGATTGCTATGGTATTGACATGGCCAAAATGGGGGATTTCATAGCGTTTCAAGCCGCAGTATCCCTCTTGAAAGAACGCGGAGAAGAAGACCGATTGGACATGGTCTATCGCAAATGCAAAGAGCAGGAAAACCTTCCCAAAGAACAGGTGAAGAATTACGTCAAAGAAGTGTATGAAACCTTGAAGTACGAGGATGTATCTCAGCGCATTTCCGAGCTCCTTACACCAAAAGATACCCAAGCCGAAGTACGCGTCATCTACCAAACCGTTGAAGACCTCCACCAAGCTTGTCCGGAAAATCCTGGCGACTGGTACTTCACAGGAAATTACCCAACTCCGGGAGGAAATAAGGTAGTGAACAAAGCCTTCATGAATTACATGGAAGGTAAAAACGAAAGGGCTTATTGAGCCGCAAGTACAAGAATTGCGTGGTTTTTGGTTTCTCTGGCTGAAGGAAATTTCTCATTTTTGAAATAGATCGGCCCGTCTATGAAAAACCTCCTTGTTGTTTTTGCCCTTTTGCTTAGCGTCAACGGTTTCACCCAAAACGTGCGAATAAACGAAGTACAAGCCTCCAACGCCACCACCTTTCTGGATGGGGCGGGAGACTTTGACGATTGGATCGAGCTTTTCAATGCGGGAGATGAAGCCCTTGTTTTGAACGGCTGGCACTTGTCTGACAACCCCAACAATTTAACCAAGTGGACCTTTCCCTCATCACCAGAAATCCTGCTTCCACCGGGTGGTTTTCTCGTTTTGATAGCCGATGGAGAAGAAGATGAATCTACGGAGGGTGGTGAGTTTCATTTGAATTTTTCGCTCCGCCAAAATGGGGAACAACTCTTTCTTTCTCAACCCGTGGGAACTCCTGTAGATCAAGTACTCTACTCCTTCAATTGGCAAGACTATTCTTGGGGGTATGATGAAAACGGACTTTGGGGCCTTTTGGAGAATCCCAGTCCCAATGCCGCAAATACAGGGTTTGCCTTGAACGGGAGTGCTGAGCCAGCCACTTTTAGCAACCCGGGAGCCTTAATTTCAACACCTTTCACCCTTAATTTGGAAGCTACATCAGGAGCTAGCATTCGTTACACATTGGACGGCAGCATCCCCGATGAAAACAGCCCGCTCTACACAGGGGGTATCGACATCAACCAGAGTACAACGGTTAAAACACGCGTTTTTGAAAATGGAAAGCACCCATCAAAAATCGCGAGTCAGAGCTACCTTTTTGAAGATGGATTGAGCAACCCCGTCATTCACCTTTCCTGCGAAGAAGCTGCATTTTCTGGGAGTGAAGGACTGGATAATAATCCTTTTCAAGACACAGAAATTATTGTTGACGCCGCCTTTTTCGATGAAAATGGAGTTCAGGAGCATCAACAGATCATGGGTTTGAAGGTGCACGCTGCGGACTTTCGAGACCAGCGCAGTTTTCGGCTTTATGCTCGTGGTGAATATGGGGAAAGCAATCTAACGCTGCCCGTATTTGAAGAGCGAGATTATATGGATTACAAGCGACTCATTCTCAGAAATGCGGGCAACGACGGAATTGAAATTGGGGGTGCCGGCTTGCGAGATGTTGTTATTCACGACCTGTACAAAAACATAGATCCAAATTACGGTTATTCGGCCGCAAAAGCTGTAAATCTATTTGTCAACGGACAGTTCTGGGGACTGTATAACCTGCGAGAGCGCCAAGATCGTCATTGGCTTAAAAGCGTTTATGGCATTGAGGAAGATGACGTAGATTACTTGGAACGCACCGCGGGAGAAGGAGATACTCGGGATGAACTTGCCGGCGATTGGGAAGCCTTCGATCTTTTTGAGCAATCTGCCATTGACCTTGATTTGAGTGATGATGACACCTACGCCACCTTCGTGGAACAAATGAATCTTCGAAATTTCATTGACTATCAAGCTTTGGAAATCTACATCGTGAACCAAGATTGGTTGAGCAACAACATGAAGTTTTACAAAGAACACGCTGAGGGAAGTCAGTGGAACTGGGTAATTTGGGATACCGACTGGGGGTTTGGCACTTATTACCCTGCCTATCCACACGGATTTCCAGATTGGAACGCCTTGAACTTCGCCACCTCCATTTGGGGAGGATGGACCTCGGAAGTTGAAACCGAATTGCTCACCAACCTTTTGATGAACGATCAGTTTGTGGCTGAATTCAGCACGCGAAGTGCCGATTTGATGAACAGCTACCTCAAGCCTGAACGTGTAATAGAACAACTCATCGCCAGAAAAGAAATAATGGAGAGCGATGTTCCCCGTCAAATTGATCGTTGGGGAGGAACACTGGGAAACTGGGAAAATGAAGTGGAATACATCAGTAGCTTTGTTGCCGAACGAGCTGGATACAATCGCCTGCACTATGCCGAAAAATTTGAGTTGGGAAGCATCTTTGAAATTCAACTTACACAAGAACCTTTGAACGCCGGTTACATCGAAGTAAACACCATCGAAGCCACAAATCTGCCGTGGAGCGGTTACTATTTTGAAGAACTGCCCGTGAGATTGAAAGCCATTGCGCAACCGGGCTTTGTTTTTGATCATTGGGAAGGCGAGAACCTTGTTGACCCTTTCAATGATGAAATCTTTGTGGACATGGACGGCAACCAATCCCTCACCGCAGTGTATTTGGAAGTGGAGAATGAGGGAAGTCCCATCATCAATGAAGTGTTTTATTCCTCGGGTGGAGTGGATGATGTTGGGGATTGGGTTGAGCTTTACAACCCTTCCTCGAACGCCATTGACCTTAGCAATTGGCAGTTTTGCGCCAACGGGGATTGTTTTGTGTTTCCGGCGGGAGTGACCTTATTGCCCGATTTCTACGTTGTTGTTCCACAAGACCAAAACGCTTTTGAAAGTCTTTTCGAGGATGAAAACCATTTCAGTATATCTTTTGAGTTTGGACTGAATCAAAGTGGAGAAACGCTTCAGTTGTTTGATGCGGAAGGGCTTCTTCGCGATGAAGTATCCTATACCAACCAAGCCCCGTGGCCCAACCCTGTGGAGCAGAACCACAGTATTGAACTTGTTGACGAAAACCCGGAAAATGAACTTGGCGAGCACTGGATGACGCAGCTCACCGTTCCTTTTGGTTCGCCTGGAGCTGTGAATGAAATTGTTCCTGTTAGCGTTAGTGAGGAGGAAGCGAGTCTTCAGCTACAAGCTTTTCCTAACCCCTTTCAATCTTTCCTCAGCATCGAGTTGCCCGAATTTGAATCTGGAACATACCTCATCATTGTTCGCGATCTTTTGGGCAAAACCGTCCGCCAAATGAGCAAGCAGCACCAAAAGGGAGAAATCATGCTCTTCAGCGACTTGTCTGATTTGGACGCCGGCACCTACCTGTTTGAATTGAGAAAGGGCAATGTTCGTTCCCAAGTAAAGGTGCTGAAGCGTTGAACATGTCCACCACCGCATTTTCATTGGATTTGAACTCGTTCTGAAAAGGAAAGCTAGAACGAAGTGTCTGGCTGACTATCGTCCTTTCTGACCTCTCTTTAATCAGGTTGAAAATCTTCTTGTGATTTGCAATGGAAAGTTGTTTTTCGGGGTGATTTTTAGCTGGAATTGTGGCATTGACAAATTCAGCGTATTCATTCACAAATTGGGTGGGTTACTATTTGGTGGTGATCCCTTTCTCGCCGAAATTCGAACCATGGCTGGTGGCGGCGGGGAGGGCGGAGGGCCCCGCAGGGGC
>CAZYPV010000071.1:15755-17482 GCA_964649515.1 uncultured Comamonadaceae bacterium | reverse complement strand
CCCCATCACCCAGAAAAAAACAAAACCCTTCGCAAAACAAGATATCCCAACTTATTCACATCCCCTCCCAATTGCTTGCTTGCCATGGGAAAACCTTGTATTTTTGCCCATTGTTTAAGAAATTACTGTGCTTGGCCTTTTGTCTCGCACCAACTAAAAACAGATCACTTTGGATATATTCGAACGGATCAAAAACAACCGCGGTCCACTCGGGCAACACGCTAAAGAGTCCCACGGTTACTTTACCTTCCCAAAGCTGGAAGGAGATATCTCTAACCGCATGCAGTTTCGCGGTAAAGATGTGCTCGTATGGAGCATCAACAACTACCTCGGTTTAGCCAATCATCCAGAAGTTCGCAAAGTGGATGCCGATGCCGCCAAGGAATGGGGTATGGGCTATCCAATGGGAGCCAGAATGATGTCGGGGCAAACCAAATATCACGAAAAATTGGAGGCAGATTTGGCAGACTTCATGCAAAAAGAAGATGCTTTCTTGCTCAATTTCGGGTACCAAGGGTGCCAAAGTGCGATCGAGGCTTTGGTGACGCGGAACGATGTTATTGTATATGATTCTGAATCTCATGCGTGCATGGTTGATGGTGTTCGCCTTCACCAAGGGAAACGCTTCGTTTTTCAGCACAACGACATGGAAAGCTTCGAAAAGCAATTGAAGCGCGCAGCAGTGTTGACGGAGAAGTCGGGCGGCGGAATTTTGGTGGTAACGGAAGGGGTGTTCGGTATGGCCGGAGATCAAGGGAAGTTGGCCGAGATTGTGAAATTCAAGAAAGAATACGGTTTCCGTCTTTTTGTTGATGACGCACACGGTTTTGGAACCATTGGAGAAAACGGCCGAGGCGCTGGAGATTACCAAGGGGTGCATGATGAAATTGATGTGTACTTCGGAACGTTCGCTAAAGCCATGGCTACGATCGGTGCCTTTGTTGCTGGAGACGAACACGTGATTGAATACCTCCGCTACAACATGCGTTCACAAACCTTCGCTAAATCGCTCCCAATGCCCATCGTCATTGGTGCGATCAAACGTTTGGAGATGATGAAAACAGATTCAAGCCACAAAGAAAATCTTTGGAACATTGCGAGTTCATTGCAAAACGGACTCACTGAGGCAGGATTCAATATCGGTCATACGAACTCTTGTGTAACACCCGTGTTTTTGTCGGGCGGACTAGGAGAAGCCACCAACTTGACCTTGGATTTGCGTGAGAACCATGGAATTTTCTGTTCTATTGTAGTTTATCCAGTAGTGCCTAAGGACGTCATCATGCTTCGTCTGATTCCAACAGCAGTACACACTTTGGAAGATGTGAAATACACTATTGAAACGTTCTCGAAAGTGAAAGCCAAATTGGAGAATGGTGAGTATGTTTCAGAAAAAATAGCCTCTTGGAGCTAAGAATAAAAAAGCCCATATAGAAATTGGCCCGTTCTCATTTTTTGAGAACGGGCTTTTTTTTAGAGCGAGAATGAGAGTGGAGAGCGGAGGGGAGGTGGACCCTGTTTTCAGCTTTGGCGACGTAAATGGATAGCTTTTTCAGAGCGAGAATGAGAGCGGAGAGCAGAGGATGGGTGGGTCCTAATTTCAGCTTTGGCGACGTAAATGGATAGCTTTTTCAGAGCGAGAATGAGAGCGGAGAGCAGAGGATGGGTGGGTCCTAATTTCAGCTTTGGCGACGTAAATGGATAGCTTTTTCAGAGCGAGAATGAGA
>CAZYPV010000071.1:12162-15655 GCA_964649515.1 uncultured Comamonadaceae bacterium | reverse complement strand
CCTAATTTCAGCTTTGGCGACGTAAATGGATAGCTTTTTCAGAGCGAGAATGAGACTGGAGAGCGGAGGGTGAATGGTCCTGATTTTCAGCTTTGGCGACGTAAGTGGATAGCTTTTTCAGAGCGAGAATGAGAGCGGAGAGCAGAGGATGAGTGGGTCCTAATTTCAGCTTTGGCGACGTAAATGGATAGGCCTATTTCACCATAAACAAGAAATTTTTCTTTCGTAACGCTTTGATTTTCATTAGGTAATATTTTTTTTCATTACCGGGCAATCCAAACTCCAATCCGCTTCGTAGGTATGGCGAATCTTAAAAACAAAAAACATGAATACCCTGAAAAAAATGATTTTCCCCATGCTAGCGATTGCCTTTATGATGGGGACACAGTCGTGTAAAAAAGACGAAGAAATGGATCCCGTTGATATGCCTCCAGTGGCAATGAGGAGCGCCAGCTTCGAGTATGAATTCAATAATGGCCAAGTGGTGCCTTCTGCCGCTTATGATGGGATGCACCCAGATAACCTCACAGCTAAAATCATGGTTGAAGAGACAGGCGCAAACATGGTTGATATTACAGTGACCTTAATGAATACCTTGGAAGGACAGATGTACCACATGCATGCACATGATGCAGCAGATCCATCCACTACCCCAAATGGAACTCCATACAACGAGGTGCCCAATGATGACGTTTTCGCACAAATGATTACCGGAAACGGTGGAACAATGATGGTGACACAAGAAGTAGCTATGAGTTATGACGATATTGTGGTAGGATACGATGGTTTCTTTGTAGTGCATGATCCCCTACAAAATCTGAGTACAGTGGATATTTCTACTTACCTGGTTGTAGGCGCCTTTGCTCGAGAACAAGCAGCAAGCGGCCTTAGTAGAAGCAGCTTTTCGTATGATTTCAATGCCGGACAATTGGTTCCTGAATTTGCTTATGCCGGTACACATCAAAACAACCTCAATGGTGAGCTCACAATCCAAGAACTAGGGAATGGAATGAGCAGAGTTTCAGTAATGCTCAACAACACCATGAATGGAGAAATGTACCATACTCATGCCCATGATATGGCTGACCCTGCCACTACGCCTAACGGAACTCCCTACAATGAAGTGCCGAACGATGATGTTCTTGCTTTCATGATCATGGGTAACGGAAGTACGGCATTCAATAGTCAAGTCAGCCCCTCGAGTTTCGATATGTTAACCACAAATTACGATGCTTTCTTAGTTGTCCACGATCCGCTACAAGCATTATCAACGGTTGATCCCACAACCTATGTATTGTTAGGTGTGTTTGCTCAAAATTAAATTCACCCCGCGGATCATTCAAGCCCTCCAGTGGGAGGGCTTGTTTTTCTCACCCAAAGTAAAATTGAATGACTACATTCGTTACCCAGATGTCGTCAAATCATCCCAATAATCAACTCATAAAAGAGCTCCAAGAAGGCAGCGAAGAAGCCTTGTCCAAACTGTATGATATTTACAGTGAGGCTTTATATGGCTTGATTTTAAGGATTGTGAACGACGATTTATTGGCACAAGATATACTACAAGAATGCTTTGTGAAGATCTGGCAAAAGGCCAAGTTGTACTCTCCGGCCAAAGGAACATTTTTCACTTGGGCTTTGAATATTTGTAGAAACAGAGCCATTGATGAATTGCGAAAGAAAAAACGAGAATCAGACGGAAAGAAAGGTTTCGAAAATGTACCACAATTTGAATCTCATGTGAAGTCCATGAATGTGGATGCTATCGGTTTAAGTGATTTGCTAAAAACCCTTTCGAAAGAGCAGCAATTCGTTCTTGAGCTCCTGTACTTTCAAGGTTACACTCAACAAGAGATTGCTGATGAACACGATATTCCCCTTGGAACAGTAAAAACCAGAGCACGGTCTGCCCTGAAACATCTTCGAGAAATATTTATCTTACTTCTGCTATTTTGGATACTAAAACATACATAGAAAGCGGCATACTGGAACGCTATGTTCTGGGAGAGGTTTCAAGCCAAGAGCAAAAAGAGGTGGAGTGCATGAGCTCCATTTATCCTGAGTTGCAAAAGGAACTAATAAGCTTGCAAGAAGGGATTGCCTCTATGACAATGAAACTGAAGGTCCCGGTTCCTCAAAAGGTGAAAGAAAACATCATGAATGAGGTGAAGAACACACCGCAAGACGCACCCTTGAAGGTGGTGCAGGACGCTAGCGAAAAAAGGATGGCAAAAACGTCAAATGCCAAGATGCACTATGTGGGTTATGCAGCGGCTGTAATCGCGATGTTGTTTTTAGGGGTTCAGTACTTTTCATCCCTGAATGAGTCGAAACAATTAGCGGCAGAACTCAAGCAAACAAAGGAGCAATTGAGTCAAGAATACCAAAATCAACTGGCGGAGATGGAGGGCGTTTTGGACCAAAGCAAGGAAGAAAATGAATTGCTCACAAGTGCAGATACCAAGACGGTCATCCTCGGAGGTAGCGATTTTTCTCCTGCTTCAAAAGCGAGGGTGCTGTGGAATCAATCAAAAGAAGCTTATCTTTTTCTGGCTGATGAATTACCTAAACCAAGTGAAGGCATGCAATACCAACTTTGGGCAATTGCTGATGGCGAGCCGATCAGTATAGCCCTTCTGAACGAGAATGAAGATATTCGAAGCCCTCAAAATCTTTCACTCCAGTCAGTACAGGCTTTCGCAATCACCCTGGAACCCGAAGGAGGAGTGGAAAGTCCCAACTTGGAAAGATTAGTGGTGATTGGCAATACCTAAATTCGTTGTGCTCTTGGTTGAATATTCTGGCTGAAGACAATTGTTAATGCATCGCCCACGAACAAGCCATCTCTTGAGAAGCAAAGGCTTGTTCAAGATGAAGTTTTGAAGAGTCCAACCAATCATCAAAACAACCATCCGACACTCGTTCCCTACATAACAATTTAAACCAATGGGTGAGGATCAATGCCTCAGTCAGGGTGATGATAATCGAGGCATTGATATCCGAGGCCTCTCCGCTTCTGGTGGAGAGGCTTTTCGTTGATGGAGGTATTCAGTTTTATGCTTGAACGACAACAACGATGCAAGAGAGCACGATGGATCTATTTCACGGCTCTCCACTTTTACTTGTTAAATCCTACTTTCCTTTTATGATACAACGTATTTCCCGAGGGAAATTTTAACTTAGCGAAGGATCGTTCCTTGGGAAGATGGAACTTGAATTTAACCTCCATGCAGAGAACAAAAAAAAAGGATCTCTTGGGCTTTCTATTTCTAGGAGGCTTGTTTCTCATTTGCACCATCGCTTTGGTGGTGATGATGGCATGGGTGTTTCAATGGAGAGCAGCGGTGCAAGTGAATGCGGCTTGGGCTCCAATGCAATTCAATACGGCTTTTTGCATTTTTGTTTTAGGGGCAAGTGTTCTTTGCCTAAACAAGCAACTCCTCAAAGGGGCCTTGGTGTTGGCAAGTTTGAGCGGACTGGTTTCAGGATTAAC
>CAZYPV010000071.1:10472-12062 GCA_964649515.1 uncultured Comamonadaceae bacterium | reverse complement strand
CAGATGGCAATACATACCAGCCTTTGCATATTGATGCTGAGTCTAGCGCTAATACTTCATGAATGGGAGAAGAAAAGGGAACGCTGGGCGTCCATTCCAATGGAAAAAGAACCGTGGTTTTTGTCCTTGCTCATAGGTGTAACGGTTTGTTTAGTACTCTTGGATTTGCACTTGAGTGATACAGTTTTCATAGCCCCCATCTATAGTTTGGTTTTGATACTTTCCGGACTCGTTTCCAACAATGAACGCTTTGTATTTCAAGTGGGCTTGGCCACCTTACTCGTTATGTTGGTTGTTCTGGTCTTCAAAACGGAAATGGACTACTCCAGGGTTGGACTTTTTAATCGAATCATGGGATTCTGTATCGTCGGTGCGTTCACTTATTTGCAGTTTAAAAATACACAGTCCAGAAATGTACTCCGACTTTTGAATACCAACTTGGACGCGAAGGTGAAAATTAGAACCCAAGAACTGGAAAGGCAAAACAAAGAACTCCAGCAATTTACATACGTCGCAAGTCATGATTTGCAAGAACCACTTCGATCAGTACTTAGCTTGATTGACTTTATCGACAACAAAGGGTTTATCAAAGAGGATGATAAAGCCAAAGAAGCTTTTGGATTTGTGAAAGATGCTAGCCTTCGAATGAGTTCTCTGGTGAAAGATTTGATGGATTATTCCCGCTTGGGTGCAAGGAGGAAAAAGGAGGACATTGATACTGCCGTCCTTTTGGAAGAGGTAAAGGTTGATTTGAGCGAACGTTTAAAGGCATCCAAAGCCATTATTCTCTCCGGCAACTTACCCCAAGTGAGTGCTTTTCCCACTGAGTTGCGTTTGCTGTTTCAAAACCTCATTTCCAACGCAATTAAATTTGCTAAAAAAGGAGAAGTTCCCAAAATTGAAATTTCCCACTCAGAAACAAAAGACACTTGGCAATTTGCTTTCAAAGACAATGGTATTGGAATTGAAAAAAAGTACCAAGAACGCATTTTTGTCATCTTTAAACGCCTTCATGCACATCAGAATTACCCCGGAACAGGCATTGGTTTAGCCCACTGCAAAAAAATAGTGGAGCTGCACAGAGGTCGGATTTGGGTAGAATCTGAGGTGAATGAAGGAGCCACATTTTATTTTACCCTAAGTAAAAATCTCTATGAATAGTGTTCATTGCGCCATGTTAATTGATGATGACGCACCCACCAATTTTTTTCATCGTGAAATGCTCTCCCAAGCCAATTTTGCCCATGAAATTCTTGTTTTCGAACAAGCAAGACGAGCGATTGAATACCTCTTGAATGAACAACGAGCGGGTTCCCTGCCCGATGTCATTTTTCTCGATCTAAACATGCCTGGAATGGACGGCTGGGAGTTTCTTGATGTGTACCAAAAACAAGTGCTTCCCATTTATCCCAATATTCGGTTAATCGTGATGCTCACCACTTCGGTCAATCCAGATACCAGAGAAAAGGCTAAAAACTATCAGATTTTAGACACCTTCATGACGAAGCCACTCACCGAAGAGAAACTCAGCGATTTGGCTGAGTTAATTTAAGTTCGGGTAGTTCGAAAAAAGGAGCAATGAAAAACGGA
>CAZYPV010000071.1:0-10372 GCA_964649515.1 uncultured Comamonadaceae bacterium | reverse complement strand
GGAGCAATGAAAAACGGATGATAAGCACAAGGCCCATCATCCGTTCAAATTAAGCGCTATAAGTTAGTTTATACTTCAATCAATTCCTCTTCTTCAAGCGCCTTCCGAAAAACGACTTGGCCATCGAATACGTCCAAAACGACTCTTTCAGATTTGTCGATCTTGTCGGAAAGGAGGGCTTTGGAGAGTTCATTGAGCACTTCCTTCTGAACCACTCGCTTCACGGGGCGGGCGCCAAACTGTGGGTCGTAGCCTTTTTCAGCGAGGTAATCAATGGCGTCTTGGGTACTCATGAGCTCAATGTTGGCCGATTGCAAGCGTTGTTTCAAAGCGTGAAGTTGAAGCTCCACAATCTTTCGAATTTGGATGGCTGTGAGCGGTGTGAACATGATGATCTCATCAATTCGGTTGAGGAATTCTGGACGAACGCTTTGACGTAGTTCTTCAAATACTTCCATTTTGGTTCGGTCAAAAACATCTTCCTCCATCCCAGGTATGAGGTCGGTATAGTTCTCCTGAATCTTATGGGCACCAATGTTGGATGTCATGATGATGATGGTGTTCTTAAAGTTCACCAAACGCCCCTTATTGTCGGTCAGCCTTCCGTCATCCAACACCTGCAAAAGAATGTTGAAAACGTCGGGATGCGCTTTTTCAATTTCGTCCAAAAGAATAACCGAATAAGGCTTTCTCCTCACGGCTTCAGTGAGTTGTCCGCCTTCATCGTATCCCACATATCCCGGAGGTGCACCGAGGAGTCGGCTCACGGCATGGCGTTCCTGATACTCGCTCATGTCAATACGGGTCATGGAGTTTTCATCATTGAAAAGGTACTCGCTCAAGGCTTTTGCTAGCTCGGTTTTTCCTACTCCCGTTGTTCCCAAGAAGATGAAAGAACCAATGGGCTTTTTCTCATCACTGAGTCCGCTTCGAGATCTTCGAACAGCATCCGAAATGGCACTGATGGCTTCGGTTTGTCCAACAACCCGCTTGCCCAATTCGTCTTCCAATCGCAGCAATTTTGCCCGGTCACTTTCCAGCATTTTGGATACGGGTATTCCGGTCCAAGCGCTTACCACATCTGCAATTTCTTCGGGATCGACTTCTTCCTTGATCATTTTTGAATCGGCTTGCAATTCAGCGAGTTCTTTCTTCCCGTCTTCAATGGCTTGTTCTGCTTCTTTTAGCTTACCGTAGCGGATTTCTGCTACCTTCCCAAAATCACCTTCGCGCTCAGCTCGTTCTGCGTCGATTTTAAGTTGCTCAATGGAGGTCTTGGCATTTTGAATGCGGTCGATCACATCTTTTTCTGCCTGCCATTTGGCTTTCAAACCGGATTTCCGATCGTTCAGGTTGGCCAATTCTTCTCCTAGCGCACTCACTTTTTCGTCCTGACCTTCTCGCTTGATGGCTTCTCGCTCAATTTCCAACTGCATGATCTTGCGTTCAATTTCGTCGAGTTCCTCCGGCTTTGAATTGATTTCCATACGCAGCTTACTGGCCGCTTCATCGATGAGGTCGATGGCTTTATCCGGCAAAAATCGGTCAGAGATGTAGCGTTGAGAAAGATCCACTGCAGCAATGATCGCATCGTCTTTGATTTGAACTTTGTGGTGGTTCTCATACTTCTCCTTGATGCCTCTCAAAATCGAAATGGCCGATTCGCGATCGGGCTCGTCCACCATCACTTTTTGAAAGCGACGTTCCAAGGCCTTATCCTTTTCGATGTATTTCTGATATTCATTCAAGGTGGTAGCGCCAATTGCACGGAGTTCACCGCGGGCCAGGGCTGGCTTCAATATGTTGGCGGCATCCATTGCTCCTTCTCCCGCTCCTGCGCCAACAAGGGTGTGGATTTCATCAATGAAAAGCACAATTTGTCCGTTCGAAGATTGTACTTCTTTCACTACCGATTTCAATCGCTCTTCAAATTCTCCTTTGTACTTGGCTCCTGCCACAAGGGCCCCCATGTCCAAGGAGTAGATTTGTTTGTCCTGAAGGTTTTCAGGCACGTCTCCGTCAATAATGCGGTGTGCAATTCCCTCAGCGATGGCGGTTTTACCAACTCCGGGTTCACCAATCACAATGGGGTTGTTTTTCGTTCTGCGAGTGAGGATTTGGAGTACTCGGCGGATTTCATCGTCCCGCCCAATCACAGGGTCCAACTTTCCTTCTTTAGCCAATGCATTGAGATGGCGAGCATACTTTTCTAAAGAGTTATAATTGCCTTCATGACTGGCAGAACTAACTTTACTTCCTTTGCGCAGTTCCTTGATGGCCAATTCGAGGTTTTTCCGGCTTACTCCTTGATCTTTTAAGACTTGAGAGGCTTCGTCGGATACCTCTAAAAGCGCAAGGAGCAAATGTTCGATGGAGACAAATTCGTCTTTCATTTTTTCAGCCACACTTACGCTCTTCAACAAAACGGTGCTTGCATTCCGCGATAGTTGTAATTGTCCGCCAGTAACTTTGGGATACCTTTCCAGCATGCGGTCGAGGACAGATTGAAGAACGCCCATGGGGACGTCGAGCTTTTTCAAGAGAAAAGGACTCACTTGATCGTCAACGTCAAGTATTCCTTTTAAGATGTGCGCAACTTCGATGGATTGTTGTCCATTGGCCACGGCCAGCTCTTGTGAGCGCTGTATGGCTTCTTGCGACTTGATGGTATATTTACTTAAATCCATTGTTTTTTTTCTTCCCTCAGCCCAAATCTCAAGCCACGATGTTTTTTATGGCGAAAAGGCAGAACTTTAGGCCCTTAACTGACTTTTTTTCAGTCTGTAGTGCGCTTTCCCGACAAAATTGCTTCGTACCTTCGCCTCATGAAGGTATTCTTGATCGGCTACATGGGCGTGGGAAAAACAACCGTGGGCAAGCGTTTGGCCAGAGCATTGGACTTGGCTTTTGTGGATTTGGATGCCTACATCGAAGCCGCGGAAAGAAGAACCATTTCCGAAATTTTTGAGCATGAAGGAGAGTCTTCCTTTCGAGGAATTGAACGCCGAAGTTTGCATGAGCTTGCGCAAATGGATCGGGTTTTGGTTTCTTGCGGAGGCGGTACTCCTTGTTATTATGACAATATGCGTTTCATGCGCCAGCAGGGGGTAACGGTCTACTTGCAGATGGATGCCTCAAGCATTGTCTATCGACTTACCCATGCCAAAGAAAACCGACCTCTTATTGCAAACAAGGGTCCTGAAGAATTACTGACTTTTGTCAAGCAGCATTTGTCAGAACGTCAAGAATATTATGAAGAAGCAGAGGTGAGGTTCAATGCTTTAGGACTCAATGCAGCGAAGTTTGAGTCGTTAAAATCAGCAATACTTGCTGCGGAAGCTCAATCGAGATAGGCAACGGCGTTCTTGCCAGTGAATTCAACGCTCACGTGTTCCTTCAAATTGGTACTTAAGGTCATTCCAACGTAATCTGCGCGTATGGGGAATGTGCGATGGATGCGATCAACCAGAACAGCAGTTCCCAAACTTTTAGGAGCTGCTTCGAGAAGGTAGCTCACGGCGTAAATGAGAGTGCGGCCTGAATTCAGTACGTCATCAACAAGAATGATTCTTTTCGATTTCAAGGCAGAAAGCTCTCCACTGAGAACTGCGGTGTTGAGCGGTTTCTTTTTGTCGAGATGAAGTTCCATGTCGGTGATGTCAAGCGGACTAATGCTTTTCAATACCTTAGAAAGACGTTTGGCGAGAACGGCACCTTCACCCTTAATGCCTACAATGATGAGAGCACCACTTTTGTAATGACGCTCATAGATTTCATGGGCCATGCGGGTGATTTTTTGGTCGATTTCTTTCGTCCCTAAAATGCGTGTTCTGTCTTCACTCATGACTACGAAATTAGCTATTTTTTTTTGAGGATGATGAAGAATTCCTTCCCTGCACGAGGAGGAATGCTGTTGTGTGCCTTAGCGAGTGTTCGAAGCTCAAATTGAGGGCTAAATCGCTCACGGTATTCAGCTTCACTTCCGCCAAAAGGAGGACCTTCGGAGGTGAGGGGGAAATCAAAAAGGAGTCCGACCAATTGTCCGCTATCTTCAAGCAATTCATGCATTTTCGAAACGTATTGGGTACGAAGTTCGGGGTTTAGGGCGCAATAAAAGGTTTGCTCCAATATTAAATCGAAGGTCATTTCTAAATCAAAAAAATCACCGTGAATGAGTTGTTCTGAAGGGAAGTCAGGACAGCGTTCTTTCAAATCCTTCAAGGGAAAAGCAGAAAGATCCACCACGTGAACATTTTTGAATCCTTGCTCCCAGAGGTAAGCGGCTTCATGACCGTTCCCACACCCTGGGATCAAGATTTTGAGCTCCTTGTTCGTGAGCTGGTCGATATACGCTTTGATGGGAGTGCTTGGGTAGCCGATATCCCATCCCGTTTGGCCTTGTTCGTAGCGTTCAGACCAATATTTTTCGTTCAATTCTTCCATCATTTTTCAAATAGGGCCACGCATTCAACGTGGGAAGTGTGAGGGAATTGATCTACCAAAGACCATTTGATGAGTCGGTAGCCATTTTCAATCAGGGTTTCGGTATCTCGCGCCTGAGTTGCGGGGTTGCAGGAAATGTATACCATGCGTGGAGCATCAATCGCGATTACTTTTCGGAGGGTTTTTGGGGCGATGCCTCCCCGTGGTGGATCCAGAACAATGGTCGATATTTTCCCTTGATACTCGGGGAATTCGTTCAAAAACTTGCCCACATCCGCAGCGTGAAATTTGACATTCGAGATGCCGTTCATTTGTGCATTCACGCGAGCATCTTCGATGGCACTTTCAACGATGTCCACCCCAATCACTTTCCGATCAATTCCACGAGCAAGCAATTGAGTGATGGTTCCGGTTCCGCAAAACAAGTCCATAATCACTCCATCACCCTGATTCAAGTCTCCAGCATAGTCGATGGCCTTGTTGTAAAGCCTTTCTGCACTGGCTGGGTTGGTTTGAAAAAAACTGCCCATGGAAACCTCAAAGTTCAAACCGTTGATGCTTTCCGAAATGGTTTCTCTACCATGAATCAAGGTGCTGCTTCCCGCGCTCGATTGAACGCGTTCGCCTTTATCGTCGTTGATGCTATGCAAAATGCCGGCAATACGTTCGCCCCACAATTCAATACACTTGGCCACAAAACCCTCGCGATCGAAAAGGTGAAGATCGTCTGACGTGGTGACCAAATTGAACAGCAATTGGTTGGTTCGCCTACTTTTCCTAACCACGAAAAAGCGATAAAATCCTTCGCGCTTTGGAGGGTGCCATGCAGGTAGTCCGCTCGCTTCGCACCATGCTCTTAAGTCTTTTAGCTTCGACTCAAGTTCTTCATCAAACAAACCGCTGTCGGCATCTAGATTTTCCACAGCCCACCAGGTGCCTCGATGTTTGAAGCCAAGACCAAAATCGTCCTGCTCTTCTTTTGCATCCAGATCGTAACGAATGACACTGAAGGAGTACTCCATTTTATTTCGGTAGTGCCAATCTTGGGGCGACTCGATATAAGTATCGAAGAAGCTTTCAATATCACCGATACCACCGATGCGCTTAAACAATTCGAAGGTGGTTTTTTGCTTGAACTCCCGCTGAAGTTCAATTGGCAGGCGTGCATAGGGAGCGCCGGGGATGCTTTGGAAAGGGATGTCCCGTTCCACTTCTGCGGGCACCAAAACTTCATCGAGTTTACATTCAGCATACCTCCTTTTCGATTTTACCACGCGAGCACGTACTTTTTGGCCTGGAATGGTGTTCTGAACAAAAACCTTAAAAAGTCCTTCTTCTGTTTCCAATTCCGCAATACCAACCCCACCAAAAGCCATGTCTTTGATGGTCAATTCCAATTGTTGTCCGCGCTTCAAAAGCCGTTTTCTATTTGCTCCCATAAGTGCGCAAAAGTACATCAATTCGGCTGCAAGTTGGAAGCATTTGGATACCTTCGTAGCATGCGAAGTGCACTTTTTATTCTTACACTCCTGTTTTTGTCGCTCAAGCTTTCGGCAAAAGATCTTCCCGTCATGAGTTTCTTCATTCATGCGAATCAAGAATATGACGACCTCACCTGGGAAGAACGTTTTCCTGAAATTGTGGTGCTTTTGAAGGATTATGATCTCGTCGGATTACAAGATGTGGATGAAACACAGTTGGCCGATCTTCAAAAAGCACTACCAGAATTT
The DNA here is from genome assembly GCA_964649515.1 of uncultured Comamonadaceae bacterium. Taxonomy (GTDB): domain Bacteria; phylum Bacteroidota; class Bacteroidia; order Flavobacteriales_D; family Sanyastnellaceae; genus CALKGK01. Next base: position 4,199 of record CAZYPV010000071.1, on the reverse strand, counting down.
GGATTTGTTTTGGGGGAGGGAAGAAGCCACAGTAATACACCCATCCTTTATCGAAGAAGCGCTTTTGTTCTCCAGCATCAACGGGTTTTTGAACCGATGGGATTTGCCCAAAACAATCAAAAAGACCTCGCCATCTATGCCGCATTGCATCACCTCGAAACCCAAAAAAACATGCGTGTGGTGAATGCCCAGTTTCAAAAAGCACCAGACGACATTCAATTGAGTGCATTGAGAGCGCTTCGAAAGCACCTACTGGTGTCTCAGGCAGATGTGAATGTACTCCTGGGGTATTTCCCTATTCAAGCACAGGAGGAAATGTATCAGGAATTGAATGATTTATATTTGCCTGACACCTTTCACAGCGCCGAAATGCGGTGTCAAAACGAATTTTCCACGTACAACACCTTTGATCCCGCAGCGAAAATCAACATGCGCGTGGATTATTGCTTCGCTTCGGGCTGCCCAGTACGTTGGATTTGCATCGAAGAACGGATCAAGTATGGGTACTACCTATCCACACACGCCCCATTATTTATCATATTATCCCTGTAGCAATGATCAAAACAGCGTGGATCAAAATGGCCCTGGGTCCCTTGCTTTTCCTGCTCATCACTATGATGCCGGTACAAGGCATGAGCACGGATGCCATGAGCACACTTGCCATCGCCGCGTGGATGGTGGTGTGGTGGATTACAGAGGCCGTCCCCATTGCAGTCACCTCTCTCTTGCCCATCGTTTTATTCCCTTTGATGGGAGTGAGCAGTGTTCAAGAAATTTGCACTCCTTACGGTAACAAGTATGTTTTTCTTTTTCTGGGAGGTTTTGTGATTGCCTTGGCACTCGAAAGATGGAACCTTCACAAGCGCATAGCACTCGGAATCATTTCAGCCACAGGAACGGGGTTTCGGAGAATTGTGCTTGGCTTTATGTTGGCTACAGCTTTTTTGAGCATGTGGATTAGCAACACTGCGAGTACACTCATGATGTTACCCATCGCAACTTCGGTGATTGCATTGCTGATGAAAGGTGAAAAGGAAGAACAGAAATTAGGACCTCGTTTCGCCTTGGTACTTACCCTAAGCGTCGCCTACGCTGCTAACGTCGGTGGAATTGCCACCCTCGTTGGAACGCCACCAAATGCGAGCATGGCAGGAATCATGGCCCAACAGTACGGCATTGAAATTGGTTTCATTGAGTGGTTTCGATTGGGTTTTCCTTTTGCCTTGCTGATGCTGGTATTGACTTACTATCTTCTCACAAGAGTGATTATTCCCTTGCCCAAAGGAAAATTTGCGGCAGCCGAAGCTGTGATTGAGCAGGAGAGAAGCAAATTAGGGAGGTGGTCGAAAGCGCAACAGCGAGTAGGGCTCGTGTTTGCCTTAACCGCTGCAGCATGGATCTTTCGTTCTTTGATCAACCAAGCCGTTCCTCAGGTTCATCTGGACGATACCATGATCGGTATATCGGGTGCCATCTTGCTTTTCATCATTCCCTCGGGTAAAAAAGAGAAGGAAAATGCCTTTCTCATGCGCTGGGAAGACACCAAAAAATTGCCTTGGGGCATCTTGTTGCTTTTTGGAGGAGGATTAGCCTTGGCGAGCGCATTTAAGCAGTCTGGACTCATTGAACACATTGCCGCGCATTTCACCACTTGGAGTGATTTGCCGGTGTTTGTGCTCCTCATGATTTTTGCCCTTTTAGCCCTTTTCCTTACTGAATTGATGAGCAACCTTGCGTTAGTGAACATCTTCATCCCTGTGGTCGCTGCCATTGGAGTGGGAATGGGCTTGGATGAACTCGTCTTGGTGGTTCCCGTTACCATCGCCAGCTCCTGCGCGTTCATGCTTCCGATGGCCACTCCGCCCAATGCCATTGTTTTTGCTTCGGGCTACATCACTATTCCTCAAATGGTGAGAACAGGAGTGCTCTTGAATGTAGTTGCTGCCTTTCTAGTTGCCTTCCTGGTGTACGTTTATCAATATTTGGATTGCTTATAATACCTTCGCCTTAGAATGAAAAAATGGCTCGAATACCTTCGCGATAGGCACAATTTGATTTACATCATCCTTCTCTTTGCACTCAGCTTTGGGGTGCTGTTGTATCTTTTTCCAAAGGCATCTGCGTTTCGGTTCGAAGCGAAATTGGGAACGATTTGGGAACATGAAGATGTGCTTGCTCCCTTTTCTTTTGAGATTCATCGCACTGCCGAAGAGCTGGAACAAGCGAAATCCAGACTCCAAGCCCAACAAATACCGGTTTATGCCGAAGTGGAAGAAGAGGTTCTCCAGCAGGTGTCTAGCAGTTTTGAGAGTGAGTTCAGGACCTTGATGTTGGGTAGAGAGTTCTACACATCGGGGCAGGTGGATAGCTTGTTGAACTTGGGCTTGCGTGCGATGCGGCGTTTATATGAACGGGAAATAGTTCAAGTTCGTCCTGAAGACCAAGAGCAGAACCAAAACATCGCCCTTTCTAAAAACGGCGTATTGAAAAGCAAGGAAAAGGGAAGGATTTTGGACCTGTCTTCGGCCTTAACTGCATTTGAGAAAGAACTTCCCGATGGAGAGAGCAAGGTTTGGCTCGTGGAAAGCTTCGAAAAGTCCGTTTTACCAAGTTACGTGTATTCCGAAGATCAAACGGCCCTTCTTGTTTCTGCTGAGATGAATCAGTTAAAAAGACCCATTCGTGAAGTCGTGAAAGGAGAGGTGCTGGTGCGAAAAGGACAAGTGATTAGTGCTCCGGAGCTGCGTTCCTTAGAAAGTTTAAAGATGGCTTCAGGTGGAGATCTCCGGGGCGAGGCTTCATCCTGGTGGTTGGTTTTTGGACAAGCGATCCTCATTTTGCTTTCCTTGGTGTCGGTCAGCATTATCTTGAGTCTTTTTCAACCCCAAAGTCTGGCCCAAGCGGGGAAGGTGAGTTTTGTGCTTTTGCTGATTATTTTGATGGTGCTCATGGTAAAGGCCATCACTGGGGTGGAAGGATTGCACCTCTATTTAAGTCCTTTGTGCATTCTACCTATTATCGTTCGCACCTTTTACGACACCCGAACTGCGCTCATGCTTCACGTTATTGCTGTTTTCATGATCAGTTTCACCGTGCCAGACCCTTTTGAATTTGCCTTTCTTCAAATTTTTGCCGGAATACTCCTGCAGTTCGGCATGACCAATCTTTACCGTCGTTCACAGTTCTTTGCCTCGGCCATCGTCATCTTTGCCAGTTACAGTTTCACTTACGTTGGTATCAACATGGTTCAGGAGGGAAGTTGGGATCAAATGAATTGGGGGGTATTTGCATGGTTTGCGGGAAATGCTGCTTTGAGCCTTTTGGCGTATCCGATGATTTACATGTTCGAAAAGAGCTTTGGCTTCATCTCGGAGATCCGTTTGATGGAAATCAGCGATACAAATCACGCCTTATTGCGAAACTTGAATGAAAAGGCTCCGGGCACCTTTCAGCACACCTTACAAGTGGCAAATTTAGCCGAGGAAGCAACAAGAGCAGTAGGGGGCAACGTGCTTTTGGTGAGAGCGGGAGCCTTGTATCACGACATCGGAAAAATGGAGAACCCCGGTTTCTTCACGGAGAATCAACACGGCATGAATCCACACGATGAGCTGCCCGAAGAAGAAAGTGCACGCATCATTATTGACCACGTCCTTCTGGGGATTGACATGGCCAAGAAAGCCAAGCTTCCCGAGGAAATTATTGATTTCATTCGAACCCACCACGGTACCACTCGAACGGAATATTTTTATCGTAATGCAGTGAAAAAAAGGGGGGGAGATGAAGTGAACGAGTCTGATTTCCGATATCCCGGACCCAAACCCTATTCCAAGGAAACCGCCATTTTAATGATGGCCGATGGAGTTGAAGCAGCATCCCGATCTTTGGGCGATTATTCCGAGGAACGAATCGAAGGTTTGATCAACGGCATCATAGCACATCTCATGAAAATGGAGCAGTTTGATAATGCGAGCATCACTTTGTCGGAAATCACAACAATCAAAGAGATTTTCAAGCAAAAACTCATGAGTATTTATCATGCTAGAGTGGCTTATCCGGAATAGAAGGAAGGAACCTTTAACCAGTTTAACGTCGCTTCACAATACCATGTTGAATAGCTTGTTGGAAAGTGTCCACCAATGTCGCTTTCAGTGGACGATAAGAAACGCCCAATTCCCTCTTTGCTTTGGATGAATTCG
>CAZYPV010000070.1:0-17715 GCA_964649515.1 uncultured Comamonadaceae bacterium | reverse complement strand
TTTTTGGAATTTTTCTGCTCCAGCAGTATTGAAAAAATTACTCCCTAATACAAACTGCTTTTCCATTAAGGTATTACCTGACAAGTCAAATTTAGAAGCCACAAGTACTAGGTTTTGATCTTCATTATTTCTTGCCCCTACCGAAACGAGGGTATCACCCACCAATTCAAGATGGCCGGATGAAGCCCCTTCGGGAATTGGGGCATTGTAATCATAAAGCCTATTAACATAACTTTGACCATAAGAGCTTTGACTTACTCCAAGCAAGAGTAGCAAAGGCAAAAGGAAGAAAATCTCAGTGCTTGATAATAACTTTGAACTCATGCTCGATTTTTTTAGAAATTGGATCAATCTAAGAGCTTCTCAAAATTATAGCCTTACTTTTTTCCAAACAGGATTAAATTTAACATTATTCTCTTACTCTTTCGCCTGCCTGCCTCCTTGGAAAAGCTTCTTTTAGCAAGCGCCGCCCGACGCATCACCATCGGGTAGTTTTTTCATACTTGAATGAAAGTTAGTTGGTTTTGGTTAGAGCTTCCTTCAGTGCCCGCATTGGGGGGAGTTTTTTTTAGCCTTGCACTTCCGCTTCCCTCAATCGCTTCTCAAAATATTTAATGTATTCCAATCCCCGCTCAACATACATGGGGTCGTATGTTCTTGGTGGACCGGATCTTGGGTAGGTTCGGCCGGTGTTGTGATAGTGAAAAGCATCTTTGTACCGCTCCTTTTTGAGGAGGTGTCCGTATTCCTCTTTCACCCATTTGGCTCCATAATATACCGCATCATCTCCCCGAATGTCGGCCACTTCCACATCCATTCCAATGCACTTGTAACCCATCAATTGAAAGGGACCCCAAGAACTGGCTAAATTTTCGATGGCGGCATCGCTAGCATTTTTGAGATGGCGATGACGCACCTGTTCATACTTGCGTTTCTCCCCAGATTTCACTTTTTGCAAGCGATCATAAATGACCTTTTCAAATCGCTTTCCCGCCGGTTTTTTTCCCGAGCACTCCAAAACCGTTAAAGCCATGAGATAAGCATAAGGTAAATTCAAGTCTTCCGAAGCCTCCAAGACATCCTCGTGGTAATTTTCAAAAGCCAGCTCCAAGGCATTTCGAGGAATCACCGCACCTTCCTCTCTCGTGAGGTGCAAAGGCGTATCTCTCCACCAATAAACGCCGGCAGCCACTACAGCTAGTAATAAAAAACCTAGAATTATTCTCGATCGCTTCAACTACTCCTTATCTTTAACCCTCTTTCAAGGATGGATTTCAGCCCGTAATTTACCAAATCATGCCGGCAAACAAATATGCTCTTCTCAGATATCGAATCATTGACCGTTGTTTAAACAACACTGCCCGTCCTTTTCCCAGCAAGGAAGATCTAAGACAGGCATGTGAAGACACCCTCTATGGTAGTGACGGTGAGAACATTAGCATTAGCACCATTGAGAAAGACATGTGGGCGATGAAGAACGAATCGGAACTCGGGTACTACGCCCCCATTGCCTATCACCCAGCAGAACGAGGCTACTACTACAGTGAAGAAGGCTATACCATTCAAGATATTAGCTTGAATGAAGAAGACATGAGTGCCATCAACTTTGCTGCAATGACGCTTTATCAGTTCAAGGACATTCCGGTTTTTGATCAATTCGGTCATGCCATTGAAAAGATTTTTGATCGATTGAACTTCGCGCCCAATGGTGACCACAAAGCGGTGCAGCAATATGTTCAGTTTGAAAACAATCCGCCCGCAGAGGGGAGCGACCATTTACCCATTTTGCTAGCGTGCATCAAACAACGCCAGGTCATTACACTAGAGTACCTCAAGTTTACAGCAAAAGCGAGCAGCAACTATGAATTACATCCTTATTTGCTGAAAGAATACCGCGGTAGATGGTATTTGATTGCCTATGACCCGAAGAAGAAAGATTACCGCACTTTTGGTCTTGAACGCATGGTGGAAATTGCGCCTTCAAAAGAACGTTTTGATGTGAATAACGATTTCAATCCCGATCGTTTCTTCAAACACAGCATTGGGATTACAGAAGCCGATACGGATGCGAAGGAAATTGTACTTCGCTGCAATGATCAATTGAAACACTACCTCTTATCTCAACCCCTTCACCATAGCCAAGAACAAATTGGGGAAAGTAACGACTTCAAACTTCATGTTTTGGTGAGTTATGAGTTGATCAACATCATTTTGGGATTTGGAGATCAGATGGAAGTAGTATCTCCTTCTTCCCTTCGAGAAACCATAGCTCAACGGCTCCGTTCTGCCCTTTCGAAATACCAGAAGTAGCACCGTAAATTCATTACGGACCCGCTCATGAGTTTTGAATCACACAAAACCATCGAGCATGAATCAACAAAGCCTTCTTGGTCCGATCATCGCACAGTTGCGCATCGACCACCTCTCGTATTTCACAAATTCAGATCACCTTTTGATGAACTGTACCACCTTTAGTGATGGTCAGCTTCGTCAATGCACTTTTCGATTATCCTTAGAAGTATTCAACAATTTACTTGCTTATCACCCCAACAAAACACTGAGTTCTGAACTCTGTGCTGTTTTGGGTGAGAGCATGATGCGGAAGGAGCAGCGGTGGGAACACATCAGCGTGCGCGCTTGCATGGGGGAATACCTCATTTACTCCGGCATTCAATTCATAGAAGTACTTCATTGGAAGAAAAACGGGGAGCCTCGAAAGGAAGTCACCGGAATAATTTCAAAAAAAATCGCGGCATAAGGCACTCCGTAAATTCATTACGAACCCTGTTCTGAACTTTGAATCATCAAACAAAAACACTGGTATTATGAAATCACTTTCTGACGCTAAAATGTACATTGATTCTTTCTCTCGTCCTAACGGTTACAATCAATACTCTTGGAACGTAGCTAAAAAAATGGCACTTGAGGTTTGGGCACATTACCTCAACAACAAGCCCTTTCGCAAGCCCATCAATTATTTCTGCGGCGAGTTCTATAACATGATAAAAAACACCGATGGGGAATACATCGTACCCGAAAGTTCTTTTCGAAAGTTTGCCTAAACAAATTCTCCCCTGTGGTTTCCAAAAAAGCGGAGCAGCACCATTTCCTTGGTCTGCTCCGCTTTCCTTTTTCAACAAAGCTTGTTTATAACCTTTCGACTCTCCTCATAAATATGCACCCTTCTCTGTTATCTTTGAAATGAAAGACGAATAAAACAACGGTTTCAGCGCTTCACCAAGCAGTTTTATCGCCAAAAATTGCGCGCTTGTCGAAATTATTACTATTTTTGTTGACTTAAGTTCACCACCCTTAACAAACTTATAATGGCCGCTATCTCCGGTAATTCTTTAGCAACCCTTCGAGACGCCTATCACAAATTGCTGAGTGATCGGACTTCTGATGATCAGGACGCTTGGGTTCTCTTATCGCATTATGGAGAATTCTCCCAAAGCAAAATCGACCACCTCGTGGGCATTGTCGAGCAATTGGTCCTAGAAGCGGGGAGTCCTCGCAGAGTCGTGAAACGGGTTGGAAGCGTGATGATTGAAGCCCTGCAAAACGCGCAAATCCACGGAGCACGAGACGACAAAGGAAGTTCAGGTTCATTTTTTGTTCTAAAATCTTCAGAAAAAGATTTCCATCTCCACATTTCCAACCTCATCCTAACCGAGGATGCCAACTTGATTGATTACAAAATCAACGCTTTGAACAAGCTGGACAACAGTGAGCTGAGGAAACTCTATATCGAGACCCTCTGCAACGAAAACTTCTCTTACAAAGGAGGAGCCGGTCTCGGTTTTTTGACCATCGCGAAAAAAGCTTCAGACAAGGTTATTTATGAGGTGAACAAGGCCTCAGACGAATTCTCCTTTTTTACCGTCGAAATCAAAGTAGCCCGCTAAGCCATTTCTTTTAGAGTCCTTATCTTTCGCTGAAGTTCATACCGAATGACGAGCGAAGATATTCAAGACATACTCCAACGAGCACAGCAGCATTCCCAGCGTTTTCTGACGGAAAAAAGCCGAATGAACTTCTTGAGCTACCATAGTTTTTTTCACACCTCATCTGTGGTGAAAAGCTGCATGCTACTGTGCGAAGATGAGCGCCTGAGCTCTTATCAAAGCGCTCATGTTTCCCTCGCTGCTTGGTTTCACGATCATGGTTTTGCAGACGACCCAAAAGATCATGAGCGAAGGTCTTGTGGGTACCTTCAAGCTTTTCTGCAGAAAGAAGATCCGCAGCACAACTTCGATCAAGAACTCGTATTGACACTCATCATGGCAACTGAGCTCCATGCTCGTCCGAACAACACGATGGAAGAAATCATACGAGATGCCGACCTTCATTACATTGGTAGCGATGATTTTTTTCGGCAAGCAGCATTGCTTCGGCAAGAATGGAACGCCGTTTTGAACAAGAACTACGACGAAATTGGATGGCTTGAAAACAACATCCGGTTTTTAAAACAACACCGATATTACACCCCAAGCGCTCGCAGGCGGTACCAAACCATTAAACAACAAAACCTTGAAACACTCCAACAACAACTTGAAGCAATTCGTTCTTTGGATTAGCCTGATCTTCCTCTTCGCTTGTACAACGGAGAACCCCGCTGAACTCGATTACTTCGAAAAGTCAGAGGTTCAAGCTGCAATTCATGCTGCAGACAAGCGTGAGCTGAACACCTTACTTCCATTTTTAAAACATCCCGATCCAGAGGTACGTTGGGCAGCCGCGCACGGAGCCATTTCAATTAAAGACAGCAGCATTATAGCACCATTGGCCAATGCTTTGTTGGACTCCCTTCCTCACATCCGCCGAGAATGTTACCTCGCCTTGGGAAGCAGCGAACATCCTCGTGCAGGAGAAATCATTTTTGAACTTCTACCCAAAGAGCAAAATCAGGACTGCAGGAAAGCCGCTTGGTATGCTCTAGGGAAAACGTGTAGCGCTGCAGACTATCAGAATGTATTCCAAATGGCGCAGAGTGAAAAGGAAGAACATGCCCCTGCTTGGTTTTTGTATTGGACAGGAGTGCGCGGTATTGGTGGCGGCAACGCTGTCCAAACTGCCGTGAAGTGGCTCAAAGGAAAAGCGGAGGAAAACCGCCTCGGAGCTGCACATTTTTTGTCGAGAACCCCAAACCTTTCCTTAGACGCACAAGATGAAGCTTTGAAAGAAGCTTTTTTCAAAGAGCGCAATCCTGAAGTGAAGATCGCTTTGGCCCTTGCTTTTAGGAACAATAACCTCCTCAGCAAAGAGGAAGTGCTTGAAATGATTGTGGAAGCCCGAGACGAGCGTGTAGTTCAAAACCTGTTTCGCGCTGCGTGGACCCGCGGACTCTTGAGCGCAGCAGATCTGTTGCCTTGGCTTGGAGAAAGTCATCACCCCCTTACCCGCACAATGGCAGCATCGTGGATGGTGGATCAACCTTGGGATATTCATCTTTTTGAGCTCATGAGCGCCCAATTGAAGAGTTATGACGAAGAACTCCAAAGCATTTTGTTGAAGGGGATTTTGGCCAATTCCAAAAACAAAGCACCTTGGGTGGACGACATCCGCCAACGCTTTTCCCTCACCAACACTCCAGATCACATTAAAGCCAACTACATCAGCGCTCTTTACTGGGATACAAGCTCGATTCCGTTTTTGAGTACCCTCTTGGATCAATCTCAAGGTAAACTCATTTCAACAGTAGCCCTTGAGACCTTGATTGACATGAAGTCCTCATTGCACTGGGATGAGAACATCGACTTCAATACCATTATTGACTTGGCCTTGGAGAGCAAAGACCTCGCACAGATTTACCTTATTTCAAAGCACTTGAGCAACCCAGAACAGCAATATAAGCTCACGTTTCAGGGGCTGGACAAGCTCAAAATCATTTCCTCTCAGCTATCGGTTCCTCGTGAAATGGAAGCATTCATTGCCATTGAAGAATGCATTGCCTATTTGGAAGATCGTCCATTTGTTACTCCGAAACCCCAATTCAATCACCCCATTGACTTTGAACCTCTATTGAAACTGAAGAGTAACGATCGCATTAAAGTAGTTACCAATAAAGGTGCTTTCTTCCTCCAGCTCAACCCAAAAGGTGCACCGGGCAGCACATCCAACTTCATTCAAGAGATGGAAGGAGGCCGTTTTGATGGTCGAACTTTTCATCGTGTCGTTCCCAATTTTGTAGCACAGGGTGCCTGTCCAAGGGGAGATGGCTTCGGTGGTCCGGATTATTCGCTTCGAACCGAGGCCTGCGCCATGCCCTTTCGCACGGGAACAATTGGACTCGCCAGTGCAGGGAGAGACACCGAGGGAGTGCAGTGGTTCATCACCCACAGTCCCACACCTCACCTTGAAGGAAATTACACCGCTTTTGGTGAAGTGACCGACGGAATGGACGTCGTTCGATCCTTGCAAGAGGGAGATCAAATCATTCAAGTACAGACCATCAACTTCGAACATGAATAATAACAAAGCCTTTTGGAACAATACCGTACAAGCTCACATTGAGTCTGATTTCTACGACGTTCCTTCTTTTCTTGAAGGAAAAAGCTCCTTGAACTCAATTGAAATGGGGTTACTAGGAGACCTCAACCAAAAGCAAGTGCTGCACTTGCAATGTCATTTTGGTTTGGATAGCATCAGTTTAGCCCGACTTGGAGCTCAGGTAAGCGCCATGGATTTCAGTGAAGAAGCCGTGCGTAGTGCTCAAGAACTAGCGCAAAAATGTAAGCAAGACGTTCGGTTCATTGAAGGGGACGTCCTTGACTTTGTACCGGCGCTGGAAGGCACTATGGACCTTGTATTTGCGAGTTATGGCACCATTGGGTGGTTTGGAGATCTGGAAAAATACGCCTCCAATGTTTTTCGCTATTTAAAACCTGGCGGACGCTTTGTATTTGTTGAGTTTCACCCGGTGGTTCATATGTTTGATGATGACTTCAAGCAGATCGCCTACCCTTATGATTCCTCAGCGCTCCAGTTCCAGGAAAACGGTTCTTATGCCGGAGGAAAAGGGAGCTTTGAAGTCACGTGTTGGAACCATTCCATTGCCTCTTTTTTTCAAGCTTGTATGAAAGCTGGAGGCAAGCTCAGTCATTTCGATGAACATGATTATTCTCCATATCCTTGTTTTTCGGGGATGGTTGAAGATGAGCCTGGAAAGCACGTTGTTGCCAAATTTGGGCGAAAATTGCCTTATGTCTATTCCTGTGTATGGGAACGTAACTAGGTCTTCTTTTCCTTCTTCTTGGCCGCTGGAAACAAGATGTTATTGAGAATTAAGCGATATCCTGCACTGTTGGGATGCAAGTTCAAATCGGTAGGAGGGTCTCCCACCAAATGACGGTAGTCTTCAGGATCGTGTCCGCCATAATAGGTCCACTGTCCTTGCCCATACTCCCCATGAATGTATTTTACGGTTTGCAGGCTTTTTGTTTCGCCCATGACGGTCACATCTGATCTCAAAAATTGTTTTCTGAAAGAAGTAGTTTGTCCCATAAACCCGTGAATCACACGCTCGTGGCATTGAGTGAGCATGGTGGGAATGACATCCCATTTTGCACTGAAATCAAAAAGGGTGAAGAAATCATTGAGTTCTTTGATTTTGCTGTGATCTGCGGTACCATCGATATTGGAAAACTCATATTCTAGAGGATCCCTCACTACTTGATAGTCTTTGAAGGCCAATCCATTACCAAAATCAAGTTTTGATTGTGCTGCCGGATCTGCCGGGTCCCCGTCGAACATGGACTCTGCGATATCCGTATTGTGGGCAGCCAAGGCGATATCATAACTGTCTGTCCCACTGCACATAGTAAAAAGGAAACCACCTCCTACAACAAAGTTTTTGATTTCCGTTGCCACCTGAAGTTTCATTTGAGAAACCTTGGAGAACCCTAATTTTGCTGCCATCGCTTCTTGGGACCGCACTTCTTCTTGGTACCAAGCTGCGTTTCGAAAACTTCGGTAGAATTTTCCATATTGTCCCGTAAAATCTTCATGGTGAAGGTGCAGCCAGTCGTATTTGGGCAACTCTCCTCGCACGATCTCTTCATCATAAACAACGGTGTATGGAATTTCAGCATACGTGAGCACCAAGGTTACTGCATCGTCCCAAGGCAATTTACCCTTGGGCGAGTACACTGCAACTTTCGGAGCAACATCGAGTTGAACACGCTCCATGTTGACCTCTGGATTGGAGATTTCAGAATAAATCTGTTGCGCTTGAACGTCGGCAATCAATTGATGGCTCACTCCTCGAATTTTGCACTCGTTCAGGATTTCTGGATAGTTGTCGATCAAAAAGCTTCCACCTCTGTAGTTGAGGAGCCATTCTACCGGCACTTGTTTTTCTAGCGTCCAAAAAGCAATACCATAGGCCTTCAGATGGTTGGCTTGGTCATTGTCCATATGGATCAAAATCTTTGAAGCAAAAGTGCTTTGAGCCAGAAGTAAAAACAAGAATAAAAAGCCGGTCCTCATGCTGAAAATTTTCTTCTAAAGGTACAACAATGCTTGTGGTTTCGTTCCTAAAAAGGTGTTAAGGCCTCAGAAAGGGGGTTGATCGAGGGCACCGTCAAAGTGTTCGTCTTCATCATCCATGGTATTGATGCGTGAAGGCATGGTCATCGTTTGTGGCTGAGCAAACTCTTCGTTCGGTTGCATCGCACTTCCTCCGATACCCGCGTCGGCACTAAAGGTATCGTAGTTGGCAAACTTTGCGAGGTGACCGATGAACTTCATTTTGATTGTTTCGAGGGCACCATTCCTGTGCTTCGCGATGATCAATTCACCCAAACCTTTGGTATCGATATTGTCTGGATGTTCGATGATACCGTAATACTCCGCACGATAAATGAAGCAAACGATATCGGCATCCTGCTCAATCGCACCCGATTCACGAAGGTCAGACAGCATTGGTCGCTTATCTCCTCCCCTCGTTTCAACACTTCTCGAGAGTTGAGAAAGCGCGATGATGGGAACATTTAATTCTTTGGCGATACTCTTGATTGATCGGGAGATGGACGAGATTTCTTGTTCACGGTTTCCTTTGTTGTCTCCACCCCCTGTCATCAGTTGCAAGTAATCAATGATGACCATATCGATGCCGTGCTGCGCCTTCAAACGGCGGCATTTCGCACGGAGTTCAAAGATGGACAATGCTGGGGTATCATCAATAAACAATGGTGCTTTGGAGAGTTTACCAATTCTTTGATGAAGCTGCTGGTACTCGTGGTCTTCGAGTGTTCCTTTTCGGAGTTTTTCTGAAGAAAGTTCCGTTTCGGAAGCAATCAAACGATTCACCAATTGAACCCCAGCCATCTCGAGTGAGAATACTGCCACGGGTACACTGTGGTCTACCGCCATGTTTCTTGCCATTGAAAGTACAAACGCCGTTTTCCCCATACCTGGACGCGCCGCGAGTACCACCATATCCGATCGCTGCCAACCACCTGTAACTCGGTCGAGATCGGTAAAACCTGAGGGAACACCAGACACCCCATCCACGTTTTTACGTGCACTATCGATGTTTTCAATGGCTTGACGCATCAAGTTTTCCATCACATCATACCCCTTCCGAATGTTTCCTTCGGCTACTTGAAAAAGATTGCTTTCCGCACGGTCCAATAGATCAAAAACATCGGTTGTTTCCTCGTAAGCATCTTTCATGATCTCTGCGCTAATGCGGATCAATTCGCGCTGAATGAACTTTTGGGCAATGATTCTTGCGTGGTACTCAACATTTGCGGTACTGGCAATGCGAGTGGTTAATTGGGAAATGTAGTTGGCCCCACCGGCGAGGTCCAATTGAGCCGTTTTCTTGAGTGCTTGGGTTACCGAGAGAATATCTATGGGTTCACTTTCTTGAAAAAGCTTCACCATGCACTCGTAAATGTTTTGATGCGCTGGTTTGTAAAAACTTTCGGGCTTGAGAATATCAATAACAGCATTCACCGCATCTTGATGAAGCATCATTGCTCCAAGCACCGCCTCTTCCAGGTCCAAAGCTTGGGGCTGCAAGCGCCCTGAATCGACCACACTTTGTTGCAAAAGCTGGCGAGAGGTCTGCATTCTTCCAGCTCGTTTTGATGTCTTGTCCTGTTCATTCATGGGAGAACAAAAGTACATCAGCCTAAAAGAATTTAGGGTACATTGAAGGGAAAGGATATTAACGTCGCTTCCAACACCTTTTCCACAATTGCCTAGAAGGCCTGATTTCACTACATTTAAACATGAAAAAATGCATCCTTTTTTTATCAACAGTGCTGCTTTGCGTTTTAGCGTCTTGTGATAAAGACAAGGATGAAACTTTGCCTGAAATCGCGTTCCTTTTGCCTTCGAGCAACTTCAATACTTACAACTTTCAAGACGACATCAACATCCGTCTTTCAGTCAGTGACGATCAAGCGCTTCAACTGCTCACTGTGCGTATTGAACACAATTCCTCCAATGCTATTCTAGGCGTGAAAAGTACTTCTCTTACTGGAACGAGCGATGAAGTCCTCTTAATTTTCCCCTTTGATAACATTCACCTTCCCGGTGGTACTTACACCATTTCAGCCACCCTTGAAGATGCTTCCGGCAATACCAAAAGCGCCTTCCGGGAATTGAGTTTATTCGAAGTTCCGCTCGAACGTGAAAGTATCGGCATTTTGAGATCTGTCGGGAACTCGCTGAGTGTGGACACCTTGAACAGTGCAGGGACTTTTGATCCTGCTTGGTCGGGCACGGGTAGTTTTAGTTCTTTGCATATGAGCAGCTATTTCCAAGAACTGCTTATTGGTGAAGCAGACTTTGCGGCTGTTCAATTCATCAATACCCAAACTTGGCAAAACGAGAGCGGATTTCAAGTCACTTCTGGCATTGGCGAAGATCAGGTTCGAGACATTGTGTTTGACCCCGAGCGTTTGTTATATTACCTCAGCTTTTTTGATGGAACCATTCGCATTTTAGGCGAGAACGGCATTCAAAAAGGGAGCATTGATTTGCCCTTGAATTATCGTCCTTTGCGTTTAAACATCAATGAAAGCAAACTCCTCGTTCAAGCCGAACAAGTGGGGAGTAACAATCAAGTGCTCATTCGTTACAATGCATTTACGGGTATCATTGAACAAACCACCGCATTGGAGGGAGAACTGTTCTCAATGGTTCCTTTTGAGGATGGATTTTTGTTGTTTCGGGGTGAAGGAAATGATGTGGTTTTGGAGCGCTATTCGAGCAGTGGAGTCATTACCGATCTCCCCTGGTTGGTATCTGATGAAGCCATTACGGAAGTTATTCCGCTCGAAAATGGTTTCTATGCGGTGGCACATGAAGACGGGGTTTACCTTCATCAGTTTGGCACGTCCGTCTTCTTTTCCGGCGCTAATAATGGCATTCAAGCACAAGATCTTGCTTTTGACCCTGTGGGAAATCGACTATACGCTTTGGATGCAGCAGCCCTTCATCAAATATCGCTCACTTCAGGAAGCATTGATCAAAGCTTTGGTGTCCCGCCAGGTGCCCAAGCGGTTTTCATTCAATTTAACAAATAGTCTCTAATACTCGAGCAAAGGTGCTTTCCAAATGCCGCGCCCAAATGTACCTGCGTAAAGGGTTCTGGTGATGTTGTTTTTTCGGAGAACTTGAATGTATGTTCCTGGTAAGCCATCGAGAAGGGTCCACTCCCGCTCCGTTCTAGACTTACTAAACACCCCTTGATTGCTACCAAGATAAAGGCGCTCATGAACATCATCATAACACAGTGAGTGACACACCACCATTTTCAAATTGGCACTTACATCGACAAAACGTTTTCCATTGAATCGGCAAACGGTGTTGAAATTCTCTGGGTCTTTATATACCAACCAGCAATTGCTCGGTTCCTTTTCATCGATCACGAGGTCACTGATCCAACCGTTTTTGGGTAGATCTGGGAGAAGGTTCCAACTAATTTCTTCTAGAGGTGCCATGGCGTTCATGCATACTGCCAATAGTGGACGGTGTTTCTCTTCTCTTAGAATGTAAGCGTAAACAACATTAGGGTGATGCTCGCTAACAAAAACTTTGTAACACGTTAAAGCCTCAGGGTGGATGGATTTCACGTCAAGGATGGATTCATGCACTTGAGCATAATCACTGCTTCGCACAATTTTCGATCCTGCAGAAAAAAGAACCGCTGGATTTTGAGGTGCTACTTTGAACGAAGAGTGCCACTCTGTGCGCGTAAGTCTGCTTGAAGCCACCCTTGGATAGGTCTTTCCTCCGTCTTCACTCATGTGAATGTAACCGAATTGCCTCGTGGTATAGCGAATGGCAGGATTCATGGGATCAATGGCACAATCGAAGCCGTCTCCCCAATTGACGTGTGTCCAGCCCCTTTCATCCAATTGATTCCCTCCGGTATCGTAAGCACCATAAACGAGTATTTCTTCTTTGCTTTGCGCTACGTCCAAACCAAAAGTATTGCTGGCTCCAATACCGTGGTCCGAATTCTCAAATGTTCGTCCGCCATCTTTACTCACAGAAACACCACCGTCATGAGCTGCCCAGAGGTATTTCCCTTGAGGATCGAAGAGCAGATGATGAAGATCATCATGCATTTGATTTTTTTCAATTTTGGCGAAGGACCTTCCTCCATCCATGCTTCGATAGATGGGTTTCACATTCCCACACAGCACCAAATTGGAGTCTTGCGGGGAAACGGTGAATGCTCTAGCCCTTGATACCAGCATGTTTCCCATGCCTTCGGACAAATCTTTCTGCAAGTCCCAGCGATCCTCTTTCCAATAATATTTATAAAGGAAGGCAGCACCATCTTTGCTTTGAGAAAACTGTGTACCTCTGGTGATGACGATATAAACAAAATCTTCATTTGCCGGAGTGCATTCAACACTTATTCTTCTGAATGGGTATTTTTCTTGTCCAGGAAGTACCGGCACCTTTCGCTCTTCCCAAGTCGCCCCGCAGTCCATACTCATCATCAATTCTTCGCCCGATGCGAACACCACAGATGTTTCGGTGGGGTGTATTTCGATATCGTAGAAGTGAGAATAGGCCATTTGCTTCCATCGCACCTTAGTGGCCTCATCCAAGGCATTATTGCTCACAAAAAGCCCTTGATTGGAGGCGTAAAACACACGATTAAAATCACAAGGATGGGCCAGAACTTTGCAGGAATAAAGGCGTTTTCCTATTTCAATGGCGGGTTCAATGAAACTTCTTCCGTTGATGTTCTCATAGCTTTTCCCATGATCCAAGGTTCGCCAAAGGCCATCGGAAAACATGAACTTATCATCGCCATCTCCTGTAGCAATAATCCACTGTTTTTTATTGAGCGGATTGGTGGTGATGGCTGCAACTCCAGAAATTGGGAGTTGGTCTGTCCCCGCAACGAACCACTGTTTTCCTTTATTTTTACTGAGGAATAAACCTCCCGAAGGCGAGCATGCGAATAATCGGTGATGTACTTCGTCGTAGTGCAAAAAGTTAATTCTTCCAGTACCGTTTCCTCGTCCCCTAGCATAACTGGGAATCGCCGCGCTAGGTACATCATTCTCTTGAGGTTGAGAATTCGGACCCACGCAAGTCCAATCCCAATCCAAAACGTTTTTGAAGTTGACATTTGAAAAGGCCGCATACTCATTGGCCACGGCTTGCTTCGGGTTCAAGGAAGTGCTTCTCGTTGCAAAGAATTCTTCGCATTTAACATACTCCCTTTCCGTGAATCTCTCTTTTGCTGAATGGACGCTTTCAGAATTGAAGAAAAAGGCCAAGAGGATGAAAAACCCGGAAATCGAAGTTCCAGCAATCATGATTTGCTTTCGTTTCCATCTTTCTTCCTTTCTTTTCATGACATTAAGATACGAGTCGTTGAATAAAGACCACAACAAAGCATAAAAAAAGGTGTCCCACTTTCGTCGAACACCTTTTTTAGAATGTGTATCACACTAATTTCAGCAGTGTGTAAATGCGTCTTTAATACAAAGCGTGAAAAAGAAACCCTACTCTATATTCCAAAAGCCGCTTTCAGGTCGTCAGCTCGGTCTAATTTCTCCCAAGGGAACAAATCAACCTCAATAATCTTTTCTTCTCCATTTCCGTTAGAGAAGCGTTTCGTTACGGTTTGTGGTTTTCTCCCCATGTGTCCGTAAGCAGCCGTCTCTTTATAAATGGGAGATCTCAAATTGAATCTTTTTTCAATGGCGTATGGACGCATATCAAACAATTCTAGAATTTTTGCCGCAATTTCTCCATCACTCAGATCAACGTGAGCAGTACCATAAGTGTTTACATAAAGCCCCATCGGTTGAGCTACCCCGATCGCATAGGCCACTTGAACCAGTGCTTCATCACAAATTCCTGCGGCTACCATGTTTTTCGCAACGTGGCGCGTAGCATAGGCAGCCGATCTGTCCACTTTACTAGGATCTTTACCCGAAAAGGCTCCTCCACCATGAGCTCCTTTTCCTCCATAGGTATCCACAATGATTTTTCTACCGGTCAATCCAGTATCTCCATGAGGTCCACCAATGACAAATTTCCCGGTTGGGTTCACATGTAGTTTGAACGGTCGGTCAAAAAGGGCTTGAACCGCCGGACCATATTCCGCCTTCACCTGAGGAATGAGGATGTTCTTCACATCGTCATGAATTTTCTTGAGCATGGTTTCATCTTCATCGAAAGCATCGTGCTGGGTTGAAAGCACAATGGCATCAATTCCAATGGGCTGATGGTCGTCGGAATACTCGATGGTTACCTGACTTTTTGCATCGGGTCTGAGGTAGGTCATTTGATCACCCGCCTTGCGAATAGAGGCCAGATTTTTAAGCAGCGCATGAGAGATGTCCAAAGCAAGTGGCATGAAGTCTTTTGTTTCACGGCAAGCATATCCAAACATCATTCCCTGGTCTCCTGCTCCTTGCTCTTCTTTGATGGTACGTTCAACTCCTTGGTTGATATCGTCAGACTGTTCATGAATGGCACTCAAAATACCACAAGAATTCGCATCAAACATGTACTCACTCTTGGTATAGCCGATTTCACGGATGACATCTCGGGTAATTTTTTGGACATCAAGATAAGTGTGTGACTTCACCTCTCCAGCGAGCACTACTTGTCCGGTAGTTACTAGTGTTTCGCAAGCTACTTTCGCATCTGGGTCGAAAGCAAGGAAGTGATCGATGAGTGCATCAGAAATCTGATCGGCAATTTTATCTGGGTGTCCTTCTGAAACAGATTCAGAGGTAAAAAAGTATGACATATTTTTCTGCTTAAACTTTTATGCCGTGAGGCTTCCTACAAAGGTATAATAATGTACTCAAGGAAGCCCCTTCGGTTCAAGAAGTACCATTATTTCTTTCTGAAGAAGAGACGAATCGGTACTCCAGCGAAATCGAATTCTTCTCTCAACTTATTCTCTAAGAACCTTTTGTAAGGATCTTTAATGTATTGCGGGAGGTTGCAATAGAATGCAAATGTGGGCACTTGGGAAGTAATCTGCGTGATGTACTTGATCTTCACGTATTTTCCCTTGATGGCTGGTGGTGGTTTGCTTTCGATGATGGGAAGAAAAATGTCATTCAACTTGGAGGTAGGAATTTTCATCTTTCTGTTTTCGAACACGCGCAAGGACGTTTCGAGCGCCTGAAGGATCCGCTGTTTGGTGACATTACTGGTAAAGATGATTGGAACATCCACAAAAGGCGACATTTTCTCCAGAATCTTCTGCTTGTAGCTCTCGTGGGTTTTGTGATCCTTGGACACCAAGTCCCACTTATTGACCAAGACCACAACTCCTCGATAGCTGTTCACTACTTGATAAAAAATGGAAATGTCTTGACGGTTCATTCCGTCTTGTGCATCGATGAGTACGAGGCAAACATCACTTTTATCGATTGCTTTGATGGTTCGAACGGCAGAATAGAATTCGAGCTGATCGTCCATTTTTTGTTTTTTCCGAAGGCCTGCAGTATCGATGATCTCCATATCGAATCCAAACGCCCGATATCTGGTGTGAACAGAATCTCTTGTCGTCCCAGCTACATCGGTAACAATGTTGCGTTCTTCTCCAAGCAGGGTATTGATGAAGGTGGATTTCCCAACATTGGGCCTACCCACAACGGCTAATTTAGGCACATCGGAGTCTTCCTCTTCCGGGATTTCCGGGAGAAGTTCAACCAATCGATCCAGCATTTCTCCAGTACCATATCCATTGTTCGCGCTGATACTGAAAATCTCCTCTGCCAATCCGAGGGAATAGAATTCCGCCGTACCGAATTCTTTGACCGCTGTGTCTACTTTATTGGACACCAACATGATGGGCTTACCTGAACGTCTTAAAAGTTCGGTAACGGTGAGGTCGAGATCGGTGATCCCTGTTGTCACATCGACCAGGAACAATACTAAATCTGCCTCATCGATGGAAATCTTGACCTGTTCACGGATAGCGTGTTCAAATTTATCGTCAGAATTGGTGATGTACCCACCTGTATCGATAACAGTGAAGTCGTGTCCTGCCCAGTGGGCACGGCCATATTTACGATCCCTCGTTACCCCGCTAGTTGGATCAACGATAGCATCGCGTGTTTCCGTGAGACGGTTAAAAAGGGTTGATTTGCCCACGTTGGGGCGACCGACGATGGCCACAAGATTATTCATGCGGTAAAAGTATTAATTCGATATTGGCTTTGATAAAAGATTAAGGCCAAATGGGTTCGTCTTCGTCATTGAGGAAAGGCGACCATTGGATCTCAACGATTTGATCGTTATCGACCCACATATTGATGAATACATCGTAGAGGGCAATGACTTTTTGACCATCTTCCATGTCTTGCACCTCATAGTCTCCCAAGTCGAGATCATCAATTTTTTTGATTGCTTCGATAACAGAGAGGTTCATGAAGTGCTGGCCTTCAATGATGAGTTTTGGATTATTGGCAGAAATGTTCCCTAGTTTCCAATCATCGTGTTCATCGAAGGAGATGGAAAAGTTATACTGATCATAGTGCCAAGCTTCGATGGTTTCTTTATCATCATCCTCGTCGAGTTTAATCATTTCGATCTCGTCGGGTTTTCCGATAATCCGTTCTACTTGCTCTTTAGAAAGGCCGAAGCGTAGTGTTTCGAATCCTTTACCTGGTAATACATGTTCCATAATGTGTGCAAGTTATGAAATGGCTTTGTGTTCTTATTTTTTTGGGCAAAAAAAATCCCCTCTAATTGAGGGGATTCTTTAAAAGCGGCGTCGACATACTCTCCCGGAATACCAGTACCATCTGCGCTAATGGGCTTAACTTCTCTGTTCGGAATGGGAAGAGGTGGACCTCATTGCAATAGACACCTAAAATCGTTGATATGATATTAGATTTCGATCATCAATCACATCATAATATGTGACATATCGGTAGAGAATTTTTACTTTATAAGCTTTCGAGTCATTAGTACTACTCAGCTTTGACATCACTGCCTTTACACTTGTAGCCTATCAACGTTGTCGTCTTCAACGGCTCTCAACGAAATCTCATCTTGAGGTGAGTTTCGCGCTTAGATGCTTTCAGCGCTTATCTCATCCGCACGTAGCTACCCTGCAATGCAGCTGGCGCCACAACAGGTACACTAGAGGTGCGTCCGCCCCGGTCCTCTCGTACTAGAGGCAGGTCCTCTCAAATTTCTAACGCCCACTACAGATAGAGACCGAACTGTCTCACGACGTTCTGAACCCAGCTCGCG
>CAZYPV010000069.1:0-17970 GCA_964649515.1 uncultured Comamonadaceae bacterium | reverse complement strand
AAGGCGTAATTGAGGTGTGGACTTTTTCGGTACAAGCTACGGTTGGGAAGCGATGATGGAGAAAGGGTGTCTGCCAAAGCTTCTTGAGAACGTGGAACAATCAACTCCTCTTGTGAAAATAAAGTGCTACAAAGAGCCATCAACAAGGAAAATAGAATGCTTGACTTCCACTTCATTTCCCAAAGTAAGTAAAACGCAAGCACCCTTCAAAAATGAACATCACTTGCTCATTCAAAAGCCTGCATTTCAACCAATTTAGCATATACTCCTCGGCGTTCCATAAGGGCTGAGTGGGTGCCTTCCTCCGCAATCACCCCACCTTGAACAACCACAATTTTATCTGCATTTTGAATGGTACTCAAGCGGTGAGCAATCACCAAGGAGGTGCGGTTTTGCATGAGTTTTTCAATGGCTTCTTGAACCAACTTTTCACTCTCAGTATCCAAAGCCGAGGTAGCTTCATCCAGAATCAAAACGGGAGGGTTTTTATACACCGCACGGGCAATACTCACCCGCTGTTTTTGTCCGCCAGATAATTTCCCACCAGCATCCCCAACATTGAAATCGTATTGCCCATCCAGTTTCAAAATAAACTCTTCAGCGTTAGCAATTTTCGCTGCTTGCTTTACTTTTTCGGCATCCAAACTTCCTTCCGCGGCACCCAAAGCAATGTTGTTGGTAATGCTGTCATTAAAAAGGATGGAGTCTTGAGTAACGATCCCCATTTGCGCTCGAAGGTCTTTCATCTTTGCCGATTTGATGTCCACTCCATCAAACAAAACTTGTCCTTCATCAACATCATAAAAACGAGCCACCAAATTGGCAAGTGTCGACTTTCCTCCCCCACTTGGTCCTACCAGCGCAACGGTTTCCCCTTTTTTAATCTTGAGGTTGATTCCTTTCAAGATTTCCTGATCTGGAGTGTAAGAAAAACGCACATTTTTCAATTCAATACAATCGTTGAATCCTGTGATGGCTTGAGCATTTTCAAGGTCAAAAATACGATCAGGCGCATCGAGAATCTCATTGATTCGTTCCATCGAAGCCCCACCTTTATTGATTTTGAAAAAGGCATCTGTAATGGCCTTCGCCGGTGGAATGATTTGAGAAAAGACCACCAGATAACCAATAAAGAGATCTCCTCCCATGGCGGTATCCGCACTTAAAATCATGCTTCCACCCACAAAAAGCAAAACAGAAATCACCAAAAGCGAGATGAACTCACTCATGGGCGAGCTCAAGTACTCTCGCTTATACAATTTCCGCATCAGCTTAAAATAGCTGTTGTTGATGCCTTCAAAACGGCGAGAAAACTGTTCTTCAGCATTGAAGGCTTTCACAATCCTCATACCCGTAAGCGTTTCTTCCACAGTAGAAATCAATTCACCCAGGCGCGTCTTCCCTCTCCCAGCAGCATTCTTCAAACTCTTAGCAATGCGCGATATCAAAAAGCCACTCAAGGGAAGAAAGATCAAGGCAAAAAGGGTGAGCTGGGTGTTGATCACGAAGAGGGTGACCAAGCTCAACAGCAACATCACTGGAGATTTGAAAATCACTTCCACGGCGCCAATCACAGAAAACTCCACTTCCATGAGGTCGTTACTCATTCGAGAGAGGACATCTCCTTTTCGCTCATTGCTGTAGTAGGAAAGGGGCAAACGCAGCAACTTGTCATAGATCATCGAACGCAGGTCTCGTGCCACTCCCGTTCGAATGGAAGCAATGCTGTACAAGGCCGCGTAATGCACGAGGTTCTTCAAAAAGGCAAGGAGCACTATGGATAAGCACATGTAAATCAATGCACTCATAGCCCCATTTTCAACAATGTAAAGATCGAGTTGATAGCTGAGGTATTTGTACCAATAATCTCCATCAAACATTCCTTGTTGTACGGGCAATTCCAACTCCGTATTTCCATCAGAAAAAAGAATCCTTAGAAATGGAACAACAGCCAAAAAAGTGAACAATGAAAGCACTGAAGCCAAGATGTTGAACACCAAGTTAGCGACAAGATTCAGTTTGTAATTGGCTGCTAAGCCGAAGAGTTCTTTAAATTTCTTCAATGCCTTTCCTTAAATTCCCGTGTAATTGGACGGAGTGATGGTTTTCATGTAGGTTTTCGTTTCATCATCCACCTCCAAGGTATCAATAAAATCGTGGATGCTTTTCTGGTTGATGACTTCATTCTTCCGAGTCAAGGCCTTGAGCGCTTCGTATGGAGATGGGTAGTTTTGTTTTCTCAAGATGGTTTGAATGGCTTCAGCTACCACCGCCCAATTGCGCTCCAGGTCGGCTTCAAAAGCGCTTTCATTCAACAACAACTTTCCAAGTCCTTTCTCCAACGATTTTAAGGCAATCATTCCGTGAGCGAAGGGCATTCCGATGTTTCGAAGCACAGTGGAATCGGTAAGATCCCGCTGCAAACGCGACACGGGTAATTTGGCTGCCAAGAATTCCAAAAGCGCATTGGCGATGCCCAAATTCCCTTCGCTATTTTCAAAGTCGATGGGGTTTACTTTATGCGGCATGGCTGATGATCCCACTTCACCTTGTTTAATCTTTTGCTTGAAATAATCCATGGATACATAGGTCCACACGTCGCGATCCAAATCGACCAGAATAGTGTGAATTCTTTTCAAACAATCGCAAAGAGCGGCGAGGTTGTCGTAATGCTCAATTTGCGTGGTGGTTTGCGAGCGAGACAGTCCAAGGGCTTCATTCACAAAACGATTTCCGAAAGCTTTCCAATCGCGATCGGGATAGGCGACGTGATGGGCATTGAAGTTTCCTGTTGCTCCTCCAAATTTGGCCGAGTAAGGAATGGCATCCAACTGCTTGAACTGCACGTCCAATCGCTCAACAAAAACCATCATTTCTTTGCCCAAACGTGTAGGTGATGCTGGCTGACCGTGAGTTCTGGCAAGCATGGGAACCGCTTTCCACTCCGCGGCTAAATTTGCAAGTTGGTCGCGAACAGACTGCAACATGGGGCGGTACACCTCCTTCATGGCCGCTTGAATGCTGAGGGGAATAGCCGTGTTGTTAATGTCTTGAGAAGTGAGTCCGAAATGAATGAACTCCTTATAATCTTCCAATCCCATTTCATCGAACTTGGCCTTCACAAAGTATTCTACCGCTTTCACATCGTGGTTGGTTACCTTTTCGGTTTCTTTGATGATGGTAGCATCGCTTTCTTGAAAATCTTGATAAACGGCTCTCAATTGCGGAACCACACCTCGATCAATTGCTCGAAGCTCGGGCAAATCGGCCTCCATCAAAGCAATGAAGTATTCAATTTCAACCCAAACCCGGTAGCGGATCAAACCAAATTCAGAAAAGTAAGGTGCGAGAACAGATGTGTGTCTGCCATATCGGCCATCGGCTGGAGACACGGCAGTTAAAGGATTGAGTTCCATAAAATTCGATTGTAAGAAGCGGCAAAGATAACCATTTGTGTGGAGGCTGAGCAGAAGGACTTATCTTAGCACCATGAATTTATATTCCATTAACAACGGTTATTTTAAACTCGACGGTGGCGCCATGTTTGGAGTGGTGCCCAAAAGCATCTGGCAAAAAAGCAATCCTGCAGACAGCAACAACATGTGCTCTTGGGCCTTGCGTTCGCTTTTGATTGAAGATGGCGAGCGCCTGATGCTGATCGACTGTGGAATGGGCGATAAACAAAGTGAAAAGTTTTTCAGCTATTACTACATGTTTGGAGATGATTCTCTGGACTCTTCTTTGGCGAAGCACGGATTTCATCGCGACGACATCACGGATGTTTTCCTCACTCACCTCCATTTTGATCATTGCGGAGGAGCAATTGAATACAACCAAGATCGCACCTTTCTTCAGCCCGCTTTTAAGAATGCCACTTTTTGGAGTTGTGAACCCCATTGGAAGTGGGCAACAAACCCCAATCCACGAGAAAAGGCCAGTTTTTTAAAAGAAAATATCCACCCCATTGAAGACAGCGGTCAGTTGAAGTTTGTCCCTAGAAGTGGCCGTTTTTCTGAGAATGTATTCCCTGAAATGGACATCTTTTTTGCTGACGGACACACCGAGAGCCAGATGATTCCTCACATCAAATACAAAGGCAAGACTTTGGTTTTTATGGCTGATTTACTTCCTTCTACGGGGCACATTCCTCTTCCTTACGTGATGGGTTATGACACCCGACCATTGCTCACCTTGGATGAAAAAGCGCAATTTTTGAATCGGGCAGCTGATGAGGAATTTGTATTATTTTTGGAGCACGACGCCATAAACGAGTGTTGCACTGTAAAGCACACTGAGAAAGGGGTTCGACTCGATAAAACGTTCAAGCTATCAGACATCTAATTCTCCTCCTTCTTCTCCTCGGGAATGCTTTTTCCGTTGAGGCTCAAGCATTGAAGTACAAGTACGAAACTGCGCAATTGGCTGAGTGGCGCGGAGGCATCACCATTGTCGTTTTGAATGCGGAGGAAGAAAAAAACAGTTCCTTTATTCGCTCTTCGAACAGTGGTAGCCAAGAAAGCAAAGCCGTCACCAATCGAGAATTCATTGCATCGGTGGAAAAACACTTAGACGGCATTGAGCACTACTTCTGCTACCTCAAACCGAACGAACCCTTGGGGGTTGATGTAAGCCAGATGATCTTGTTTGATGCTGCCGGAAAGGAAGTGAGTTTTAGAAGCATTCAAGGTCGAAATTTCTTCACCTTACGCGTGGTCGATGGATGTTATTCTAGCTACTCGGATTTTACGATCACCAAGAATGACAAAGAGTGGTCAACCTATACTTCAGACCCACTTTTGGCCCCCATACAACTGATGATCCTCAAGCGAGAACGTTTTCAGAACATCCTTAACACCTGGATCAAAAACGGAGGATACCAAAGCTATAACTCAGAGCTGAAACAAGGAGAAATGGTCTATTTCAATGACCTTCAAATCAAAAACTTAAGGGAATTCCAAAAGAACGGCTTGGATCAAAATGGAAAATTGATCGGGCCCGATGATGAATTGAAAGAACTACTCCAAGAGATTGTTAACGGCAAACGCTTGTATCAAGTGCTCTTGGTGGAAAGGCTGCTTCCCTACGAGAAACAGAAAGGCAAGAAAAGGCATCTTGTCAATTATCGGCACTACTATTACTTGGACACCTCCATCCCCGGGTTTAAGCGGGTTGACAATGCCATGGAAGCCTTGATTCGATTAATGAATCAGCGGTACTTCGATTTTATTGAGTAGCCTCCAAATCCTTACTAGGATTGCTGTTTCCACTGGAGAATCGCCTTGTTGATTTTGGAAATCAACGCCGGACCTTCATACACATAACCGGTATAAATTTGAAGTAAACTTGCTCCAGCTTCCAATTTTTCGATTGCATCTTCAGGACTTGAAATCCCTCCCACACCAATGATCGGGAAGCTACCTTTGCTCTTTTGATGCAGATAGGCAATCACCTCGGTGGCTCGTTTACGCACCGGAGCGCCACTTAGTCCGCCAGCGCCAATTTCCTCTACCTTCTTTGGGTCGGTTTTTAAAGAAGAACGATCAATCGTGGTATTGCTGGAGATGAGTCCATCAATCTTGGTTTCTTGTACAATCTCCACGATATCATCGAGTTGCTCATTCGTTAAATCCGGTGCAATTTTGAGGAGTATGGGTTTCTGAATTGCCTTACTTTGGTTCAACTCTTTTAAGGTATTCAGCAACTTTTTGAGCGGTTCTTTTTCCTGAAGCTCCCTCAAATTGGGTGTGTTTGGCGAAGAGACATTCACCACAAAATAGTCCACCACATCAAACAAGGCATTGAAGCATTTCACATAGTCCTCCGTAGCCAGTTCATTGGGCGTTACTTTATTTTTCCCAATGTTTCCTCCAATGATGATCTTGGTATTGCGTTTTTTCAATCGCTGAACTGCCTGTTCAACACCGCCATTGTTGAAGCCCATTCGATTGATGAGCCCTTGATCTTCAGACAAACGAAAAAGACGGGGTTTGGGATTTCCATCCTGACCAACCGGCGTGAGTGTTCCTACTTCAACAAATCCAAATCCAACGTATTCCAATTCATTGAACAAGGTCGCATCCTTGTCGAAGCCCGCAGCCAAGCCTACGGGGTTTGGAAATTTCAGACCAAACAATTCGGTTTCGAGATCGGGGTGGGAGAAAACAAATCTTCGTCGAAAGAAAGTCTTCATTCCCGGAAATCTCAAAGTAGAACGAAGAAGCTTAAAACTCAAGTGATGCACCCGCTCGGGGTCCATGGTGAAGAATAGTGGACGAATGATCTGTTTATACATGCCGCAAAGGTAATTCATATTCCGCCCCTTTAAAACACATCGTAGAAATGCAGGAGAAGTACATAATTGGGCTTTTTTACCTTGATGAGGACCTATTTGTAAGTTTATTGTGTATCAGCTTTAGGAGGAGATGGAAAGTGGATACGTTTTCACTTCGAACCCTGCGAATTTGTGAATGCATGCCTTTTCTTCATATCCGTCTCCAATTTTACTCAGCCCTGGCGGGCCCTCCCTCCCCCTCCAGCGTTTCAAAACTAGGGAATTTTGATCTGACTTTTTCGCCCAATTTGTGGATGAACTCCCTGAGTTTGTGGATGAAGCAAATTCACAAAAAATCTACCCATCTCACCCTGAAACGCACAAAACCAAGCACTTCCACAATCATCTCAGTTGCCTGTTTTGTCCAAACCTTAATGAATCATTCCCCCGAATATACTGTCACATTTACATGGTTTCAAAATCAAGTTTGTACAAACCTATCTTTTATTTGTAGTTCATTTTTCCATCCTTGATTTGATCCTTTTTTCCTTAACAGCATTGCATTTGAAAATAAATGCATATCCCCTTTAGTTTTACATTGCGAATACATTTTCTCAGTACAGAAGCAATTGAACAACAAGGTTTTTAGTTAGAAATCATGCCTTATTCTTCCATACCCCCGCACGTGAGCGTCTAAACAGTAGCGCAAGCAACCTCAACCGACGAAGCCATTAACCAAACCCATCACAAGTTGAATATTGAAGCCCTTCCACAAAGGAGCTTGCTATGCGAGCGGATAAAAATTTTAAGATTTATTCACGAAAAACTTGCAGTTTTCAACAATTCATGTAATTTCGAAACAACTTAAAGCATTACCTCTTAACGCATTACTCCATGTCTCACGCATTGGTGAAAAAGTGCCTTTTGGCCATCCTCATTATTTCCAGCGCCCTGCTCTTGGTCGCCTAGGTCGCTTCCTTCTTGAAGCCGTGAATAACTTTGTTGATACTTGACGTGTCGTGAAGGAGGAATCCTCAGCCCATCCCGCTATCTTTGAAAGTAGAGAATCACCAATCTAATCACTGGCATGCTAGCACTCTTCGGAAAGAAGAAACTTACAGACGAAAAGGTGGCCAACATCATCGTTAATACCACCATGGAGACCGTTGAAAAAGGTTGGCCAGAAGTGGCTGGCTTCATCAATGATTCTCCAGAGTTCGTGCGCAATCCCCAATTATCAGAAAACGACTTTGGCCGATTTTTAATGGTTGTGGTTGCAGGTAACTTTGACTATATCCCTAAACACTTTGTGGAAGGTCACGATCGCGTAATCATTCGACTTTGCATCGAGAAATTTGCCCGAATTTTTGAACTTCCAACAGAAGAATTTGCGACTAAAATAAAGGAATACCGCACTTTAATGAGCAGGGTCAATCACCCATCAAAAAACACCTTGTACGCCATGTCGAAAGGCGTGTTTTACAAGTATGAGCTCAATCAATTTCAAGATGAATTCTTCCAAAAAGCAAATGTTCCTAACCCCATTTTTCTAAAGAACTTAGACGACATTATGAAGATGTTTCTTTGGGATTTTGAAGCCTTTACCGAAAGATACAAGGTTGTGGATTAACAACGTTCCAACACCACGGAGATTGAATTCCCGCCAAAACCTAAGGCATTCACCAGAACAGTATTGAGTTGCTCGGGACATGAATGGGATGCTTCCAGTCCTCTGGGCACTTCCGGACTCCATCCTTTCATCAATTCCATACCCCATAGAACATTCATCAGTCCTGATACTGCCAAGGTATGTCCCATCGACCACTTATTGGACAGCACAGGAACTTCGCCCAGTACAGCGCGAATGGCCTTCAGCTCTTGTTCATCGCCCATTCGTGTACCCGGAGCATGTGCAATCACGGCATCAACTTTTGGAGCATTGGCGTTGAGCAATGCCTGATGCATGCTTTGAACAATGTTTTCGCCCCGAAGATCGGCAGCATGTGCACCACGCTCAAAACCTTGCCCTACACCGCTGATGCGAAATGAGCACTCCTTTCCCCGAAAATGGGACAGCACCAACAATGCCGCACCTTCACCCAAAACCAAGGTGTTTTCGTTCTTGGACACGAGCGGCAAACATGGGGTATTCTCCCGTTTTGAATACAAATGAAGAGCGTCGAACTGTGCAAAAGTAAACGGACTAAGGCAGGCTTCTGATGCTCCAACAATGGCTTGTTCCACCCTTCCAGAAGCGAGGTACTCTTGTGCATTCAAAATGGACTGCAATCCGCCAGAACAAGTCATACTGTGATCCAATACATTCCCTTCAAGTTGCAAGAATTGAGCAACAGCACTTGAAAGTCGACCAGCAGTGGTCATGGGCGAGGTAAAGGGTGAAACAGCGCCGCCTTCAAGGAAATCCTTCATGGCTTTTTCCAAACTGAGAGTAGCTCCACGCGAACTGGCCAAATTCACCAAACTGGGAGCGATTTGAGGAGATAACTTCAACTTTGAAGCACAATGCAAAGCAAGATGAATTGAACGGTCGTCTTTGCGAAACTCCGGCGACACCTTGAGCGACTGATTTACTTTACCCATCCACCGACCTTCCACGAATTGGAGTCCGCCACTGGCAAAAGTATTTTCGCCTGCAGCACTGATGTATGCGTAATCATTAACGTACATCTTCCGTCAACTTTTCGGCAACCTCTTCACGAAGCACTTCTTCAAAAACCCCATACGCCCATTTCAATTCCTCATCGCTAATGACGTAGGGTGGAAGAAGATAGATCACGTCTCCCAGCGGACGAATCAACAAACCGCGTTGCATGAAAGCATCATACAAACGTTGCCGCACAGGATGCATGTACCCCGCCTCGGTGTTGCTTTCCACCTGCACAGCTAAAATGGTTCCCAAGCATCTCACCTCCTTTACACCGGGCCATGATTGCATTTCCAAGGCCGCATTTTTGTGCAACTCGGATATTTTGGCGATTCGCTCCCAAGTTCCTTCTTCCTCCATCAAATCAAGCGAAGCACAAGCCGCACTGCAAGCCAAAGGGTTTCCTGTGAAAGAGTGTCCGTGCAAAAAGGCCAAGTTCAAATCTTCGGTGAGAAAGACATCGTACAACCACCGCTGGCAAACGCTTAATGACATCGGCAAAGCCCCTCCCGTGAGTCCTTTTGAAAGACAGATCACATCGGGCACTTCACTCAATTGATTGCTCGCAAACCAAGTCCCTGTTCTACCAAAACCCGTCATCACCTCATCGGCAATGGTGATGGTATTGTGTTGTTTAGCGATGCGCAACAGTTCATTCAGCACCTCAGCCTCGTGCATGATCATCCCTCCAGCTCCCTGAACCATGGGTTCAAAAATGAAAATGTTGTTTTCTCCCAAGGACTCTCGAAATGCCTTCAAACATGCCGTCTTGTTCTCAGCAGTTGGAGAAGGAATGAATTTTACGTCAAAAAGATGCTGCTCGAAGGGATCCGTAAAAAATCCTCGTGCTCCTGCCGACATCGCCCCAAAGGTATCTCCATGGTAGGCGTCTTCTAAAGCGATGATGGTGATTTTATCGACACCATCGTGCTGTACATACTTCTGAATTCCGAGCTTCAAGGCTACTTCTATAGCTGTTGATCCATTATCTGAAAAGAAAAATTTCCAATCGGCTTGAGGAAGATGTTTGGGGAGTCGCTCGCAAAGCTCAATGGCTGGATCGTGCGTAAATCCCGCAAAAATGACGTGTTCAATGCGATCCATTTGCTCCTTCATCCGTTTGGTCATGTGAGGATGCGCGTGTCCGTGCAAATTCACCCACCACGAAGAGATGGCATCCATGATCTTATTGCCCTGTTCATCGAAAAGCCAAACTCCTTTTCCTCGGATAATCTTCGGCAATTCCGGCCACTCCGTCATTTGACTAAAGGGGTGCCAAATGGGATAGGTTTTCAAGTCAATTTTCATATTCTTCCCGCTCGGTCGATATCGCGTTTGAGGTCTTTCTGTTTGAGATCGTCTCGTTTATCGTGCAATTTCTTCCCTTTCGCCACTGCAATTTTCAGCTTCGCGAAGCCGCTCTCTCCAATGAACATCAGGATGGGTACAATCGTCAAGCCCACGTTTTTCAGTTTCTTCTCCAGCTTTTCCAACTCGTGTTTGGATAAAAGCAACTTACGCGGACGCTTCGGCTTGTGGCTGACGTATCCGCTGTTTTCATATTCAGCAATGAACATGTTGTAAACGAAAAGCTCTCCATTTTTGAAACGGCAGTACCCCTCTACGATGCTTGCTTTCCCCGCCCGCACACTTTTGATTTCAGACCCCAAGAGCATGATTCCCGCGGTCATTTCATCCTCCAAAAAATAGCGATAAGACGCCTTCTTATTTTTTATTTCCACTGCCATAAGTCCACAAAGATAAGGGAAGAGAACAAGGTAGTGGAATCCGCTGCATGATTTTGACCTCCTCCATAAAAAAGCAATAGAAACGGTTCAAATCAAAGGAATTCACTGACATCAACCCGAAGAAAGCGACCAGACCAAGGAAAATGCCTTCATCCCTCGATTAAAAAAGGGAACTTTTGTATTTTCACGCCTCAAATTAGAAGAAAGTACACGCATTATGGGAAGAGCATTTGAATTCCGCAAAGCAAGAAAGATGAAACGTTGGTCGCAAATGGCCAAAACCTTCTCCAGAATTGGAAAAGACATTGTGATCGCCATTCGTGAAGGTGGACCTGATCCCGAATCCAATTCCCGCTTGCGTGCCGTGATTCAAAATGCCAAAGAGGCCAACATGCCTTTGGAAAATGTCAACCGCGCCATCAAAAAAGCCACCGACAAAGACCAAAGCGATTATAAAGAGGTCCTTTTTGAAGGATATGGTCCGCACGGCATTGCCATCCTCATTGAAACTGCCACCGACAACAACAACCGCACCGTGGCCAACATTCGCTCTTACTTCAATAAGTGCAATGGAAACTTGGGAACGTCGGGGTCAGTATCTTTCATGTTCGACCACACCTGTAATTTTAAAATTGCGAAAGGTGATCATGATTTGGAGGAATTGGAACTTGAACTCATTGACTACGGCGTGGATGAAATCTTCGCGGAGGATGATGCCATCATGATTTACGGCTCTTTTGAAAGCTTTGGTGCCATTCAAGGAAAACTTGAAGGCGATGGAATTGAAATTTTGTCTTCGGGCTTCGAACGTATTCCACAGAACACCACCAAGCTGGCTCCTGAACAAGTGGCCGACATTGAAAAATTGCTTGAAAAAATCGAAGAAGACGACGACGTTCAAAACGTGTACCACAACATGGAAGAATGAGTTTCTTCCTGAAAAATAGCACTAAAAATCAGGCCATGGGCATACCGCTCTTGGCCTTTTTCATTGGTTTATTTATCGCCTTCACCTGTGATGGAACGGCAGATAATGGTGATAGTGTGCAGCACTTCCTCATTTCCAAATTTTCTTGGAAGCACCCCGCTCTTTTTCTCGATCATTGGGGAAAACCGCTTTTCACCTTGTTGAGTTCGCCCTTTTCTCAATTTGGAATCACGGGAATGAAAATCTTCAATCTTCTCGTGTTTTGCAGTACCCTTTTTCTCACGGGAAGAATTGCCCAAAATCATCAATGCTCTCCCTTCATCGCTCAAATTGCCTTTTGGGCTTGTCCGTATGTCTTCCCGCAAGTTTTTGGTGGTTTAACGGAACATCTTTTTGCTTTCTGGTTGATGGCTTCCCTCCTCGCCTACCAAAAAAAGCACTTCATTTTGGCCGCTTTTCTGATTTCTTGGATGCCCTTCATCCGCTCCGAAGGTTTGATGATGATGGGCGTTTTGGGGGGATTTTTATTCCTGGAGAAACAGTGGAAATCGCTCCCACTGCTCCTAGCGGGAACCCTCATCTATTCCATCGCCGGTTCTTTTCACCACGACGATTTGCTTTGGGTGTGGACCAAAACACCTTATTTGATTGGGGCAGACAATTACGGCTCAGGAAAACCCTTTCACTTTTTCGAGCAGCTCTTTTACATTACCGGTATTGTGGTGATGGTGGCCGGATGCTTGGGTGTGATCCGACTCTTCGCTTCACCCCGAAAAATTAAAGAAAACAAGACGCTTTGGCTCGCTCTCGCCTTTTTTCTTGTCTTCATTACCGCTCATTCGATTTTCTGGACCTACGGACTCTTTCACAGCTACGGGATGTCGCGTGTTTTGATGGGCGTTTTGCCTTGTTTCGCCCTATTGGCTGCTTTTGGGGTGAACTGGTTTCAATCCATTCCGAACCGAATGGTGCAGGCTCTGACCCGAGCCATAGTGGTTTTGGGAATGCTCGTTCTTCCTTTCGTGATTGCGAAATACAAAATGGAATACCCTCAAAGTTTCTCGGCCAATTTTGCACAAATTCCTTTTGACGAGTTCATCCAAAAACCGCGCAATTTTGAGCAATTTCAAAAGGCCGATTACGTCCTGAGCGACTCTCCACATGTGAGGATGCAATTGGAAATTGACCCATGGGACACCACTGCTACGGGTAACTTATGGCAATTGAAGCACATCAATAAGTACAAGGATCCTATTGTGATCTGGGACAAACACTTCTCTGTCATTGAAACGGGAATGCAGCAAAAGCGTCTGGATGAAGCGGGATTGGTGCAGCGCATATCGCTCGTAGAACCACAGCGCAAAGACACCATCTACGTCATTTACACCAAGCCCAGCTCAGCGCACACCTTTGAGTAAATCTAGAAGTCGGTTAGGGTAATCTGTAATGATGCCGTCCACTCCTTCGTTGTAAAGCCATTCCATATCAGACACCTCATTCACCGTCCATGGTATGATCTTCATTTGATGGGCTCTGGCATAATTGACATCGGTACTATTCAACAAATTGAAATTGGGAGAATAGACGGCAGGGACAAAGCCCAATTCTTCAACCAAAGCATGCAAAGGAGTGGCATCTTCAT
Source organism: uncultured Comamonadaceae bacterium (assembly GCA_964649515.1). Taxonomy (GTDB): domain Bacteria; phylum Bacteroidota; class Bacteroidia; order Flavobacteriales_D; family Sanyastnellaceae; genus CALKGK01. The sequence goes on along the minus strand of CAZYPV010000069.1, from coordinate 4,716 downwards.
TGAGCAGCACCAAGTTTTTGGGATGCGTGTTGTGCAAAGCTTTCAACTGTGGAAGGGAGAAGGACTGATAGGTGCAGAACTCATCAATCCCTTTAGCTACGGTCACTCCCAAGACCAGCTCCGCAAAGCGCTCAGCCGTTGGGTGATAAAGATCTTCGCTCATGCTCTTGTGCTTAAGCTCGATATTGAAGCCCGGCATGCTTCGTCCATGAGCACTACAAAAAGCTTTAACCGAATCGATGAGGGCAGATAAGCGAGGTTTGTGCACAATCATTTTGGCCTGTTCAGGAAATCGCGGATGCTCTTTAGAACCGCAGTCGAACCGTTGCACCTCATCAAAACTCATTTGATAGATGTTGTGCTGAACCATTGCCAGCGCATCGCTCGACAGCTCTTGGCCATTTTCATCCAAACAAATTTCAGCGCTCATCCAAGGTTCGTGCGACAGAATCACTTGTTCATCTTGGGTGACCACAACGTCCATCTCAAGCACATCCACCCCCAGCTCTAAAGCCATCATGAAGCCCTCGATGCTGTTTTCCGGCGCTAATCCGCGTGCACCACGATGACCTTGCACCTCAAAGCCACTTGCAATGGGTTGCGGTAAGGGCTGTTGTTCATCATCGGAAACCGGAGATTCTGTTTCCCCACAAGCGAAAAGCAATGCGACTAAAAGAATTGAACAATACTGGAGCCCTTGAAATTTCATAAAACGAAGTTCGGTAATGATTTGAAACGATGCACCAAAAGCCACGAAAATTACGTTCTATTAACGATGAAGAAGTACAGCACTCACATTTTGGCCTTATTGGGCATTTTGTTTCTTGTTTCACTCAGCGCTTGTGCATCTCACAAAGCGGGGAACGGACACCAGAAAGATTTGACGAAGTATCGGTGTGGGAAGTGGAAGCGATGATTGCGCTTGACACCTCACTCCACCACCATCACCCGCTCACTCTGAAGGACTTCGCCCTCGGCATTCATATAAGATAAGACGTACATTCCCTCGGCATAGGTAGCGGTTTCTAGAACAAAAGTGGTGTTTCCTTGAGCGGCAGTGAACGATTGAACCAATTGCCCTTGAATGTTTCTGATTTCAAAAGTGCCTGCCTCTTCACGTTCACCCAAATAAATGTTGAGGTGACTTTGTGCCGGATTTGGACCAATGATAAAAGTATCTTCATCAAGTAGGAAAGGACTTTCAGGACAAACTTCGGTGCTGCAATTGGGATCGCAACCAGGAACGAGGCAGCCGCATTCATCCACCTTTAAGAACCACGCTTTTTGGGAGGGCTCTCCTTCAGGGTAGGGGTTTTCCAAATCATAATTGACATGGTAGCCCACTGCAGCAAAACCACCATCTGAAGTGCTGATGAGATCAGCTATTCGATTGTTAAAGTCTTGCGTACCTACGAACTCAAAATTCCGTTTCCACAGAAAAGTACCGTCATTGGCATAGCGGCCCAGCATTACATTGTAGTTGAAGGTGAAGCTGCTATCTGGGCCCCAGACGTGCTCGTGTCCGCACATGATGTAGCCACCATCACAGCTTTGCTCCAGCTCCACAGTAAACTGTTCTAAGAAAGGAGTGGTGGGCGGAAAACTCGTCCACAGCTCTTCGCCTTGCCGATTTAATTTGTAAATCATGGGGGTAGGCATCACACTTACCTCAGGTTCGCGGGCGCCACCGCCGATGCAAACAATGCCTTCATCATCCACCATAAAATCGCCGATGTTCTTTGAATGGTCGTAGGTAAACATCAAGACAAATTCCGAAAGCAATTCACCGTCTTCGTCCAACTGCATCAACACATGACTCAATGGGTTACCATCCAGCTCCACTATCCTGCGTATTTCTGCCGCAAATAGCGTGTCGTTCCGCTCTTGAATAGAGGTAATCCAATTATCTGATTGCCGCACAAAATCAAGATCCCAAAGTACATTTCCCTCATGGTCTAGTTTTACGATTCTTCCGTCTTCGTTGCTACTGATCCGATTCACAGCCATCGACACATAGATGCTTTCTTCACCACAGTGCACACTGGACAAGCCCATTACCAGGGAACCCGACTCGAGATTAGCGTCTTCTGGAGGATCAATGACCACCTCTCGTACAAGCTCCAAACTATTGGAATTAAACCACTGTAAGATCACTCCTCCACCATCAGGTCCGTTGATCTCAAACCCCACCACTATTGTAGCTTCATTTATTTCGCAGGCACATTTGATTCGCGAGTCATATTCTACATTCTCAGATGCGTATGAGATGAACCTCGTTTCCAATAAATCACCATTGTGATTGTAGTTATTTAGATACGTAATCCGTTCACCAAGGTCATTTATCAAACTCCCACCATGTCCAAAAGTTACAAAACCATGAGGAAGTTCAAGAATATTAGACTGTAAAAGATTCGCCTCCAGATGAAACTCTCGATAAAAAGTTTCTTGAGCTTGAAGAGAATTCAAACCAAAAATGAGGATACTGAATACGAAGCGAATTTGTAGTCTCATGTTTTTAAGTTAATGAATGACCACCATCACCCGCTCACTCTGAAGGACTTCGCCCTCGGCATTCATATAAGATAAGACGTACATTCCCTCGGCATAGGTAGCGGTTTCTAGAACAAAAGTGGTGTTTCCTTGAGCGGCAGTGAACGATTGAACCAATTGCCCTTGAATGTTTCTGATTTCAAAAGTGCCTGCCTCTTCACGTTCACCCAAATAAATGTTGAGGTGACTTTGTGCCGGATTTGGACCAATGATAAAAGTATCTTCATCAAGTAGGAAAGGACTTTCAGGACAAACTTCGGTGCTGCAATTGGGATCGCAACCAGGAACGAGGCAGCCGCATTCATCCACCTTTAAGAACCACGCTTTTTGGGAGGGCTCTCCTTCAGGGTAGGGGTTTTCCAAATCATAATTGACATGGTAGCCCACTGCAGCAAAACCACCATCTGAAGTGCTGATGAGATCAGCTATTCGATTGTTAAAGTCTTGCGTACCTACGAACTCAAAATTCCGTTTCCACAGAAAAGTACCGTCATTGGCATAGCGGCCCAGCATTACATTGTAGTTGAAGGTGAAGCTGCTATCTGGGCCCCAGACGTGCTCGTGTCCGCACATGATGTAGCCACCATCACAGCTTTGCTCCAGCTCCACAGTAAACTGTTCTAAGAAAGGAGTGGTGGGCGGAAAACTCGTCCACAGCTCTTCGCCTTGCCGATTTAATTTGTAAATCATGGGGGTAGGCATCACACTTACCTCAGGTTCGCGGGCGCCACCGCCGATGCAAACAATGCCTTCATCATCCACCATAAAATCGCCGATGTTCTTTGAATGGTCGTAGGTAAACATCAAGACAAATTCCGAAAGCAATTCACCGTCTTCGTCCAACTGCATCAACACATGACTCAATGGGTTACCATCCAGCTCCACTATCCTGCGTATTTCTGCCGCAAATAGCGTGTCGTTCCGCTCTTGAATAGAGGTAATCCAATTATCTGATTGCCGCACAAAATCAAGATCCCAAAGTACATTTCCCTCATGGTCTAGTTTTACGATTCTTCCGTCTTCGTTGCTACTGATCCGATTCACAGCCATCGACACATAGATGCTTTCTTCACCACAGTGCACACTGGACAAGCCCATTACCAGGGAACCCGACTCGAGATTAGCGTCTTCTGGAGGATCAATGACCACCTCTCGTACAAGCTCCAAACTATTGGAATTAAACCACTGTAAGATCACTCCTCCACCATCAGGTCCGTTGATCTCAAACCCCACCACTATTGTAGCTTCATTTATTTCGCAGGCACATTTGATTCGCGAGTCATATTCTACATTCTCAGATGCGTATGAGATGAACCTCGTTTCCAATAAATCACCATTGTGATTGTAGTTATTTAGATACGTAATCCGTTCACCAAGGTCATTTATCAAACTCCCACCATGTCCAAAAGTTACAAAACCATGAGGAAGTTCAAGAATATTAGACTGTAAAAGATTCGCCTCCAGATGAAACTCTCGATAAAAAGTTTCTTGAGCTTGAAGAGAATTCAAACCAAAAATGAGGATGCAGGATATGAAGCGAATTTCGGATATCATGCCTCTAGATTAATGAACCACCACAAAACTGGAGCTCTGGGTAAAGCTATTTGAAAAGCACTTGATAATATACGTACCGCTTGAAAGAGAAGAAGTGTTGAGCACCAACTCCTCCCAATGCTTGGGCTTCACTGCCTCTAAGAGTACTTCTCCTCGGCTGCTTAAAATCACTATTTGCATTTCGCTGTTAATTTGTTCTTCCGTAATAGTCGGCCCGTTAAGCTCTTCTCCGTTTTCGTCAACACTATAAAGTACATGAACCACAACGGGCATTAAAAACTTTTGATCTACGTCCCAAGTGTCATTCAATTCGCAAATCAATGAACCACCCCCTCCGAAAGGAGCGCCCATCATTTGGATGTTTCTTTCTTCCATACTCCCATTGCCGCAGGGGGCAAAAGATTGTTGTGCATTAGTAGAAAAAGAAGCTAACAAGAGCGCTAAAAGGAGAAACTGGAAACTGGAAAAAGGAAAATCTAATTTCATGTTCAGATGATTTGGTGAATCATGAAAATAAACAAACTATTGCAAATTAGGAAGTTATCAGTTGCTTTTTTCGCGTAGAGCTTCGCAAACGAAATGTATCATTTCTCCACTCAATGAAGAATAGCT
>CAZYPV010000068.1:0-17992 GCA_964649515.1 uncultured Comamonadaceae bacterium | reverse complement strand
ACCTCAGCTTTGAATTCAGTGTGAGGAGTGATTGAGTTTGGAGCGGCGATTACCATTCCACGCTTAATCTCTTTCTTGTCGATACCACGGAGCAAAAGACCAACGTTGTCACCTGCTTCACCACGGTCGAGGATCTTACGGAACATCTCTACCCCTGTGATGGTTGACTTCATTTTTTCTTCTTGCATTCCCAAGATATCTACTTCGTCACCAGTGTTAATTACACCAGTTTCGATACGTCCTGTTGCCACAGTTCCACGACCAGTGATCGAGAATACGTCCTCAACAGACATCAAGAATGGCTTTTCGTTGTCACGTGGTGGAATTTCGATCCAGTTATCCACTGCATCCATCAATTCTTTCACAGTGTCAACCCACTTCGCTTCTCCGTTCAATGCACCAAGTGCAGAACCTTTAACTACTGGAGAGTTGTCTCCATCGTACTCGTAGAAAGAAAGGAGGTCACGAATTTCCATCTCAACAAGTTCAAGTAGTTCTTCGTCATCAACCATATCCACTTTGTTCATGAATACAACGATACGAGGAATACCTACCTGACGCCCAAGAAGGATGTGCTCACGTGTTTGTGGCATTGGTCCGTCAGTAGAAGCTACAACCAAGATTGCACCATCCATCTGAGCAGCACCAGTTACCATGTTCTTCACATAATCGGCGTGACCTGGACAGTCAACGTGTGCATAGTGACGATTGCTTGTTTCGTACTCTACGTGTGAAGTGTTAATTGTGATACCGCGCTCTTTCTCTTCAGGAGCGTTGTCAATAGAAGAGAAATCTCTTGTTTGGGCCAACCCATCCGTCGCAAGCACAGTTGTGATCGCAGCAGTCAAAGTGGTCTTACCGTGGTCAACGTGACCAATGGTACCAATGTTTAAGTGCGGCTTCGAACGGTCAAAATTTTCTTTAGCCATAGCCTTGATTTGTTTAAATTACTACTCTTTGTTAAATAAATTCTTACTCTAATAATCTTAATTGAGCCAATGAGGGGAATTGAACCCCTGACCTCATCCTTACCAAGGATGCGCTCTACCCCTGAGCTACATCGGCAAAAAAAATTAGAGCGGGAGACGAGATTCGAACTCGCGACATTCAGCTTGGAAGGCTGACGCTCTACCAACTGAGCTACTCCCGCTAATTTCTTTTTATGCAATGTGTGTGGGGAGAGCAGGATTCGAACCTGCGAAGGCGTAGCCAACAGATTTACAGTCTGTCCTCGTTGACCGCTTGAGTATCTCCCCTCAGGTAATAATAGTTCAAAGAACTGAGCCGATGGAGGGATTCGAACCCCCGACCCGCTGATTACAAATCAGCTGCTCTGGCCAACTGAGCTACATCGGCATCTCCCCTCTTCCTCTTGGAATCCTTTTCAAAAAAAAGCACTCCCCGTTTTCTAAGGGAGTGCAAATGTAATAACTCTTTTTCTCTGCGCAAAAATTAAGTCCGAAAATTTTTACTTTTTTTTAGTGTGCCCTCATTTTCTCTTTGTGCTTCTTGATTTGTCTGCGAAGTGCTTCCACAGCAACGTCGGTAGCTTCCTCAAATGTTCTGCACTGTCGGCGGGCAAATAAATCCTTGCCAGGCACCAATAATTTAATCTCTGCAACTTTGTTTTCGTTCGTGTCTGAATTCTCCAAACGAAGAAATACTTCGCCGCCAATGATTTGATCGTGAAATAAATTGAGCTTATCAATTTTCTCTTGGATGAAGTTGATCAACTTTTGATCAGCGTCGAAATGGATGGAATGAACTTGTAACTGCATATTAATCCTGTTTTAGATCTTCTTGGGTAACACACTACCCTCGAGGATGATTTTTTTGATGAATGGTCTTGAGCTGCTCGATCGAATTGTGGGTGTAAATTTGTGTTGCACTGAGATTCGAATGCCCCAACAGCTCCTTTACGGTGTTTAAATGTGCACCGTTGTTAAGCAAATGTGTGGCGAAGGTATGCCTTAAAATATGCGGACTTTTCTTTTGCACTGTACTCACCTTACCAAGGTAGTGATTGACTCTTCCATAAACAAATTTTGGAGTCAGTCTTTTCCCTTCATTATTGAGTAAAAGCGCATCGGTTTCCGCAAGGCCTTTCCCTTCTTTCTTTCTCAATTCAAAACTCTTTTTGATTAGGGCAGCACTTGCTTTGGTAATGGGCAAAATGCGTTCTTTATTGCGCTTCCCCCGAACTTTAATTTGCTGCCGATCATCAAGGTCGTTTACCTTCAATCCAATCAACTCAGAAAGTCGTATACCGGTTTCATAAAAAAGGGTTACAATGAGTTGGTCTCGAAGCGCATTATAATCCTGATTTGCTGTCTTTTCCTCAAAGCTCAGGAGGAGTCGTTCCATGGCTTCGACTTCAACGTAACTCGGTAAGCGTTTTGGAATCTTGGGACCTTTTATATTCATCATCGGGTCGTGATCGCACACTCCTTCCCTGCGCAAGTACTTAAAAAAGGTGCGCAAAGAGCTCATTTTACGATGCACCGAACGCGCTTCATACTGCATCTCATTTAATAGCATGAGCCACGAACGAAGCACGGCGCTGGTGATCTCCTCCACCCGATTCACTTCAAACTCTTCCACCGCATAATCCATGAACTGCCTGAGGTCGTTTTCATATGCCAAGAGCGTATGCTCAGAAGAGCGCTTTTCTGCCTGTAAATAGTCTAAAAAATGATTGAGATGCTTTTCCAAGGGGTCTGTTCTTCTGTTGACAAGCTAAGAAATTTGCACAAAAAAAGCGGAACTCCTTGGGAATTCCGCTTCAAAATATCGTTCGAAAAATGGCTTAATCTTCGAGATTCAAACCGTTTTTGTATATCGCTTTTTTCATTGCTTCTCTACGAGCAACACATGGCTTAACATAGTGCTGACGAGCTCTAAGGGCACGCATTGTACCTGTACGCTCAAATTTTTTCTTGAACTTTTTGAGAGCTCTCTCTATGTTCTCGCCTTCTTTAACAGGAATAATAAGCATTGTTTTTTCTTTTAATTGGAGGGCAAAGATAATTACTTTTTTGCTTTATCCAAACCTTACTTCAATATCTCTCTTGAAATCACCAACTTTTGGATTTCTGATGTTCCTTCTCCGATGGTACATAGCTTTGCGTCGCGATAGTATTTTTCAGCAGGATAGTCTTTGGTGTATCCATATCCTCCAAAAATCTGCACAGCTTCGGTTGCCGCACGCACACACACTTCACTGGCGTAGTATTTGGCCATGGCCGATTCTTTGGTCATTTTTTGGCCGGTGTTCTTCAAATAAGCCGAGTGATAGAGCAGCATTTCTGCGGCTTCAATTTCGGTGGCCATGTCTGCCAATTTAAATGCAATGGCTTGGAAATTGGAGATGCTTTGTCCAAACTGTTCTCTTTCTTTACTGTATTTGATGCTGGCTGAAAGGGCTCCTTTAGCAATTCCCAAAGAGAGGGCACCGATGGATATTCTTCCTCCATCGAGAATCTTCATGGCTTGAATAAACCCGTCACCCACTTCCCCTAGAACATTTTCTTCCGGAACTCTGCATTCTTCAAAGATCATTTCTGCGGTTTCGCTGGCGCGCATTCCCAATTTATTCTCTTTCTTTCCCCCGCTGAAACCTGGTGTTCCGCGTTCCACAATGAATGCTGTAATGCCACGGCTGTCCAAAAGTTCTCCTGTTCGAGCAAGTACTACAGCTACGTCTCCAGAAATACCATGGGTGATCCAGTTTTTAGCTCCATTGATGACCCATTCATTGCCGTCTTTTTTGGCAACACATTTCATGCGCATGGCGTCAGAGCCGGTATTCGCTTCTGTCAAGCCCCAAGCACCGATCCATTTTCCGCTGGCCAAACTGGGGAGGTATTTCTTTTTCTGGGCTTCATTTCCAAAAGAAAGGATGTGTCCGGTGCACAAACTGTTGTGTGCGGCTACAGACAATCCAATGGATCCACATACTTGGGCAATTTCGGAGATCACGGTGATGTATTCGTTGTACCCCAATCCAGCTCCACCGTATTCTTCAGGAACCAACACTCCCATCAATCCTAACTCTCCCATCTGGTGAAAAAGTTCCTTCGGAAAGTGTTGGTTTTCGTCCCACTCCATAAAAGCGGGTCGTATTTCCTTTTCTGCAAAATCGCGCACCATTTGCGCAATCATCTTTTCGTTTTCATTCTGTTCAAAGTTCATTTCTTTAAACGTTTTGAGATCTTAGAGATCGGGTTATCAAATTTGTCTTTTTCGAGAAGCGTCCTTCTCTCCGTACTTCAATAGCGCGCTAAAATACTAAAGTTCTCACTGTATGATTTTAGGCGTTCTTTTCCATTCAAAAAATCCAAAGCTACGAGGAAAGAGAATCCTACGGCCTCTGCTCCACACAATTTCACCAACTCCGCAGCACCTGCAGCTGTGCCACCGGTGGCGAGAAGATCATCGTGGATGAGCACTCGCTGACCAGCCTCAAGAGCGTCATTGTGGATTTCAATGCTAGCGCTTCCATATTCCAACTCATAGTCATAACTCACTGTTTGGTAAGGAAGCTTTCCCTTCTTCCGAACAGGCACAAAGGGTACACCAAGTTCCCAACTGAGCGGTAATCCAAAGAAGAAGCCTCTCGACTCGACTCCCATGATGACATCAATGTTCAGATCTTTGCACTCTTTTGCCATGCGCTGAACAATGGATTGACACAATTTCGGGTTTTGAAAAATGGGTGTAATATCTTTGAATACAATGCCTTCCTTGGGAAAATCATGCACGTCGCGGATGTGATTTCTGATTTCGTTAATTAAGGGGTCTGTAGACATAAATAGGGCCTAATCTTCAAAACTGTGGCTTCATCCATTACAACACATCTTAGGAGTTCTTGTTCTGATTGAAATGCTCCGTGTTCATTCCTGTATGCCACCAATGCCTTGCTTTGGTTTCTGCTAAGGTAAGGATGTTGGGCGAGTTCTTCCTCACTTGCTTCATTAATCCTGAGGCAAGTTTGTACTCCTTCTTGGAGATAACAATTTTCTTCCAAAACGAGGAGCACTTCTTCTCGCATGTTGTAAATTTCTTGGAGTTGAGACATGCTATGATAACCACCGAGCGCTTCACGGTACTTTACTAGCTTGTTGGCATAATATGAACCGATGCCGTAAATGGATTTGAATGCATTGGTGTCGGCTTCATTGATGTTCAAACGTTCTCTTTCTTCGTTGGTTGAAGCTGGGGCAGGGGCTTTTTCCTTCTCCCTGGGCACCGAAGATTCGGACTTTCCAGAGGAGCTTTCGCGTTTGGGTTGGGGAGAGAATTGAAAATCAGCTTCAAAAAAATCAACCCATCGATCTGAAAGTACATAGACCTTCTTCAAGTCTTCAATCGATTCAAAATGTGCGCCCGAGGAGCAGTATTTTCGGATGCTCTTCAATTGCTTCTCGCTGATTCCGCGTTTCAGCCACTCCCCGTCTGGAGCGGTGTTGGGGTCAAACTTCCCTTGGTGTTTCCAAGCATTTTCGCGAACAGTTTCGCGCTTCGTCCCTGAAAATTGGCCCGCCTTTTTTTCTGCTTCTTGATTTTCCGCTTGCTCTGCGAGCCAAAGCTGCTCATAATGCTCCCGTTGTTGCTGACTCATGGGTGGGATTTGAGCCGACTTTCTGGCATAAATACCAAAAAGAGCAAGGGCGCTTGAGAGAAGTACTACAACCATCACCCCTCTGAACTCCTCCTTCCTAAACCAAAAAAACGAATCCATAGTTGTGATGTTTGGTGTGCTACTTATACCGCTTAATTTCTCCAGATTTCACTCTGCCCATATAATTTTGAAGGTCTTTCCAAATCTCCGGTGCCAGGAAATAGAGTCCGAGAACGTTCGGGAAACACATGGCGAAGATCATGGCATCACCGAAATCGAATACTTGATTTGCACTAATGGCTGAACCTACAACAACAAACAAGCAGAAAATAAACTTATACGAAATGTTCGCCCCTTTTCCTTCTCCAAAAACGAAAGTCCACGCTTTCAATCCGTAATACGACCATGAGATCATGGTAGAGAGGGCGAAGAGAATTACGGCCACGGTGAGAATGATTGGGAACCATGAAATGCTTTGTGCAAAAGCACTGCTGGTTAGACCGATAGCATCGAGGTCGCCTGCTTTCTCGTTAATGAATACTTCTGTGGCAGTGAAGCTTCCGTAGTCTGACACCACAATCACCAAGGCCGTCATGGTACAAATAACTACCGTATCAATGAAGGGCTCCAACAAAGAAACGAGTCCTTCTGAAATGGGTTCATCGGTTTTAGCTGCAGAGTGTGCAATGGAGGCAGACCCGATTCCCGCTTCATTGGAGAAGGCCGCTCTTCGGAATCCTTGTATGAGCACGCCAATTACACCCCCGTACATGGCTTCTGAATTGAAAGCTCCTCCAAAGATTTCACCAAATGCTGCTGGTATAGCACTGAAATTCATGGCCAACACAATGATTGCTGCAACCACGTAAATCCCGACCATGAATGGAACGATCTTATCGGTTACACGTGCGATGCTTTTGATCCCACCAATGATGATGATTCCTACAATTACGGCCATGGTCACCCCAAAAATCCAACCTCTTTGGTAAAGAAAGGAGTCCACTCCTCCGGTAGCTTCAGTGAGCAAAGCAGTTGCCTGATTGATCTGCACCATATTTCCTCCTCCGAAGGAACCTCCGATACAAGCCACTGCGAATAAAATGGCCAAGACCTTGCCGAGCATTCCTAAATTTCGTTTTTCGAGTCCTTTGGATAAGTAATACATCGGTCCTCCAGAAACAGATCCATCCGGGTTTACTTTTCGGTATTTAACACCAAGGGTACATTCCACAAATTTGGTGCTCATTCCAAGAATTCCCGCCACAATCATCCAAAAGGTAGCTCCTGCCCCTCCGAGTGATACTGCAACGGCAACTCCAGCGATGTTCCCGATACCAACAGTACCCGAAAGTGCCGCTGTGAGTGCTTGAAAGTGAGACACTTCTCCGGCGTCATTTGGATCGTCAAACCTCCCTCTTACCACATCCAAGGCATGCTTGAATCCACGAATGTTGACAAAACGGAAAAAGAAGGTGAAGAACACGGCTCCTAAAACAAGCCAGATGAGGACAAAAGGAATTTCAATGTTCTTGTGAAGGATTCTGAATTTACTGCCAATAGGTAGGTTTTCTGTGAGACCATCTACTTGGATGCTGGTGCTTGTTCCATCCAACAATTTCACTTCCATTGGGGCACCGATGTTCACGTCCTTAATTTCGAAATTTTGGGCCTCCTTTCCTGCACCCAACTCGTAGTTCAGTACCATTCCTTCGGGTCTGACATCTAGAATTAAAGGAACTCCTTTTAATGGATCTTTTTCGAGGTCAACAGTCGCTGTTGGAATGGTTCCGTCCAACACCATTCGGTAACGCGAGGTTGTGGTATCGTATCTTTCTACTACAACTTCTTCCCCGATGGGCAAAGAATAAAAAATCACTTTTGACACTCCGGTGGTGATGGGCTCCATGAATCCGTTGATGCGCTCGTCCATCGTGGGGGGCTTGGAATCCGCATTTTCTTGGGCAAAAGCCGTGCTCAAGAGTGTGGTAAATAAGAGTAAAAAAGTGAAGCGTTGTAGGTTCTTGTACATAAATTTGGTTTTGGCTTGGCTCAAAGATAACCAAGTTTTAACGGTAAGAAAGTCGGTTTAGACTGTAGTTTGTATTCCGAGTATTCTATTTAGTAAACGTATTTGATCGGGATTCCCCAAGACAAACAATTTGCACTTGGGCAGAATTTGTGTTTCTGGTCCGGGATTGATAACATAATCACCTTCTGCTTTATAACCGATAATGTTGATTCCAAAGCGGTTGTGTTGTTGAAGCTCGCCGAGTGTTTTGTAACGAAAATTATCGGGCAGGTCTTCGAATTGCACTTCTTCGAGATTGATACCACTAGCTCCTTGAATCCGGATGTGGTCCAAAAACTCAATCACATCAGGATTCACCACGAGCGAAGCCATGTGTGCGCCTCCAACCTTATCGGGCATGATGACGTTAGTAGCTCCAGCAATCCGAAGTTTATGACAGGATTCTGTTTGAGAGGCACGAGAAATGATGACTAGATTTTTGTTGAGTTCACGAGCGGTGAGCACCACATAGAGATTATCCGCGTCGTGTGGAAGGGTGGTAATGATGGCTTTTGCCCGATGGATTCCCGCCCGAATAAGGTTTTCGTCTTTCGTGGCGTCCCCTTCCAATACGGTAACACGATCTCCTTCCGGCAAACTATGCACTTTGTCCAGCTCCGTTTCGAGGATAATGATTTCTTGATTGTGATCCACCAGCTCGGAACAGGCCATTTCTCCTACCCTACCATATCCGCAAACAATGACGTGTCCGCTCAGTTTTTCTAATCGTTTTTCCAATTTTCTGGTTTTAAAAAGGTTCTTGTACTCGCCGGCAACGAAATAGGTGGTTACGGCTGAAATGGTATAGGCAAAGGTTCCGATACTGGATACAATGAGGAAGGAGGTGAAGATCATTCCCGATGGACTTAGCGGACGAACTTCTCCAAATCCCACTGTAGAAACGGTAATTACCGTCATGTAAAGCGACTCTACGAAAGAGTAGCCTTCGATTAACATGTAGCCCAAGCTGCCAATCGCGATTACTATGAATACAGTAAAAAGCGAATAGAATATCCGGCTAAATATTTTAAGGTTGTGAATCACTTATTTAAGTTCCCAGATGGTACTGCGCTTGCCAAAGCGGGGTTTGAAATAGCGCTTATTCTCTAGAATGAAGGCCATTACGAGGTAGATGATGATGGGAGAGCCGAGCGCTATGAAGCTAAGATAAATGAAGGACAAACGAACTTTGTGTGCAGCGATTCCCAATTTATCTCCCCACCATGCACAAACACCGTATGCTTGTTTTTCGAAAAAATCAATGGTGGCTTTTATCATTGTGAGCGGTTTTTAGAATTTGGTTTCCTATGGAGCAAGATAAACATTTTTTATGATTACACTTGGTTTTGAAGAGCTCCAATAAACCCTGACTTTCCAACATGTTTCCAACTTGGAGTCCGCAAGCTTTCCACATGCGGATGGTTTTGTTCTCTTCTGGGGGTATAGTCTGAAACCGATCAACCACAAGTGCTTTGAGCTCATCAATCTGATGATGAACCCCATAGGCAAAAAGAAGGGGTAGATGAGCATTGATGAGTATGGTTTGAGCACTGCCATCCCCTAAGGAGGTTTTTGGCTTGAGTCCTTTGATGTTTTTCAGGGTTTCGTGGTTTTCTAATTTCCATGAGGGACTCCCCTTCAGTTGTTTCAAGGCGGCCTCCATGTCCAAATCGTTAATCAATCTGGCCATTTTGAATCCTGACCCGTGAACGGCTTTGGCCAGTTCAAAGAGGCGTTGTGTGGGGAAATTGGCCGGATGAACTTGTCCGAAATTCCAATGCGTTTTTTGCATGGGAACGAGTCCATAAGCGCTTTTCAACATGGTATACATTCGTTCCAATGCGTCGTTTTCCTTTCTTGTTTCCAACCAACCTGCTTGTCCGAAAAAAAGGGCCAAAAGTTTCATTTCGTCGTTTCGATATCTTTCAATGATTTTCCAAGGCACTCGCTCTGCGAAATGGATGAATGCTTCCTTGTTCAACTTAAACCCGAAAGCCGCACTCAAGGTGATCCAAGCCACCCTGTTCCAATCTCCTTGTGAGGCTTCCAATAAACTTAAGATGGATGATGCCCGATGTTCCAACCTTTGCACAAAATACCGAGTTACCGTTTGGTGAATGATGGCGGTATCCAAATCGCCTACTTGTTTTGCACATGGGATGATTTCAGCGTGGGGCAAGTGGCGCTGATATTGCCTCCAATGGGCTTCATCGCACCTCGATTTCAGCTCCAACACGGGCAAAAACACGTTGTCCTCTACTTCAACTTCTCGGTTGTGCTCCCATACCACATGCAAAACCACACTTTTATATTTATCATCCACTTCATGCCGATGAGCATACCAATCGGAAGACTTGAGATGAATTTCAACGTGGCCAAACCAATTCACCCCGTCCAAATTGATCTTGGCTTCGAGGAAGTCCGGACCAGCATGATGGTTGTAATCTCCTCGATAGAGAATTTCGAGTTTTTGCCCCGAGGTGGTCAACAAATCACTTTGTGTGAAATGTTGAAATTTCCAGATGTAGTGTAGATATTCTTCGATCATGAAACAAAAATGGGGCATGAATCGTAGCCACACAGAACCATTTTGCCAATGATATTAAGTATCTTGCAGATGAAAAATTAACGCTATGAAAAAAACACTCTCCTTCTTAGGGCTCGCTGTTGCCCTGATGCTCTTTACGGGCTGTGAAAAAATTACAGAACAATCCTTCAACCTTCAATTGGTCAAAGACTTCAATGTAAATATGGAGGAAGGACAAACCGCTTTTACTTTTGAAGAAATTCTTTCCAGTTTGAGCAATGAAGAATTGGAACAGG
This sequence comes from uncultured Comamonadaceae bacterium, assembly GCA_964649515.1. Taxonomy (GTDB): domain Bacteria; phylum Bacteroidota; class Bacteroidia; order Flavobacteriales_D; family Sanyastnellaceae; genus CALKGK01. The sequence continues at coordinate 7,481 of CAZYPV010000068.1, read as the reverse complement.
TCAAAGAAAGCATCATCAATTACCGTTTGAATTCCATCAGCTATAAAGTTTGGGAATTTGGAGGGGCTGAAGCGGCTACTTTGGATGGGATGCTTAGGTTCTCAAAAGTGAGCAACGAAAACGACTTCGTTTCCTACGAAATTCCAGAATTGCTTCTTTCAGCCACGAGCAACGACGACGAACGAAACACCATTGAATTTAGTGAAGCAGACAACGAAAAGATTGTTGGCTATTTGCTGGATGGAAACGCCATCAAAATCTTGGCCAATGGAAATGTGAGCGAACAACCTGCGAACTTTGTGTTACAGGTGGTTGCAGACATCACCGCTACTGCTGAAATCGAAGAATAAAACTTTTTGCAGGCATGTTACACAATGCCTCGATCGCTCAAAAGCGCTTCCATTGTTTTTTGCAATTGAAGCGCTTTTTTTCTGGCCTCATTTGCAAAATTTTCGGAGTTGTCAGCATAAATGATTCCGCGCGAGGAATTGATCAGCAAGCCCACTTCATCGGTCATCCCAAACTTCACAACATCTTCCACGGTTCCTCCCTGAGCACCCACACCAGGCACCAGAAGAAAATGAGTTGGAGCTTCTTCTCGAATGGCTTTGAATCCTTCCGGACGAGTAGCTCCTACAACATACATCAGTTGATCGTCTTTTCCCCAGCTGTTGCACTTCCGGATCACCTCCCTGAAAAGTTCAGTTTCACCATGCCACTGAAAATCTGCGGCCCCCTTGTTGGAAGTCATGGCAAGGACGATGGTCCACTTGTCTTCAAAAGCAAGGAAAGGCTTAACGCTGTCCTCTCCCATATAAGGAGCAACGGTAATCGCATCTGCGCCAAGTTGATTGAACATGGCTTCTGCGTAGTATTTTGAGGTATTCCCGATATCGCCACGCTTAGCATCAGCAATCACGAGGCAGTCCTTTGGGATCAAGGCGATGCTTCTTTGAAGAGCATCCCAACCTTTGGCTCCATAACGCTCATAAAAAGCGAGGTTAGGTTTGTACGCTACACAAAGGTCGCTTGTGGCCTCGATAATGGCTTTATTAAATTCGAATAAGGCGTCGGGATGATCCTTCAAATGCTCCGGAATCTTGTCCAAATCGCTGTCCAAACCAATGCACAAAAAGCTTTTTTTCGCTTTTATCTGCTCGATCAATTCTTGTCGTTTCATCCTTGTCCTTCCATTAATTTAGAGGTGTTCTCCGCCATTTTCAGTGCATCAATCACTTCCTTCAGATCACCGTCAATGATGTTTTGAAGGTTGTAAAGTGTGAGGTTGATTCTGTGATCGGTTACCCTTCCTTGCGGATAGTTGTAGGTGCGAATTTTTGCAGATCGATCTCCGGTGCTCACCAGCGTTTTCCGTTCTGCAGCTCGTTCTTGTTGCGCCTTTTCCAACTCCTGTTCATACATTCGGCTTCGAAGTACGGTGAGGGCTTTTTCGTAGTTCTGGTGCTGGGACCGTCCATCTTGGCACTCCACCACAATTCCTGTGGGGAGGTGGGTGAGTCGGACCGCCGATTCTGTTTTGTTCACGTGCTGACCACCGGCACCACTTGCTCGGTAGGTATCTTTCTTCACATCGGCCATGTTCAATTCCACATCCACTTCATCCGCCTCTGGCAACACCGCCACAGTTGCTGCTGAAGTATGCACCCTTCCTTGGGATTCCGTTGCGGGAACGCGTTGAACACGGTGAACGCCTGATTCATATTTGAGGGTAGCATAAACGTCGTCACCAGAAACCGTAAAGACCACCTCCTTGTATCCACCACTTGTTCCTTCATTCACGTTGGCCACTTCCATCTTCCAGCCGCTGTCTTCAATGAATTTGGAATACATCCTGAACAAATCACCACAAAAGATACTGGCTTCATCTCCTCCTGTTCCTGCGCGAAGTTCGACGATTACGTCTTTGTGGTCGTCGGGATCTTTTGGAATGAGCATCCATTTGATCTCTTCTTCCATCTTCGCCTTCTCTTCGCTCAGCTCATTGATTTCTTCCTTAGCCATTTCACGCATTTCTGCATCGCTTTCGGCCTCCAACATTTCTTGAGCAGATTGAAGATTGTCGTTCACATTTTTGAACTTGAGGTACACTTCTGAAAGTTTCCCCAAATCCTTGTACTCTTTCATCAATACGGCGTAACGCTTGTTATCGCTGATCACTTCAGGATCGACGATCAACAGACTTACTTCCCGGTATCGATCGTGGATCGAGGCCAATTTCCCCAATAAATCGCTCATCTCTTAGCTGTATTTAAACGTTCCGTACTCACTGATGATACTCAGTTCTTTTTGGGCTGAAGCTTCCACTCTACCCACAATCTTAGCATCCACATCAAAAGACTTCGATATTTCGATGATTTTGGTGGCTGTGGCTTCATCGGTGTAGAACTCCATGCGGTGCCCCATGTTGAAGACTTTGTACATTTCTTCCCAAGTGGTTCCCGATTCTTCTTGAATCAACTTGAAAAGGGGTGGTGTTTCGAAGAGCTGGTCTTTCACCACGTGCACATCTCCTGCGAAGTGAAGCACTTTGGTCTGCGCGCCGCCACTGCAATGCACCATTCCATCGATTTTGCCGCGAAATTGCTCCAGTACTTTGTTTACGATGGGGGCGTAGGTACGCGTGGGTGAAAGCACCAATTTTCCAGCGTCGATCGGACTCCCGGCCACATCGGAGGTGAGGTTTTTCGTACCAGAATACACCAAATCCATGTTGGTTTTGGGATCGAAAGACTCGGGGTATTTTGTTGCAAGTGCTTTTCCGAAGACGTCATGACGAGCACTGGTTAAACCGTTGCTTCCCATTCCTCCGTTGTATTCACTTTCATAGCTTGCTTTACCGAAAGAGGCCAATCCAACAATCACATTGCCTGCTTTGATGTTGGCGTTGTCGATCACTTCGTCCCTTCTCATGCGGGTTACCACGGTTGAATCCACAATGATGGTTCGAACGAGGTCGCCCACATCAGCCGTTTCACCACCCGTTGAACGAATATTGAGTCCGTGCTTCTGAAGTTCTTCGAGCAGTTCTTCGGTTCCGTTAATGATAGCAGAGATTACTTCACCCGGAATGAGGTGTTTATTTCTACCAATGGTTGAAGAAAGAAGGATTTCTCCTGTTGCCCCTACGCAGAGGAGGTCGTCGATATTCATGATAAGTGCATCTTGAGCAATGCCCTTCCAAACCGACACATCTCCGGTTTCTTTCCAGTACATGTAGGCCAAGGAGGACTTGGTTCCCGCACCATCGGCGTGCATCACGATGCAGTGTTCTTCACTACCCGTGAGGTAGTCGGGAACGATCTTGCAAAAGGCTTTTGGGAAAAGTCCTTTATCTACATTTTTGATGGCCGCATGAACGTCTTCTTTACCTGCGGAGACGCCGCGTTGTTGGTATCTTGAATCTGACATAAAAAAAGAAGCGGGGTAGGATCAAAAGACCCACCCCGCGAATAAAATTTATTTATTTCTGCTAATTGCTTCCTGTGCCCTCGCCTTCAGCGGGGACATAATCATAGCGTAAAATCTTAAATATCGTACGACGGTTCACCTGGTGAGCTTTCTCTTGCTCTTCCTCGGTGGCCATTGCGTTGATTTGTTTATCCGAGATGATCGGCTCGTCTTCTCCTTTTCCAACAGGTACCAATCGATCTGCAGCAATCCCTCTTCCAATCAAGTATTTCACACAGGTTTCTGCACGACGTTGACTTAGATCTCTGTTGTATTTGGACGGTCCACGGGTATCTGTATGCGCTTCAAGTTGTACAACAAAGTTCGGGTTACGCGTCATGATATCGAACAAGAAGCTTAATGAATCCGCAGAATTTACCTCTTCAGTAATCAAAAGATCAGCACTGTCAAATGGATAGAGTACCAATGGCATCTCGTATGCTTTTCCTTGAACGATTTCCTTCAAAAAGTACTCACGAGCGAAGGTGGTAGACTCTCCCACTCCAACCGTTGAGAATTGGTCTCCAGTACCAATATATCCTTCCATAGACACATCTACAGAGTAGCTGGTTTCTGTGATCACTTCTCCTTCGCAAAGGGAAATACCGCCATTCCCATCAGTGGTCAAAGCATAGCTGTTTCCGTCTGTACCTTGAATGGTTACCTTGGCATCAACCAAAGGAGTACCGGTATCGAAATCGTAAACGGTGGCTTTGTAACAGAATTCCAAAGGTGGCATTTTGAAGGAGTAGATATCATCTTTTCCTTTACCGCCTGGACGATTGGAAGTAAAGTATCCTTGATCTTTATCGCCATCCACAATGATTCCGAAGTCATCGCTACTTGAGTTCAATGGGTATTGTAAGTTTTGCACTTCACCAAACTCCATATCTCCTGTTGATTCTGCCTTGAACATATCCAAACCACCCAAACCTCCGTGTCCGTTCGATGAGAAGTACAAAGTTCCATTATCGGCAACAAAAGGGAACATTTCATCCCCTGAAGAATTCACTGCAGCGAGGTTTTTAGGCTTGCCCCATTCTTTGGTTTTCTTGTCATAGGCCAAGTACCAAATATCTTTTCCTCCTTTTCCTCCTGGCATATCTGAAGCGAAAAGCAAGTACATATCATCGGGAGTGAGCGCTGGATGACCTACTTGCGAAGAATCATTGCTTTCTCTGTTGATGATGTTCATTGGTTCTGCAGGACCAAACTTGGTACCCATTCTTTTTGCGTAGTAGATATCACAAGCGAAATTGGATTTCTTCTCATACACGCAACGGGTGAAGTACATGGTCTGTCTTTTCTTATCGAAGCAAGAAGCACCTTCATTGGAAACCGTGTTGATGGTCATGTTTAAAGGAGTTGGTGTACTCCATTTTCCTTTTTTATCCTGTTCAGATGAAAAGAGGTCCATAAAGCTTTCACCAGTGATCGGATCTTCTCCTCCACCTGCAGCACTTTGGCGCGACGAACCGAAAACGATCTCATCGTTCTTTTTGCTTGACCAAGCCGGAGCAAAGTCGAAGAAAGGCGAATTCAACAAAACTACTGGTTCAACCAAGTATCTTGAAGGTGGCATTTCGATGGCTAGCGAGGCATTTTCACAATCGTTGATGCGCACATCTGCTTTGCTCGCGTCTCCTCCTCTTTCTTTATATTTCGTGTATTGAACGGTGGCTTCATCAAACTTTTCTTGCTCGAGCAAAACTTCACCATACATATAATACACTTCTGGATTTTCTTTGTAGTAGCGCAAATCAATGGACTTCTCGTACCACTCTTCAGCTCCTGCATTGTTGGTCATCAATCGGTAGCACTCTCCCAATTGGAAGGTGATGTATCCTTTAACATCAATACCGTCTGAGCGGTCATAAGCTACTTTATACGCTTTCGAGGCCTCGTGATAACCTCCACGATTAAACTGTTGGTCAGCCTCAGTAACATATTTGTTTTGGGCAGTAGCAGCGAACGAACCCAGTAGGATAAAGGCAAAAGCAAGCACTGCTTGAACTGGGCGAATGGTTCTCATTTTTTCCATGTAAATGCGGTTTCAGGAAGCGAAAATAAGTAAATATTTAAGAGAATAGCAAATCTAAAAAAGCCTCATAATGCTCAATTTGTGCTTTATTCCTCTGAAGATTCCATTGATGCTTGGCAAATCATGGAGGAGAAACAAGGAAAGTGGGCATTCTCGCGGCTTCAACAAAAGAAAAGCCCCACTACAATGAGCGGGGCTTTAGCGTTGATATTATCTGGTAAATAAGATTTCTCTCAGTTTCGGCAATGGCCAGATTTCGTCGTCAACAAGCATTTCCAACTCATCGGCGTGAACCCTCATTTTGGCCATCAAAGGCATTACCACTTCTGCGTACTCTCTTGCCTTTTCTTTATTGCCTTCCATTGCATCGATTTTGCGACGCTCAGCGAGAAGTTCATCTGCGGTTTGCTTCACTACTCCTAAATGCTCGGAGATGTTTTTAATCAATCCAACTTGAACTTCAGCGGCTTTCTTTCCTGCAGCTGCCCCCAATACGTCAATGAGTCCTTTGGCATTCTCAATCAATCGGTTTTGGTAGTTGATAGCGGCGGGGATGATGTGGTTTTGTGCAATATCAGCAGCAATCCTCGCTTCAATTTGGCGCTTCATGATGTAATTCTCATAATCCACTTCCACACGTGCTTCTACTTCCAAAGGATGCAAGACATTCATCTTTTCGAAGAGAGCTACGACTTCTTTTCTCTCCCAAACCTCCAAAGCTTGTGGCGTATTGGTGAGGTTGGATAGTCCCCGCTTCTTCGCTTCATTCAACCATTCATCGCTGTAACCGTTTCCTTCAAATCGAATGGACTTCGATTGCTTGATGAGCGATTGAAGCTCTTTCAAAATGGCTTCGTCTTTTTTATCGCCTTTCTCAATTCTACCATCAACATTGACCTTGAATGCTTCCAATTGTTCTGCTACAATGGTGTTCAAGACGGTCATTGCATGTGCACAGTTCGCAGTAGATCCCACGGCTCTGAACTCAAACTTGTTCCCTGTGAAGGCAAATGGTGAGGTTCTGTTTCTATCGGTATTGTCGAGCAGTACTTCAGGAATCCGACCAATTTCCAACTTCAAACGGGTTTTGTCTTCCGGGGTGAGTTTTCCTGCTTTGGTGCTTTTCTCCAATGCATCCAACAATGAGGTCAATTGAGACCCAATGAAAGCCGAGATGATGGCTGGAGGTGCTTCGTGTCCGCCCAAACGGTGATCATTCCCCGCTCCTGCGATGCAAGCGCGAAGGATGTCTGCATGCTTATGAATGGCCGCAATGGTGTTGACGAAGAAGGTCAAAAAGCGCAGGTTGGACTTCGGGTTCTTTCCTGGTTTCAAAAGGTTCACACCGGTATTGGTGCTCAAAGACCAGTTATTGTGTTTCCCCGATCCGTTCAAGCTTTCAAATGGCTTTTCGTGCAAGAGCACACGGAAATCGTGTTTCTTGGCCACTTTATCGAGCAAGTCCATCAACAATTGATTGTGGTCGTTGGCGATGTTAGCTTCTTCAAATACGGGTGCAACTTCAAATTGATTTGGGGCTACTTCATTATGACGAGTAGTTACTGGTATTCCCAATTTGTGCGACTCCGTTTCGAAGTCTTTCATGAACATCATAATGCGCTCTGGGATTGAGCCGAAGTAGTGATCGTCCAATTGCTGTCCTTTCGCAGGATTGTGCCCGAACAAGGCTCTACCGGTAAGTGCGATGTCTGGACGAGCGTTGTACAGCGCGCGATCAATCAAGAAGTACTCTTGCTCCCACCCCAAGGTGGCATTCACTTTATTGATGTTCTTATCGAAGTATTGACATACGGGAACTGCAGCTTTGTCAATGGCGCTCAAGGCTTTGATCAAAGGCATTTTGTAGTCGAGTGCAAAACCGGTATAGGAGATGAAAATGGTTGGAATACAAAGGGTTTCATCAATAACGAAGGCCGCTGAAGAGGGGTCCCAAATGGTGTATCCTCTTGCC
>CAZYPV010000067.1:14233-18040 GCA_964649515.1 uncultured Comamonadaceae bacterium | reverse complement strand
GCCGGAAATGTCAATGTGAGTCCTTCTTCTTGTGGATTTTGTCCGTCCTGTGCGCGGTACTGAAGGTTCAAGCTGAGGTCAACAATTCCATCGGTGGTCAGCTGTGCAATCAATACTCGTCCGCTCCCATCTGGAAATGCCGCTGGCTCAGCATCCGGAAAAACATACCAAGCTCCACCAATAGCGTCATTGATGGACAAGCTCCCTCCTCCTTCAAAAGCAGCAGTATTTACTCCAATGTTTTGGAGGTCGTTCGGACCGTTTTCTGTACCTATGGTAAGCCAAGAATCGTAAATCAAACCGGGGAACGAAGGATACAACGCAGGATTGATGTCCGTACTGTACGCACCACCTGCCACGTCTTGATAAAAAGTTCCTGTAGTGGTGATGCTCAAAGGAGTAACATCTTGACCATATACTGCAACTAACTGATCGTTAGGATTGGTGAAATTGGCATAAACGCGATAAGTATCCATTCCCGGAGCGGCTCCATCTTCTGTAACGAGTTCAAAACTCAATCCAGTGAAGCTGGGTGCCGGATAAGTACAAGATCCGTCATCTTCCGTTGCAGAAGGGTCGTAATTCAAGGCATTTTGATCGGTACATCCCGGATTTGCTTCTGGTAGGGTCAATGTAAGATCTGCCACATCGGTTGGATTTTGGGCTGGATCTCTCCATTGAATGTTGATGCTCACATCGATTACTCCATCGGTGGTCAATTGCGCCATCAACACTTTCCCATTAATAGGAAAGCATTGCGGATCGCCGGGCAAAGCAAAAAGTACTCCACCAATGATGTCGTCCACTACCCAAGAATTACCTGCTTCGAAAGTGGTGTAATCGAAGCCGACACTGTTCAGGTTGTTGTTGTTTTGGTCTGCTCTTCCGATGGTTAACCAAGAATCGAATTCAAGCTCAGGAACAAAGGCGAAGAAGGCCGGGTTGATGTTGCTGGAAATGGGTCCGCCACTATTCACCTCTTGAAAGAAAGTCGTGGATGTATTATAAATGAGCGGATCATAATCGATTCCATATTGGGCAATCAACTGATCTCCCGGATCACTAAAATTCGCATAAATTCGGTAAGTTGTTGTTCCGGCCACGCCATCAACAGCATAGACCTCACCAGATATTCCCGTAAATGCTGCAAACAGCATGTTGGGAATGGCCATCATGAGTACGATGAACAGAGTACTGATTCTCATAGGAGTAAATTTTGGTTAAGGTGCAAGCATCGCCTGCGGTCCTCCCAAATTTACTAAAATGTGTGAACAAAAACTAAATGTTATCTTATTGTGAACGCTTTTGTTGGCAACGACGAATGAGCTCAGAGGTCGATGAATCGTGTTGAAAGCTCGACCCGCCTTGGATTTGAGGGAGAATTCGTTTAGCGAGTTTTTTTCCCAATTCTACCCCCCATTGGTCAAAACTATACACGTCCCAGATCCAACCTTGTACAAAAATTTTATGCTCATACATAGCAATCAGCATCCCCAAGCTGCGTGGATTTAGTTCATTGAATAAGATGCTTGTACTCGGACGATTTCCTTCAAAGATTTTGAAGGGGAGCAATTTCTCGATTGCTTCATTATCCAATCCTTGTGCCTCCAAATCAGCCATCACCTCCTCTTTTGTGAGACCATTCATCAATGCCTCACTTTGTGCGATGAAATTGGCCATGAGTTTTTCGTGGTGGTCTGCAGACCGACTCATCGCGGCGGCAAAACCAATGAAATCGGCGGGAATGATTTGCGTTCCTTGGTGAATGAGTTGGTAAAATGCATGCTGACCATTGGTTCCAGCTTCTCCCCAAATTACGGGTCCTGTTTGGTACTTGATCTTCTCCCCTTTTTTATTGCACTGTTTTCCATTACTCTCCATGTCGGCCTGTTGCAAAAACGCAGGAAAGCGATGCAAGCCTTGGGCATAGGGAAGAATGGCCAAGCTTCTATGCTCAAGGAAATTGCTGTTCCAAATGCCAATCAAAGCCAAAACAATGGGCAGATTTTTCGCACTTTCCGTCGTTTGGAAATGTTTATCCATAGCACGGGCTCCTGCCAACAGTTCACCAAAAACCTCAGCGCCGTATTCCATCATGATGCTCAAACCAACTGCGCCCCAGAGAGAGTACCTTCCACCAACCCAATCCCAAAAGCCGAAAACATTTTTCTCCGAGATCCCGAAATCTTCTGCTGCCGCAATGTTGGTAGATACTGCGGCAAAATGCTGAGCAATAGCATCATCTCCCAAGCGCTCCACCAACCAATTTTTAGCATACTCTGCATTGGTCATGGTTTCTTGCGTTGTGAACGTTTTACTCACAACAATGAAAAGAGTACTTTTCGCCTCAAGGTGCTTTAAGGTGTTTTCGAGATGAAAACCATCCACATTGCTCACATAGTGCACATTTACTTTGGAAGGAAGTGATTTGAGGGCTTCGCTCACCATAACTGGTCCGAGATCAGACCCACCAATCCCAATGCTGACTACATCTTGAATTCGATCTCCACCGGCTCCTAAAAATTGACCATCATGCACCGCTTGAGTGAATTGTTCCATGTTGCGCAGCACCTCGTGAACATCGGGCATCACATTTTTTCCATCAAAGAATCGCTCAGCATCTGCTTCATCGCGCAAAGCCGTATGAAGAACAGCGCGATTTTCTGTTTCGTTGATTCTTTCACCCGAAAACATGGCCTTGATCCCCGCTTGCACTCCAGCCTCTTCAGCCAAAGCCAAAAGCTCTTGCCAAATGTCCTCATCAATCAATTGCTTCGAAAAATCCATGTAAATATCTTCCCACTCCAAGGAGAATTTACTACAACGATTTGCATCATCCTTGAAACGACTCTTGAGATGGTATTTCGGCGCTTTTGACGCGAGTTCTACTAATTTGTGAAAAGGAACATTTTGATCAAAACGGTACTCCATGTTTCATTTTTTTTTCAAATATACACTTAGTGTAAGAATTACACTTCATTTCCGTTTGGAATGCGATCATCGATATTGTACAATGTAAGTAAAAGGACTACAAACGTGCATCCATAAATTCGCTATTTTTCGACCGATTACTAGACGATTTAACTTGGCCTCAGCAAAAAACACATCTTCCAAAGTTCGCCATCGGCGTGTGGATGAATTGGCGCACATTATTGCCAATGTTCCTGTTCCTATTTTCGTTTGGCACATTGCTACAGGTCAAGTTCATTTTGTGAACAAGGCGTTTTGCCAAAGATTGGGATATACTTCTGAATTGCTTCAAAGTCAAGATTTCTTCAACAAAGAAGTACTTCATCCTAGCGACTTTAAAGCTTGGCGTGATCGTTTTAAAGATATGCTCAAGACGAACAGTGATGAGCACTTCAAAATGACCTTCAAGTTGCGCAATCATTTGGGAGAATATGAGCGCTTCAATACCCGTGTTGCTGTTTCTGCTAGAGACGATGATGGTGCTCCAATGTACCTCACCGGAAGCATTGAAGAACGCATCCAATTGAGCACCTTGAAACCGAGTCAGTCCGACTCACCCCTCTACTCCAGAGGGAGCATATTTCATTGCGTGCTCAACAAAAAACTTGAATTCACCAAAGCTTGCGACTCCTTTAAAAATGAACTTGGTGCGGAGCAACCCGTGAATCTGCAGCAATGGGTGTCACCCGAAAGCGCTGGAGATTTGTACAAAAGCATTGAGCTGCTCTTCATAAAGGAAGAAGGCGACTTGGTGTTCGAAGTGGAATTGAAAAACGCAGACGAAAGCATTCGTGTTTTGAGGCTTCATCTGATCAAGCGCCATGAGCAAAAGGGAGA
>CAZYPV010000067.1:0-14133 GCA_964649515.1 uncultured Comamonadaceae bacterium | reverse complement strand
CGCATTTGGAACTTCCAGAAAAAAGACGGCAGCAGTATTTCAGTACTCATCAGTTCAGAATTAATCAAAAATAGCGACGGCGCAACGGAAGGTTCGCGAATGTTTGTGCGCGACATTACGGAAGAGTTGCAGACTCAGAAAAAATTGAGGAATGCTGAAGAAATTGGTCAATTGTGCACCTGGGAACAAGACCTTTTTAGTGGTGAGCTAAGGTACCACCCCAATGCCCTTAAAATATTCGATCTGCCCGATGATTTTGACCTCAGCCACATCAACACCTTGATTGGCATGATTCATCCGGATGATCGGGCTCAAGTCATCAAGACTTCCGAAGAAGAAATTCGATACGGATTGAGCAACCATGGACATCGCTACACCTTGGAATACCGATTGATGTGTCCGAACGACATTCGGCATGTTCTGGTGCATTGTGAAGTGGATTCTTCCATTCATGGCAAACCGGTGCTTCGCGGGGTAACGCAGGACATTTCGGGAATTAAGCGATCAGAACAGCAAGTCAAAGATGCTGTTCAACGCTTCGAAGCCATTGTACAAAATAGCAATACTTGGTTCTGGGAGATGGATCATGAGATGAGATACACCTTCCTCAGCGACAACTTTAGTGAGATCACGGGGTACTCGTTGGATCAAGCCATTGGAAAAAACGTCTATGAGTTTCGAACACAAGAACAGCTGAAAGAAGTAGTACCCATTGTTTCCGAGATTGTGCGAAAAAGAAAGTCCGTTACCGGTTTAAAATCCAGGTTTCACACCATCGATGGACAAGAAATGGTCATCATCACCAACGCCGTTCCGAAATACGACATCCATGGACAGTATGCCGGTTATGTTGGGAGCAGCAGAGATGTGACCGAAGAAGAGAAAATCAAGGCAGAGTTGAAAGCCAGTTCCATCAAGAACAAAACCATTCTTGAGGCCATGCCCGACATCTTCTTCGTTATCAATAAAGACCTTCAGGTGGTGGACTATCACGTTCCCAAGGGGTCAGCATTGTGGATGGACCCTGAAGAATTCAAAACAAAGAGTCTGCTCGACCTCTTTCCCGGTCCCATGGGAGATGAACTGCTCGCTCCAATCCATCAAGCTTTTAAGAGCAACGAGGTGGTGATCAAAGAATATGAGCACGTGAAGAAGAATGGCGAAAAGGTCTACTCAGAATCGAGGTTTATACGGGTTGAAGGAAGCGAGCAAGTACTTTCCATTTCGCGTGATGTCACCTCCGAAAAAGCAGCCATGACGGCTTTGCAAGACGCTTTATCAGAGCTCAAAACCTCCAATGAAGAGCTCGAGCAATTTGCATTCATGGCCTCTCATGATTTGCAAGAACCCGCTCGTTTAATCAATTCTTACATCCAGCTCTTGCAACGTGAGCTTCCGAAAGAACAGATTTCCGATAAAGCCCAGCTTTATTTGGACTTCATGTCGGACTCCACCATCAAAATGCGCAATTTGATTCAAGAGCTGTTGGATTATTCCAAGCTCGGAAGCCAGACCTTGGCCTTCGAATCTTTTCCTTTCAATGAATTGATTTCGGGAGTGATGTTGAATTGTTCCGGACTCATCAATCAATCCGATGCAGCGGTGGAAATTTCAGTGTTGAGCGACACGCTTTATTGCGACCCCATCCAGATCGCCCGTCTTCTTCAAAACTTAATTTCCAACTCCATCAAGTTCACCAAAGCGGGAGAAGCTCCCCACATTCTCATTTCACACGAGCGCAAAAACGGTTTCGATTACATCACCGTGAGCGACCGTGGTATCGGAATTCCGAAAGAAGAAGTAAACAAGGTGTTTCAGATGTTCACCCGGATTCACCCCGCTTCCAAGTACCCCGGAAATGGCTTGGGAATGGCGATTGCCAAGAAAATTGTTGATGCACACGGAGGTGAGATCAGCATTGAATCTGAACTCATGGTGGGCACCAGCGTGAAGTTTTCACTTCCAGTAGCTCCAGGCCAATAAAGGTGGCGAAATTTAAGCGTTACGGTTGATGCAATTCAGATCTTCGAATGCCTTGGTCAAGCGTTCAGTGAAGCTTTGCTCTCCTTTTCTCAACCACACGCGAGGATCGTATTTCTTTTTGTTGGGTTGATCTGCTCCCTCGGGATTGCCAATTTGCGTTTTCAAGTATTCAGCATTGCTGTTCATGTAATCCCGCACTCCTTCGAGGAAGGCCCATTGCATGTCGGTATCGATGTTCATCTTAATGGCACCGTACTCAATGGCTTCTCTGATTTCTTCTTGGGTTGATCCCGATCCACCGTGGAATACAAAATTCACCGGGTTGGCACCAGTATTGAATTTGGCCTGAATATAATCTTGTGAGTTTTTTAAGATGATGGGACGCAATTCTACATTACCCGGCTTGTAAACTCCGTGCACATTGCCAAAAGCAGCGGCAACAGTAAAGCGGTGAGAGATCTTGCTGAGTGCTTCGTAGGCTTCTGATACTTCTTCTGGTTGAGTGTAGAGTTTTGAGCTGTCCACATCAGAGTTGTCCACTCCATCTTCTTCCCCACCGGTCACACCGAGCTCAATTTCGATGGTCATTCCCATGGGTTTCATCCGTTCCAGATACTTTGAACAGATTTCAATATTCTCTTCCAGCGGCTCTTCACTCAAATCCAGCATGTGTGAGCTGAAGAGCGGTTGCCCGTTCGCCTTAAAATACGCCTCTCCGTGGTCCAAGAGTCCGTCAATCCAAGGCAACAGTTTCTTGGCACAGTGGTCGGTATGCAAGATCACCGGAACACCATAGGCTTTGGCCAAGAGGTGAACGTGATGTGCACCGGCAACCGACCCCATGATGGCTGCTTGTTGATTTTCGTTGGAAAGTCCTTTTCCCGCATTGAATGCTCCTCCTCCATTCGAGAATTGGATAATTACTGGGGAGTTGACAGCTTTGGCCGTTTCCAGTACTGCATTGATGGACGAACTGCCAATAACATTTACCGCTGGTAAGGCGTAGTTGTTTTCATTGGCATGTTGCATTAATTCTTGTACTTCATCGCCCCAAAGGACACCAGAACGGAAACGTGAGCTCATATTGATCGTATTTAGAGCACAAAAATGGAAAAACTAGGCGAACTTCGCTGCGATATCGGTACTATTTTTCTTCAGGGCTGGATTTTTATGCATCACCCAAAACCAGAGCGGAGGCACAAGGGCAAGTAACATCATTCCAGGATATCCCGTTGGCATTTGTGGGGCTGATGGAATGTGTTCCAGTTCTTGATAGGGCTTTGCGGCTTGATGATGATGATCCGAATGCCTCGACAATTCAAAAAGCAGCAATCGTCCCAAATGGTGGTTGCTGTTCCAACTGTGCGCTGGGGTGACGTTCTCATACCTCCGCTCATTCACCTTGCTCCTACTCAAACCGTAATGCTCGATGTAGTTTACCGTTTCCAAAAGCAGCGCCCCCATCAATGCCGACAACGAAAAGTAGAGCATCACCTCCAACGAAAACACTAGCGCAATACTGGCGAGCAATAGCAGTTGAAAGGCTTGAAAACGCAGCATTTCGTTTTTCCATGTAAAGATGGCTTCTTTTTTTCGGCGGAGTCGCGCATTTTCGAGTTTCCAAGCACCGATGTAACATCCCAAAAGCGACTTCACCCAAAAGCCATACACCCACTCCCACTTTTTTGCCGATGCGGGATCTTCAGGCGTGCTGACGTTTTTATGGTGTCCACGATTGTGTTCAATAAAAAAGTGCATGTAAAGGGAACTGAGCAAAAGTACCTTGGCCATGTTTTGCTCGTGTTTTTTCGGACGGTGTCCCAACTCATGAGCGATGTTGATCCCAAATACGCCACAAAGCACGCCCATAGCAGTAATTCGTCCGGCAAGACTCACACCATCCAAGGGTTCATTGACGGCAAAAAGGAAAAGGACAAGCATGATGACTTGTACGGGAACCATGGCGTAAATCAACAAGTCGTAGCTCTTGTCTTCCCGCACAATTTCTCGCTCCATCTCATCGAGGTTTCGTCCGTTTGGAGCAAACAACAACTCTAAAAAGGGAATGAGTCCGAACGCATACAACAAAGGCAAATAACACCAAACTCCTTGGCTGTAGAAGGACACCAAAGCCGCGATGGGCAAACTCAAAACCAGCATGTATTTTAAAGCTCTGTACTTCATCCTGTTCGATTTTTTTTCTTGATCTGAAGATAGGAAAAAGCCGCTTTTCGTCAAAAAGTAGATCCTTGGGCGATCTTATTTTGAGGCATTTTTTTCTTGGAACATTTGGATGATTTGTTCATCCGTCATGTAAAGTTGATCGTTCAGAGCCTTGGCACTTTCTGCCCAGGTAGATTCGGGATAAAGTTCAATCACTTTAAGGTAGTACTTCCTCGCCATCTCACGATCGCCGAGCATGTCGTCGTAAATGAATCCCACCAAGTAGGCGCTTTCTACACGTTTGTTGTAGTTGGGAAAACCATCATGCACCCCTAGAAACAACTCGATTGCTCTCCTCGGTTTGTTTAAGATCATGGCAATTCGCCCGCCTTGGAACATGAATTCAGGCGTTCGTTCGTCTTCTCGAAAATTGTTTCCATATTCGCTATAAGCCACAAGCAATTGGCGTTGTGCCTTTTCATCCACCGGAACATTATCTCCCCACACCTTTGCCTCCAGTGCTTCGATGTTCTCCAACTTCATGGCCTTGTAATCCTCAATGGGAATTGCACCATCGGGAATTTTCTGTTCTTCAATTGCGCTGTCTGGCGTTTCACATGCACTGATGGATAGTGCAAATAAAAACAACATCAAAAGGTTCCACTTTTTCATTTTCTCGTCTTTTTAGGAAAACGCATCCGATAGCTCACATTGGTGTGTCCGCGAGCAATATCCTGCAGTTTACTTTGAATCATTTTTCGTCTGAGCGGACCAATTTTGTCGGTGAAAAGAACGCCTTCGATGTGGTCGTATTCATGTTGTACTACTCGAGCACAAAAGCCGTCGAGTTCCTCTTCATAGAGGTCCCAATTCTCATCGTAGTACTCAATTTTCACCACCTCTTGGCGAGACACCTCTTCTCGAATGTTGGGGATACTCAAACACCCCTCTTCGAAGGGCCATTCTTCTCCAGACTCTTCAAAAATGATGGGGTTGATAAACACCCTCTTGAACCCTGCGCAGCTTGGATCGCCATCCTCTCCTTCGGCAAAGGGGTTGGCATCTACTACAAAAACCCGAATGGACTCACCAATTTGAGGAGCTGCCAAACCAACACCAGAGGCGGCATACATCGTCTCAAACATGTCGGCAATGAACTCCTTAAGGTTAGGAAAGTTCTCATCAATTTCCTCTGCTTTCTTCTTCAATACGGGATCTCCGTATGCTACAATGGGTCGAATCATAATTTCAATCTGGTGTGCAAAGATAGCAAGCAATCCTGAAGATTCTTTGTTCAAATGTGGGATAAAATACACTTCCATTGGACCTAAGAAAGAAATCCTCAGTACCTTTGCACTCATGAAAACCAAGCTCGATTCTATAGAAGAGGCCATCGAAGCCATTGCGAACGGAGAAGTCATCATTGTTGTTGACGATGAAGACCGTGAGAACGAAGGAGATTTTTTAACGGCCACGAGGAACGTCACTCCAGAGGTGATCAACTTTATGGCTACACATGGTCGTGGATTGATTTGTGCCCCCTTGGTGGAATCTCGCTGCGATGAATTGGGCTTGGAAATGATGGTGCAAAGCAATAGCGCCCAATTTGAAACACCGTTTACTGTTTCGATTGACCTCATTGGACATGGAACAACTACCGGAATTTCAGCTTCTGATCGTTACAAAACCTGTAAAGCGCTCATTGATCCCAACACCAAACCGGAAGAGCTTGGGAAACCTGGACACATTTTCCCTCTGCGTGCAAAAGCGGGTGGTGTCTTGAGGAGAGCTGGTCACACCGAGGCTGCCATTGATTTTGCCCGCTTGGCAGGATTTGAGCCCGCAGGTGTGATTGTTGAAATCATGAATGAAGATGGAAGCATGGCACGCTTGCCAGAACTTTTGAAAATTGCGGAGCAGCACAATCTTAAGATTTGTTCCATTGAAGACCTCATCGCCTACCGCCTTGAAAAAGAGACCTTAATTGAGCGGGAAAAGGATGTTGAAATCAATACGGCTTATGGCAACTTCAAACTGGTTGCTTACAAACAACTCACGAATGATGTGGAGCACTTGGCATTGGTAAAGGGCTCCTGGAAAGAAGATGAAGCTATTCCTGTACGCGTGCATTCCAGCAGCATGATTGGTGATGTGTTTCAAACCAAAAACTTCGGGAAGGGTCAGCAATTGCGCAGAGCGATGGAAATGATCGAAGAAGAAGGAAAAGGAGTGATTGTTTACATCAACAAACTGCGCGAAGGCGGTGGTTTATTGGATGAACTCAAAGCATACGAGTCCAGCACCAACGCCAGCAACAACGGGTCTGTAGTGCACAAGATGGACAACAAAGATTACGGAATTGGTGCTCAGATTTTACGCAATTTGGGAGTGCATAAGATGAAACTGCTTTCCAATACCAGCAGCAAGCGCAAGGGCATCATTGGCTACGGATTAGAGATTGTAGAAACCCTCGAAGTGAAATAAAAGTGCCTTACCAAGGCGCATTGTCGTAATCACAGTACTCTTCTCCAATATTGGCGTTTCCCCACGCTTGCTGGTCCACTGCAAAGGTTCTCACCCTACCACTGCATCTGTTCTTTAAAACGAGGAGATAATCGTTCTCATCGTAGGTCATCTCTTCTACCATTCCACATTCGCAATTGTCATCCGGACGAGTGAAGGATCCAAGCATCAAGGAAAGCTATGAGGCAAGTAATGAACTGACCCACTGTTTTGGTGTTTATCACCGTATCAATGTTTTTGATGGGGAAATGTTCGCGGTTTAGAAGTCACTAACCTCATCTTTAATGAAGGAGAACAACCACAAGCGTGCTTCGCTTTTATTGGTAAAGATGCGAATGGGGCGTTGTTTGGAGAAAAAAGACATTTTGAAATTCAACATGAGTCGGCGAATGGAACTTTTCATCACTATGGCTTTCGCCGTGCAGCCTTTCACCCCCGCTTCACCACCAAACATTTTGAAAGCTGTTTTGTCTAGGAGCAAGTAATTGTTCGGGATGATGAGCAGTGTTGGATACTCGTCTCCTTCGATAAATTCCAAGCGTTTTTCCTCGATTCTTCGAACGTTTCTTTCGTCCAAGATCAACTCTGGTTTAAGCTCGATCAATAAAATACCATCGATCAATCGATACGTAGCTTGTCCTGTTTCGCGCCGAAATTCTTTGAGATTCACGGAGATGAAGTTAGTAAAAACGCCCGCTCCTTCAAAGGGGATTCAGGCCTTCGCGTGCATTCCGCATTTGAGCTAGAATGCAAGGGGAAATTAATTGCCGCAGTAGTACTCGTCGCTAAATGGATTTGGGGTACAAATGTTCAAGCCAGAAGTAATGTCGCTTTCCACCAATGCTGCTAGCGTGGATGCAGTGTAGCCCACACCATAAGTTCCGGTGGTCGATCGCGAGGCAAACAATCCCAAACCGTTGACGATGTTGGTGAACTGTGGACGCTCTTGGATCACTCCTGTAACGGGTTCATTTACATTGAGATAGGTATTGAGATCATCGTCTGCAATGGTAAGCTCAAAATCAAAAGCGCGCACAAATTGATCTTCTGCGTCCCAAATCCCGAGCTCTCTTCGAATGAACGGACTCGCCTCCCAGCTGCTTGCGAGGTAATTGAAGAAGCTTCCACCGTTCACTTCAAGTGAAATTTGAGCATTTGGTGAATTGGCCGCAACTGTTTTTTTGCCCAAGTACCAATTCAGGCGCTTCACATTTTCCTCGAGAAGAATGGTCTGCGCTTCGTCGGCATACACATATTCCTTGTAGTGAATGATCAAATTGGCTTCATAACGACGAGCATTTTCGCTCGGGTTCCATTTGAAATTGTAGTTGGAGAAACTGATGTTGTTATTGATGTTCACCGCCCAGTTGATCGTTGCTGTGCTCAGTCCTGTGGGCGGTTGGGTGATGCTTCCAACACTCGCCTCAATCACTCCTGTTTCGCCTGATACATCCACTTTATTAGCAAAGTCAAGATCCATTTGGTAACGAAGATCGTCGTCCAAACCTCCTTGACTCACAAAATAGTATGCTTTGTGTTCCGGACCGAAGAAAATACCGTTTTGATTTTTATTGTCGAGCTCAGCCACCTGTAAGGGAAAACTCTCCACTACCTCACCGTTGTCCAAAGCGCGCACAAATCCTTCGAAAGCATCATCGGCATATTCTGAACTATCTCGAATCATCGCTACATCCAAATTATTTCCTTCACCCAACCAAGTGCGGTTGATCTTTACCCATTGGGTGTCTAATTTGGGATCAAGCAAACCAAAAACAATGGTTTTGGACTCGTAAGGAGCATTTAGTTCTACATCGGTAGTGCAGGCAAAGAGCACAGCAGAAAAGCCGAGGAATAAAAAAAGACGATTCATTTTCTTCATAGGTGCGTAAAATTACTGCTTTTCTTGACTTTTAGCCCTTTCTAAGTCTTCAAAAATCTGAATTATAGCAAGTCTAAATCGGGATTGCATCACAATTGACATAAAAAGGCCATGGTATCTACCCCATCGGCATAATCATCAATTCGGGGCGACTGCGCTTGTCCGAAAGGGATACCTCCCTCACCCACAACACATTGCAGCTCATCTGCACGATCAACCAGCACGTTTTTAAGATCCTCTTGGCTTTCATAAAATTGATAGTACAAGCTTCCTACCGGACTCACCAATTGGTTTTCTTCCTCTCGCAGCATGAGAAAGCCGTTGTCCAAAATAGGGTCTTGGTTCATCAACCAAAGTGCCTTGTGGTAATCGTAATTGTTGGCGTATTTGTTGTGATTGATGATCTCTTTGAATGAAAACCACGCCTCAAAAATGTTTTGAACATTGTAATTTTTGGGAAGGAAAAGCTTGGTAACGTTTCGGCATCCCAATCCGAAGTAAGCGAAAACATCCTTGCCCAAAGCCTCCAACTCTTCTTGGGTTTCTTTGCCTTGAAGAATGGCGATGCTCGTTCTATTTTTCCGGATGATGTTCGGATAATCGCCAAAATACTGCTCAAAATACCGTGCAGAATTGTTGCTACCCGTGGCAATTACAGCATCAAAACCTGTCATTTTTCCATCCGCCGCGGTGATGCGTTCTCCCATTGCTGGCCAAGCCAAGGTCCACAAGTTCAAAAGTGCCGGTAACAGACGATCGTCTTCAGAAGAGTATTTCACCAAAGCATGGTGTCCGCTCATCAACACGCACATCAGATCATGGAAGCCCACCAGAGGAATGTTACCCGCCATAATGATGGCTACTTTTTTGGGAGCTTTCGGCTCCGGTGCATATTTCTTGAGCCAAGCCGATAAACTTTCCTTTTCCAGCATTGAAGCCAGCGATCGCATTTGTTCCCTCACATTCTCTTCCACAAACCAAGCATTGTAGTGTTTTGCTCTTTGGATCAGCTCTTGATAGGCATCAAATTCTTCTCGGGTTAACCCCACCTCAGCTTGGAACGTTTCATCTGCTAAAGTCTGCATGATTTTTCCAAGGTGAACAAAGGCTTCTGTGCGTTGTTTCAAATTCATGATCGTCGGTTCAAGTATCTACTTTATATTTGTGCCGCAAATGTAACATCAAAATCGATTGCTCATGGCTATCATGATTACAGACGAATGCATCAACTGTGGTGCTTGTGAACCAGAATGTCCGAACAACGCCATTTACGAAGGCGGTGCGGAATGGAAATTGTCCGATGGTACCGGACTGAAGGGCGAGGTAACCAACTTGCGCGGAGAAACCGTGAATGCTGATAGTGACAACGAGGCTGTGGACATGGATGTTTATTACATCGTTACCGACAAGTGCACGGAGTGTGTGGGCTTTCATGATGAACCCCAATGCGCCGCTGTTTGTCCGGTAGATTGCTGCGTAGATGATCCCGAACACCGAGAAAGCGAAGAAACCTTGTTGGCAAAAAAAGCCTTCATGCACTTGTGAGCATTGAAAACATGGAATACAGGAAAAGGGACGATGCAGTCCCTTTTTTTTTCACCCGCTTGTACTTACCTTTTCTCCATGAAAAAATGGTTTTTGCTTCTCTTTTTGTTCTTGAACATTTCATCCCTTCACGCTCAGGAAACTCCAAACACCACGAATGTAGCCACCTCGCCCATTTCGTGTTCCAGTATTGAAGAGACCGTTATTGAAGTCCTCCGCATCCTTAGTTTGCCCGAAAATGAGCGAAATTGGGAAGATTTTCGCCATCTTTTCCTTTCGAATGCCGACTTCATTCTCATTTCCGACAACGCCTTGGGAAAGAAAAAAATGAACCGTTTCAATCTTGAAGACTTTGTTCGTTTTTTCAAGAGTTCGGGTGGTGGCCGAAACTTCCAAGAAACTCAAATTCAACTGGAAGGCGATAGCTACAACGGTATTGCCCAGGCCTTTCAAACCTATGAAGTATCTTGGGACGGAGAAGTGCAACAACGGGGAATCAACGCATATCAATTGGTTTTCGTTGATGGCAGGTGGTGGATCGCCAATTTGATTTGGACCAGCGATGCAAACGGAGTTGACATCCCCGAAGAATACTTGCCCAAAGATGCTCCCAAAGCGAAAGAATGAATCTCAAACATCATAATTCAAAACCAAAGCCGTTTATCAAGTGATGGATCAAAGAACATATCTTACACTTCTTTTTTTGATGCTTTTTGTTTTCGGGTCGAAACTACTTCATGCAAATAACGAACTCCTTGCTTTGGAAAGCGAAATGAAAGAGTGCTTGGAGACCATGCGATCGTCTAACCAAGATGCCATGCGCTTGGCTTATTCCGATACGCTCCTTCAACTTGTACGCGAAGCCGTGAATACCGAAGGAAGCTTTGAGCATCCCTTTGAAAGTTTGACAGGAATGGGCGTCTTGATGAGTCCGGATGAACGTTTAAAGCTCTTCAACTGGAATGTTCCTATGGAAGACCAGACCCATCAATACCACTGTATCATCCTCCATCGACCCGAAAAAAAATCCATCTTAACCGAAGTACATGAACTTCATCAAACCCGAGCGTTTTTCGATCAAACGACGAAAAAATACCTCAGTGCAGATGATTGGTACGGTGCTTTGTACTACGAGATCATCCCCTTTGCCACTCGAAATGGAACCTCCTACACCTTACTCGGCTGGATTGGTAAAGATCAGCTGAGCACCATGAAAGTGATTGACGTTTTGGAATTCACCCGAAAAGGTCTGCGTTTGGGGTCGCCCGAGTTCAAAACAGCCTCTGGCACCGAAAAACGTTTCTTTCTTGAATATAGCAATGAGGTTAACGTCAGTCTGAAATTTCACGAAAAAGAGGAGAGGATTGTTTTTGACCACCTCTCACCGAGGGCGTCCGGACTCGAGGGCAACGCTGCTTTTTACGGACCTGACTTCACTTACGACGCCTTTGTTCGGGAAAAAGACAAGTGGGTGTATTATCGAGACATCTACATCACCGCCGGAAAACCCAAAGACGATCGTCCATTCATCAACCCCGGCAGGTAGTTTTCGGGTATTGGGCAAAGTAGACAATCATCACCACTTAAACTCTGCGGATGATGACCTCGGTAGCACCGTATCCATATTCTTGATAGGAAGCATCGTGCGCTTCACAGTTGGGGTAATAAGCTTGAATGGATTTTCGAATCTCATTTCTCAGCACCCCTTCTCCAACGCCATGGATGAAGATAACGCAATTGATTCTATTCAGTTCTGCCCGCTTCATCATGCGTTCGAAGTGTTCCATTTGAATGCTCAGCATCTCTGCCTGGCTCACCCCGCTCAAGTTGTCCATGATCTCGTGCATGTGGAGATCAACCTCCATCACTTCGCCTTTTTTACGGTGACTTTGTCGGGACTCTTTGTATGTTTTCTCGTTGAAATCCGACTCTGCTCGTTTGAGAATATCTTGGTTCACGTTACGCGATAGAATCTCTCCAAACTTGGGTTCTTTGCTGTGATAGGCCTCTCGTTCTTTCGCTTGTGCCTCTTGATCGATCATGATCAGCTCTGAGCTTGGATAAGGGTATTCGAAGCCGGAGTCGTCCTCAACCACCACCTCATCGGAGGACAACAGTTTAATCACCACACCTTCGCCAACATCGTTCAAAAAACGAACCTTATCTCCTACCTTGAAATTCATTGCCTTGACATTATAAACCTGTGAGCTACTAAGATCGAGCATTTGGATGAAAAAAAAGGGCTTTCATCTCTGAAAACCCTCTTTATTCTGTAGTGACCTTGTAGGGAGTCGAACCCCAAACCTCCACGGCCGTAACGTGGTGCTCTATCCAGTTGAGCTACAAGGCCAGCCTTTCCCAACACTCATGTGATTGGGGGTGCAAATATATAAAGAAATTCAATTCTGAAAAGCACCTAGGGCAATTTTTTAAACTCCAATTCAGAAAAATCGAAATCGGGATTTTCCACCACAATTTTCATCTCTTCAACTTCTCCATCGGTACCGACAATAAACTGCACAGTGCCAGAAGGTAACATCATCTTCGTGCCCCAATTGAGTTCAAAAGTATCGAAATGCCAATGCCTCATTGTACCACGAAAGAGCGGGGTTGGTTCAAACTGAAAAGCCAATTGATCGCCAATCACCCTCACTTCACAATTGCCATACATGGGTCCGCCATAAGTTCCCGCATACTTTTCAAGAGGCAAAGAAGGAGTGGTATCGGGAATGCGACTGGCCTGTTTTTCGGCTTCTGCTTGAGCACTGTTTTTTTCATCTTCCAGCTTGTAAGCGTACAATGTCTCATTGATTTTGCTCGGGGTATCTACGGAAAGGAGTTGGTCAATCAGATCATAAGTCAGCACAAAAGGCAAATAATTGATGTTGTTGGTGAGGATCACAAAAGCCAGGTTTTCCTCGGGCAGTATAACCGTTTGGGAGATCATCCCATCGTATCCACCACCGTGCGTTACCACTCTTGTTCCTTGATAATCGAAAACATCCCAACCCAAGGCGTAGGCGTTCATGGTTTTGGAAGGAAGCATCTCTGCAGACCACGTGCTTACCTTTTTCGGGGTGTGTCCGGTCCACATCTCTCGTGACGCAGCTGCACTGAAAATGGTGCTGTCTCCCCACATTCCACGATTCAACTGCAATTGCAACCATTTCCCCATTTCGCTAGAGGAAGAATTGATGGCCCCTGCCCCACCGATATTGTCCCAATTGACCCAATCGATGGTGTGGTTTTTTCCATCCTTCTCGTTGTGTGGTTGGGTGACGTTGCTTTCGGTTGTGAAATCGCTAACGCTCGTATTGCTGTTGTTCATCCCCAGTGGAGTAAAAAAACGCTCGTCCACGAATTCATCCCACGACTTACCGCTCACCTTCGCTACAATTTCTCCCGCAGCAATGAACATGATGTTTTGGTAGCCGTAATGTGCTCTAAAATCGTATTTGGGCGACAAATATTTTGCCCGACGAATAACCTCTTCTCTGGAGTAATTGCTACCGTACCAAATTAAATCGCCCGAAAAAGTGGCCAATCCTGAACGGTGGCAAAGCAAATCCCGCACCGTCATGTTGGCACTCACATAAGGATCATACAGCTCAAAATAAGGAAGGTGATCTCGCACCCGATCGTCCCAACTCATCTTCCCCTCATCCACCAAAATCCCAATGGCCGCCGCAGTGAACGCCTTGGTATTGGAAGCTACAGCAAACAAACTTTGATCGTTTACGGGTTCCATTGTATCAACGCTCTTTACACCGTAGCCCTTCGACAAGTACACCTCATCGGCACTTACGATGGTGACCGCCACTCCCGGGATATTCCATTTCACCTGTTGATCTTGAAGAAAACGATCGATCTTCTTGAGGGTGGATTTCGAGGGAGAAGTTTGTGCAGCTGTGTGAAGACAGCATACAACGCTTAGTGCGAAAAGAAGAGCAGACTTGAAACGCATGAATCTGTTTTATGGGTTATTTGGATTTGTTGGAGCAAGGTACGGAAGATTTTATGGGAAGGGAAAAATGGTGGGT
>CAZYPV010000066.1:0-18129 GCA_964649515.1 uncultured Comamonadaceae bacterium | reverse complement strand
GACCAGCCCTCTTCATAAAACTCAATGGCAGTTTCCAGAACGGGCTCGTAGTCATCGTCCACTCCATGAATTCTTCGCGTTTCACTACTCCACATCACTTTTTCAGTAATAAAATCCACTTCCCAAAAACCAATTTTCGCAGCGGCATTGCAGCTTTCCAGAAGAATTTCTTTCTTTTTGAGGTTACTCACGTCAGTATGAGCACCCAGCATCCGATAGGCTTTCCCTTCATCGTTATAGATGGCCATACCTCTGCATCGAATCCAAACGGTGTGTCCAGCTTTATGCGTGTACCGAACAATATTGTCATAAGGAATAGTGGGGTCTTCCAAATGCTGGTGGAAGTTGTCCGTCGCCAATTTCAAATCGTCCGGATGAATAATGTTCTGCCAAGCCGATGCTTTGTGAGGCATTTCCTTGGGGTCATAACCAAGGGTGGTCCAGAACGTTTCATTCATCCACTCGTCCTCAAAATTCTCTAGATCCCAATACCACAAACCATCCAACGCCGAGGTTTGAATGAAATCAAAAATCTTGGTGTCTCCACTCAATAAAGAATACAATTCGTCTTTTAAATAGGACATACTAGCAAATTTAAATGGCCGTATTGCGAAGCGAGCAAAGACAGCTTTGAACTGAGGGGGAAGATAAATAGAAGTGCTGTGGGAATGAAATACACGAAGGAATGTCGGACGTCTTCTTACATCATTTCATGGATTACCCCACGTCGAACTAAGGGTTTCCCTGATGGCAAAATATAATTATTGCTCAACATCATGAAAAACCGTGTCGATGGCATCAAGCTATTTTTTAAGATAATGCCTCATGATTCCGCCATGAATTTTGTTGACGTCGAATTCAATCATGAATGCTTTTTCGTCGATTTCGTCCACAATTCTCAATAGCTTTCTTTGGTCGATGCGGTTAATGACAGTGTGGATGATGTTGAAGTTGTTTCTTTCACCTCCATGCCCCACACCGCGCGCTCCTTGATAAGAACTCAAGCCAGCCCCAAGTTCATTTAAGATGGCTTCTTCAATGCGTTCATAATGCTCCGAAACGATGGTGAAACCAATGTAATCTTCAAAGCCTTTCATCACGAAGTCAATCACTTTCGCTGTAATTAGATATGTGAGAATGGAATACATGGCAACTTCAACCGAAAGCAAAAAGGCCGTAACACCAAATAGCACAACGTTGAATCCAAGGATAATGGTTCCTATGCTAATCCCAAATCGATCATGAAGATAAACGCCAAGCACTTCAGAGCCATCGAGCACTGCCCCATTTTTGATGGAAATCCCAATTCCCGCCCCAAGAAAGAGTCCGCCAAAAATGGCAATCAAAAGCTTGTCATCGGTGATGGATTCAAAATTTTCATAGTGAATGATAATGGCTAAAGCGAGAATGGAAACCACGGATTTGAGCGCAATTCTAGCCGATAAGTTTCTCCATGCCAAAAGTAGGAATGGAACACTGATGATAATGAGCAATATCGATACATCCATTCCCGTCATTTCGCTGAGCAATATCGCAATGCCCGTTACTCCGCCATCGAGAAAACCGTTGGGAAGCAAGAAGGCTTTTAAACCAATGCTCGCCATGAGCACACCAAAGGCCATTTGGAAGTACTCATTAATGAGTTGAAATGTTTTTTTCAGTTGCCGCATACCCTCAAAGGTAGCTGAAAATTTTCCGCATTCAAGAAGATCTAAGGCGATTCACTGAGTTGATATCGATTGTTTTTTCTGTTGATGAGATGACGCTGTGCATAATTGTCGTGAACCCGCTTCTTGAGTTCACTGCTCCCTTTGAAACCCAAAGAAAGATCGTTGATGAAGGGGAGTTCGAAAGTATGGGCCTGACCTATGCTTACATCCAAGCCCTTCACATAACGTTCCTGGATGTTCTTTTTCAAATCCACCAATGTCTGGAAATCGACGTGATGAGATGATTCTTCGTTCTCCAATCTGAAAACCATGCACAAATGGCCTTCGTGTAGTCCAGTATCCTTATACGTGTTCACCAAGGTTCCTTGTCCCCAACCTGCACGAGACGCCAATATTCTCAAAGAATGCTCATTGAAGTTGCTCATGTGAGCGAGGTATAATGAGTCGTTCCAGTCTTCAACATGGTCAAGCACTTCCGGTACCTCAATGTACAGCACGGTGTCTTTGTGGGCAAAGGACTTTGCGCGAATCAAAAAGGCGAGCGGGTCTTGAAAATGCTCCAAAGAATGAACCATCGAGATAAGATCGTAGCTTTGGTTACTCTGGAAATGTTGAAACTCCAATTCGTGAACGTCATACCCCTTTTTCTTTGCAATGCTTGACCTTGAAGTATCGGGCTCCACACCTGTACAAGAAATACCCAAATCTTCAAACGCCTTGAAGCCGGTACCAGGACCGCACCCAACATCGAGATAGGAAGAGATGCTCGGGTGATTCTTTTTTATGGAAGTAGCGATAGCGCGATACCTTTCCAATCGTTGTTCTTCGATGGCCTCACTGATGGGAGAGATGCCCGCTTCTTGTTGTTTTTGGTGTCGAACAGCAAATTGATCATTGAACCATTCTTCGCTCGGTTTTAAAGAGCGATACACATGGGCACAAGCATTACAAATGCTCGTTTCAAATATGGTGAGTCCATCTATTTCACAGGAGCTGATAAGTTCTACAGATGTTGAATTGCAAGCAAGGCAGGTGTTTTGGCGACTCAAATTATTTCGTTGAATTCAAAATCGCAGCAGATTAAGGGTAAGCATTAAGTACATTGTTTGAGTTAGGCAAAGTCCATACTTTTATGGTCTGCGATAATACAAACAATTTGTTAAATGAATTGAAGCCTTGGGTTAAGCATTGAAAAGAAGGTGAACAAAAAACCCCAAACGAAATGGCTACTTCGCTTGGGGTTATTCTGTTCTTTTTGAATGGGTCAATTAGCCTTTAAACTCACTCACTTGATAATTCCCGTGGAAGTTTTTTCTTTGTTCAACATCTTTAAAAAGTTGGTTTTTCATGGCAGCAATTAATTCTTCAACGGCACCTTGCACGCTGTGATCGGCAGAAAAGCCCAATTGTGTTTTCACTTTTTCAAACGACACACGGTAATTTCTTGGATCCACACCTCCTTCGTTGTAAGCGATTTTGGCATCGGGGATGTGCTTGAGGATTTCTTCAACAATCATTCGTTTGGTGAAGTTGTTTTCATCACTACCAATATTGAACACTTCTCCGTGAATTTTGTCTTTTGGTGCTTCGAGAACGGTTCGAATGGCTTTTGAGATATCGGCAACGTTGCAATACGGTCTCCAAGTATCTTGATCGTAAACCAATAGATCCTTGCCCGAGGCTACTTCTCTTGTAAATTCTGAAACGGTGAGGTCAAAACGCATTCTACGCGATATTCCAAAGGCGGTAGAGATTCTCAAAATGGTGGGTGCAAAGTCAACATTAGCGGCTTCAGACAAAATGAACTTCTCAAATTCAATCTTGGTTTCTGCGTAGAGCGACTGGGGATTGAGCTCAGAAGTTTCATTCGCAAGGCTATCGTCTTTTCGCAAACCGTAATTACTGCACGTGGAGGTAAAAACGAAATTGCTGATGCCCTTTCCTTTCATGGTATGGAAAAGGTTCTTGGGGTAATCAACATTCACCGCTTGCGTGAGTTCGGGGTACTTCTTGCAGATTGGGTCGCCCACCATGGCCGCCAAAAGAACAACGTCTGTAATTCCTTCTAAAGACTGATCCAAGGTGGCTTGGTTTCCAAAATCACCGTAAACGAACTCAAATCCGTCTTTCCCTATGTAAGCGCTTATTGAATCTCCGTTTTCATACATCAAACGATCAAGCACCCTTACGCCATAACCAGTATTTAGTAGTTGCTCAATCAAAACGGAACCAATGTATCCGGCTCCTCCTATTATCAAGACGTTTCGTTGTTTCATCTCCAATTTGTTCGTTGTTTAAATCTGTCAGTTGGGCCTTCTTTCAAGCTCCACTATCGGAAACCTTTTGAATGAAGACAGGCCAAAGATAAAAAGGTGAACGAACAATTGAGCATATTTTTCAGATTGATGACTGCATCAGCAAACGTGATACAAAAAGGTAGCTCCATAACAAATCATTATAAAAAAGATACCGAAATCAAATTATTAGAAATGAATTGGGATTTGCATCTTTGCCAAAAATAAAACCGCGATGAGAAAAATTACAATTGCCAAAGGTGACGGAATTGGTCCGGAAATCATGGAGGCAACCCTTCGCATTCTTAAGGCTGCTGGAGCGGCTTTGGAATATGACGAAATTGAAGTGGGCGAAAAAGTCTACCTCTCTGGTAACACATCAGGAATTAGCAACGAAGCTTGGTCGAGCATCCGAAGCAACAAAATTTTCCTTAAAGCACCCATCACTACTCCTCAAGGAGGTGGTTACAAAAGCTTGAATGTGAGCACGCGTAAGTTCCTCGGACTTTATGCCAACGTTCGCCCTTGCCGCAGCTACCACCCTTTTGTTGAAACCAAACATCCGGTGATGGACATGGTGATCATTCGTGAAAACGAAGAAGATCTTTATGCCGGAATTGAGCACCAACAAACGGATGAAGTAGTACAATGCTTGAAGTTGATTTCTCGTCCTGGATGCGAAAAGATCATTCGTTATGCTTTTGAATATGCCAAGTCTTACAATAGAAAGAAGGTGACTTGCTTTTCGAAAGACAATATCATGAAACAAACGGACGGACTCTTCCACGAGGTATTTGATGAGATTAAATTGGAATACCCAGAGATCGAAACCGAGCACTGGATTGTAGATATAGGTGCGGCAAAAGTGGCCGATACACCGGAAAAATTCGACGTTGTTGTGATGCAAAACTTGTATGGCGATATCATTTCAGACATCGCTGCTCAAATTACAGGTTCTGTGGGTCTTGCAGGTTCTTCGAACATTGGTCAAGAATGCGCCATGTTTGAAGCCATTCACGGTTCTGCTCCTGACATTGCCGGACAAAACATCGCCAATCCTTCCGCACTCATTCAAGGTGCTGTATTGATGTTGAATTTCATTGAGCAATTTGAAGTGGCTGAAAAAATCCAAAATGCTTGGTTGAAGACGATAGAAGACGGTATTCATACGGTAGATATCTACGCTGAAGGGAAAAGCACCGAGAAGGTAGGTACCAAAGAATTCGCAGATGCAGTCATCGAGCGTTTGGGTCAAAAACCAGCCACAATGCCAGCAGCAAGCTACAGCGGAAATGTACCGATGAACTTGCCAAAATATGAGCGCAAGCCTCAAAGAGACAAAGCCCTTTTGGGAGTGGATTTGTTTGTCCACTGGCACGGAACCAACCCGGATGAAATTGCCGCCAAACTTCAGAAAATTAGTGGCAGCAACATGAAGTTATCCCTCATCACCAACCGAGGTATCAAAGTTTGGCCTCAAGGTTTTGAAGAGACTTTCTGTACTGACCACTGGAGATGTCGTTTCCTTCCTGAAGAAGGAGGAACTACCAACAAAGACATTATCGAATTGATGGATGGTGCTTTGAAGGAGAACATCGATGTGGTGAAAACCGAGAACCTCTACTCATTTGATGGGAAACGAGCTTTCTCTTTAGGACAAGGTCAATAATCGAGAAATAATGAATAAGCAAGCACTTCGAAAGGAGTGTTTGTTTTTAAAATACAAAAAGGGAAGCATTGAGCTTCCCTTTTTTGATGGTTTATAATTTCTTCGTTCTTCCCCTTAACTAATAAACAGCATAGGGAACGCTTTTCATCGTTACCAACGTAAAACGCGCTCCACCTTTTGTCCCTTTGGGGTATCAATAACAATCAAGTACGTCCCCGGCGTCTCGGGCAAATCAACCCGATAAAACACACCGTTCAAAGGAGTGCTCGAAATCAATTGTCCGCGCATATCATAAACACTTACCTTATTGATTCGGGTATCTTTCGACTGAATATTGACAAATCCTTGAGTACTTGGGTTGGGATAGATTTTGAGGTCAGACAATGCCCGATTTTGAACGAGATCGACCACACTCACGATGCTTTGCTCTTGCACCAAAACGGGTGCTGCACCTTGCTCAAGGTACTTTTCTTGGAACCATTCGATCTCAGGTGTATCGTAGCTGAACATTTCCTCCAACCATTTCGGAGGCACAGATTGATAGTACAACTTCGCGCTCACATTCACGCTACCTTCATAGCCGTTTAGGGCAATTTTATAGGTAACGATATCTGCACCTGAACCTTCTACTCCATCTGTTTTGTTCCAGTTTTCATCGCTCAAAGCTAATCCTGCAACAAGCGTTGTGTCATAAACTTGGTGATCAGAAGTGAAGCCGATGGGCGCCAAACGATTGTCTTTGATCAAATGATCCATTCGCTCCAAAACGGTGGTTGGGTTTCCTTCTACATCACTCACCACTTGCTCGTAAATCTGAACTTGGTCGTTGCTCGTAATCACGTCGTAGTGCGGTTCGTAGAGTTCATCTTGTCCTTCTACTTCATAATCATCTTGCAACACTCCACTGCGCATCAACTCGTTTCCTTGGTCGTCAGTGGCTATGAACTCTATGAACGCTCTTCGGGCAGGATAACCCGATGGGAATTTGTGTCCCGCTTTGTTCAAAAGGGTAACGGTAAAGGCCAAAGTATCGTCTTCATAATAGCTTTCTTCCAAGGTGAGGTCTACACTTTGGTTCTGAAGCATGTCCATGGTGTAAGCAATGGTGGAGTCCAATTGCGCTTCGGTAGCGGCAATTCCCAATTCGTCCATGTTGTTCTTAAACATGCTGAGCATAAAGGTGTTGGCTCCCACCATGGTGTGCAAAGAGTAAGGCGTTCTTGGCTGTAGGAAAATATAATTGGATGAAATAACCACTCCCTCATCGATTCTCGGCATGTGGCAGCCTTGACACTCCTGAGCCATAGGGTCGGTATTGTCTGCATAGACACTGTTTAACCATTCATGGTAAGTAGCTTGCTCAACATACTTCCCTCCGGTAAGGTTCCCTTCCAAGTCGGCCGTTTCTGTAATCAGCGTATGGCATCCTGCACAGGTTTCACTTTCGGAAATGTGTTCGCTATACAGCGGTTCGTAGCCTACGAAGCTGGTCATGGGTTGACCGAAAAGCGGGATGTCGTCTTCCGGACCACCGTGCGGACCGTAAACGGTATCTTCCACAAACTCCAGTTCACCACTAAAAGCCGTTCCTATTCCCCGCGGTGATTGTTGGTGACAAGCTACACAACTCACCCCATCCAATCCCAAACTATCCGAAACCAGCATGGCCATCGTGTAATGGTCTTCTTCGTTGTAAGCATGATTGAAATTCCCGAGCGGTGCATGGCAGGTGGTACACTTGTTTTCAAGTTCCAATTGATGGTTAGGATTCACCGCCACTTCATGGCTTACTTTTGCTCTCCAAAGGGGATCTTTGGCTGAATTGGCCATGATACTTGCTCTCCAGAAATCAGTGACATTCACATCCCAACCGCTTTCGGTGAACCCAGCATACTCTGTGGGATCATGTCCGTGACAACCCGCGCATTTCCCAGAGCCGGTAAACAAATCATTGCTCCCAAGTGGCAAATTGCTTGCGGCAGCTGCTTGAAACATTTTGATGTCATCTGCGCTGTGGTAGTTCGGCGTTTTCTCAGAACGGAAGCCAAAGCTAAACAGCAAAACAATGCCCAAGGCACCCGAAAAAATGAGTGCGGATACACCACGTTTCTTTGTAAAAAGTAAATTCATAGATAAAGGATCCTTGCAATGAATACAGATTTAATAATCTATACCCTTCCAAATATACAAGAACTCAAGAAAAAAGTTGCTTTTTGGGCATCATTGGACGGGAGGAAAGTGTAAATGGAACTTCATCTGTCTTAACGCACTTCAACACTATGCACCAGCTCCCTACCAATGTGCTTGTTGATGAGGTCTTTAATTTTGGTTTTGGAATAAGAGAACTCTTCTTTTAG
Organism: uncultured Comamonadaceae bacterium; assembly: GCA_964649515.1. Classification (GTDB taxonomy): domain Bacteria; phylum Bacteroidota; class Bacteroidia; order Flavobacteriales_D; family Sanyastnellaceae; genus CALKGK01. The sequence goes on along the minus strand of CAZYPV010000066.1, from coordinate 10,139 downwards.
GACGGCACTGTTCATGCCCAAACTCAGCAGGTTCTTTTCAAATTTAACGTAGTTCGTTTGCTTCACAATGGCCGGTCCCATCAGTTCTTCCCAAGCTTCCCGAACGAGCACTTCATCCATTTTGCGATTGAGTCCGTAAACCCTCAACAACTCCTCAATGACCTCGGAAAGGGGTTGTGCATTGCTTCTTCTAGCCATTCTCTTTTGGGTTTAGTTCTTCTATTTCAGCATTGTTTACTTTAAACACTTTTACCTGAGCTCCTGTTGCCTCAAAAAGTTCGGGCACACGTCCATCGTGGGTGTCGGTAATGAAAATCTGACCAAAATGGTGCTCGCTTACCAGCTTCATCAATTGTTCCACCCGGGAATCGTCCAACTTATCAAAAATATCATCCAGAAGCAAGATGGGCTTCACTTTTGTAGCGCTTTCGATGAACTCAAATTGCGCTAGTTTCAATGCGATCAGCACGCTCTTTTGTTGGCCTTGAGAGCCAAAGCGTTTTAGAGGGTGTCCGTCAATCAAAAAAGACAAATCATCTTTATGCGTCCCCACAGTGCTTCTTCTCAGTTGTCGATCTTTTCCCCTCGCTTCTAAAATCAATTCCGAAAAATCTCCTTCTAGAAAATCGCTTTTATAATCAATGCTCATCACCTCTCTTCCGCCCGAAATGCGCTGATAAATCGCATTGAATCCCGGGACGAACGCTTCCAAAAAACGTTTTCGTTCAACATGAATCTTCTCTCCTAACTGGGTGAGTTGCGCATCCCAAACCTCCAAATTATCTCCGTCAAACGTTCTATTCTCTGCGAAATAACGAAGCAAGTTATTCCTTTGGAGCAGGACCTTGTTGTATTGAATGAGTTGATCGAGGTAGGCTTTATTGTATTGTGAAATGACACCATCGATGAATTTTCTTCTCACCTCACTCCCTTCCCGAATGATGTCCGTGTCGTTTGGTGAAATCATCACAGCGGGGTACATGCCAATATGATCGGCTAAGCGAGTGTACTCCTTTTTGTTTCGGCTCACTTTTTTCTTCTGCCCCTTTTTCACAGCGCATTGCACGATGTCGCGCTCTTCTTTCCGAACAAAAGTGCCTTGAACCATGAAGAACCCTTCGTCATGACGCACATTTTGAGTGTCCATCATGTTAAAGTAGCTTTTGCAGAAACTCAAATAATACACAGCATCCAGCACATTGGTTTTGCCACTTCCATTCAAGCCCACCAAACAATTGACCTCCGGAGAAAAGGAGAAATTCACCGATGAATAGTTCTTGAAATTAAGAAGTGAAAGTTCGTCTAAATGCACTGCAAAGGATTAGAATTCAAAATTACCAAATCAAAAGAGGAACAGCATTCCATGTGCATAAGTTTTCGCGAAATGAGGTGCTTTTCAAGGAACTCTCAAAAAAAACGCTATTTTTGTCGCCTTGAAAATTGGATAATTATGGCCAAGAAAGACAACGCCGAAGAAACAATCGTTGATGTACAAGAGGTGTACACGAAAACCGAACTTTTTATTGATCGCAATAGAAAAGGGCTCGCCATGGGTATTGGTGCGGCCATCTTGATCGTACTTGCCATCATTGGTTACAAGTACCTCATTGTTCAGCCAACTGAAGACGAGGCCAACGAAGCGAGCTGGAAGGCAGAACAATACTTCGAAATCGATTCTCTAGACTTGGCTTTGGAAGGTGATGGTCTTTATTTGGGTTTCTTGGATATCGTCGATCAACACGATGGTACCAAAGCGGCCATGAGAGCGCACTACAACATGGGAATCATTTATAGAGACCGTGGCGACTTTGAGTCAGCAATCGAGCATTTCCAACAAGCCAATTTTGATGATGATGTAATCAGCGTTCTCGCCACAGGAAACATCGGGGACTGCTACGTTGAAATGGGTGATGTTGCTCAAGGTTTGACCTTCCTCACCAAAGCAGCGAACAAAGCAAAAGGTAGCAACGGTGCCGCATTTACAGCGCCCATCTACATGTATAAAGCAGCAGTAGCCAATATGGAATTGGGGAACAAAGCCGCTGCAAAAGAATTGTTTGAGGCCATTACTGACAAATATCCGACAGCTCAACAGAGCAACGATGCGAAGAAATACCTCGCCATGCTTAAAGCCGAGTTGTCATAGAATAAACTCCGCTATATGGCAACCATCAACAAAAATTTAAGTGAATACGACGCCACTTCGCTGCCCAGCATGACTGGAAAACGAGTGGCGATCGTTGTTTCTGAGTGGAACGGTGAAATCACCAATGGTTTGCTGAAAGGCGCCTTGGATGTGCTTCGAGAAGCCAAAATGGACGAGCAGAACATCATCGTAAAGCACGTACCCGGAACGTATGAGCTTCCCTTAGCTGCAGCCCTTTGTTTGGATTATGAGCGGGTAGATGGTGTGATTGCCATCGGATCAGTCATTCGAGGAGAGACGGCCCATTTCGATTTTGTTTGCCAAGCCGCTGCACAAGGCATTAAAGATGTCGGACTCAAATTCCAAAAGCCCGTGATTTTTTGTGTCTTGACTGACGACAACATTGAACAATCCAGAGCTCGTTCTGGTGGTGAACACGGCAACAAAGGCACCGAAGCCGCAGTAGCTTGTGTTAAGATGATCGGACTCCACAAAGACCTCTCTGGATCCTGGGGAGCTGGATTCAAAGCCTAAGTTCTCGTGTGTGGCTTTAGCGGAATTATCCACGCTTCCTGCTCGAAAAATCAAGCCCTCGAGCAGTTAACAAGGTCCATTCAAAACATTGCCCATCGCGGTCCTGATGCACAAGGAACTCTTTCCAGGGACAATAATCATTTTGCCCACGCTCGTTTGGCTGTCATCGACCTCGATCAAAGGAGCAATCAACCCTTTTTAACCTCCGATCAAAGTGCCGTTCTCCTCTTCAACGGGGAGATCTATAACTTCAAGCAGCTTCGAGAAGAACTTCTTGCGCAAGGCTGCTCTTTTCGAACCCAAGGAGACACTGAAGTTCTGGCCGAAGGAATCAAGCTCTTCGGAAAAGAATTTCTTCACAAACTGGAAGGGTGTTATGCCATTGCTTATTATCACTTCAGCAATAAAAAACTCCTTCTCGCTCGGGACCCCATGGGAATCAAGCCCCTTTGGTATTCGGTGACCCCTCAAGGAAGCATCTTTTTCAGCTCCGAATTGAAGGGACTCCTCCCCTTTTTGGATCATGCACCCCGAGCCTCCAAAGTTGGAATTCATGAATATCTTCGCTTCTCTTACAACGGCGAGAACGGATGCATCGAGCACAGCCATTCCTTGCCTCCAGGAACCCTGCTCGAACATGAATGCGGTGCGTACAACATCAAAAAGCACTTTCATTTGGCAGAAAGTTTTTCCCTCACAAAAGGAAAACCGAAATCAAGCATTGACCAACTCGAACAAGCGCTGTTCAATGCCGTGGAAAAGCGAATGATTTCAGACGTTCAACTGGGTTCTTTCCTCAGTGGCGGTCTAGACTCTTCACTCATCGCAGCCATTGCTAAACAAGTTGATTCCAAACTAAAAACCTACACCCTCGGCTTTGGAGATGCCACATTCTTCGATGAAAGTGCCGCTGCTGAGCAGACCGCAAAAGTCCTTGGTACGGATCACCACACCTTCATCCTTTCCCAAAATGAGTTGGAAGAAAAAGCATTGAACTTTGGCAAAACGCTCGGTATGCCATTCGGTGATTCGTCGGCCCTGCTCATGGACCTGCTTTCGAGTAAAGTGAAACAAGAAGTAAGTGTTGTGCTTAGCGGAGATGGTGCGGATGAATTGTTTGCTGGATACGAGAAGCATCGCGGACACCTTTTGGCCCTGAGCCCCGGAATGGCGCTCAAAAGTGCAGCGTTTCTCAGCCAATTTTTTCCCATGGGCAATCGCAACTCTCGGGTGTTCAATGCCCTTCGAAAAGCACAAAAGTTTCAAACTGCACTCAAATTGAGCAAAGAAGATCGCTACCAACTTTTGCGCAGCTTTGCCTTGGAAGAGGATATTCAAGCTTGGACGAAACATACCTTTTCTCCAGAATTTTACACTTTGGATTGCGAGAATGAGCTTCAAGAAGTATTGTACAATGATCAGCAACACGTGCTTTGTGGCGACATGCTCACGAAGGTGGATCTTTTGAGCATGCAATGGGGTTTGGAAGTGCGGGTTCCTTTCCTCGATCTCGAAGTGATTAAAATTGCCAATCAACTTCAACCCGATTTAAAATTCGGCCGAAAACAGGGAAAACTCATCCTTCGGGAACTCGCTCAGCGTCATCTCCCTAAAGAAGTACTTCATCGACCAAAACGCGGCTTTGAAGTACCCTTAGACCAACTGTTGGGAGGCGTTCTTCGTGAAAAATTACACCTCTGCGCTGAACCTGATTTCTGCCGAGCACTCCAGCTCGATTCTAAGGCCATCATGAAGAGCATCAAAGCCTATGAAGCGGGAAACAAACGCTGGAGCAGTGCACTATGGAGTTTGCATGTTTTAAGAAACTGGTGGAGCCATCAGGTCGGTTTTTGAATCTCATTCTTGAATTAAATTGTTCATCTTTGCGGCATGAATCAACTGGGCATGTATTGGGAACGCTATCCTTTGGGTAGTGTTTTACTCATCGCTTTGGTCATGCGCATGTGTGCAGTGCTCTTTGCTCAAGGCTACTTGATGCACGATGATCACTTTTTGGTGATTGAAGCAGCTTCGAGCTGGGCGGTGGGGGAAGACTATAACAATTGGCTGCCTTGGAACATCCCCGAAGGTGGTCAGGAACACCCATTTAACTTTGCTTACGTTGGTAGTCAATACCTGGTTTTAAAGACCTTTCATGCCATTGGCTTTGAAGATCCGAAAATGCAGATGTACCTCATTCGTTTCTTTCACGCCTTGTATTCCCTTTTCATTGTCTTTTTTGGATTTCGTATTGCTGAATTATTGAGCAAGAATGACGAAAGAATGAAACACGTCCCTCGAACGGTAGGTCTTGTTTTGGGACTTCTGGCCTTCATGCCCAATTTTTCGGTGCGAAATCTGGTTGAAATGGTGTGTATTCCCCCGCTGATGTGGAGTTTTTACCTCTTGCTGAAACATCAAGGATCTACCAAACTCTTGCATTATTTTATCGCGGGAATTGGAATTGGCATTGCCACAACCTTGCGCTACCAATGCGGTGTGTTCGGAATAGGTTTAGGGATCGTCCTTCTTCTTCAAAAACAGCTAAAAGGTGCAATTGTATTGGGTTTCAGCTCCTTGTTTTTTTTCTCCTTGGGCCAGCTTCCCGACTATTTCATCTGGGGTGAGCCTTTCAAGCAGCTTCAGGTCTATATGGAATATAATAGCGACCCAAACAATGTGGCGGGATATCCCCAAGGTCCGTGGTACCAGTACATCCTCACCATTCTCGGTTTTTTGGTTCCTCCTTTAAGCATCATGCTCGTTTTTGGTTTTTTACGGGAATGGAGAAAGCAAATGCTGCTTGTTCTACCCGTACTTGCCTTTCTGATCTTTCACTCGTTCTATCCCAATAAACAAGAACGCTTCATTCTTCCCGCTCTACCCCTGCTTATTGCGGTAGGTGCTTATGGCTGGAAACGTTTTGTATTGGAGTCAAAATACTGGTGTTCTCACGCTAAACTGTTGTCTGGACTTTGGGCCTTTTTCTGGGTGGTGAATATTTTAGGCATGCTCGTTCTCACCTTCAGCTACACCAAAAAATCAAGAGTAGAAAGCATGTATTTTCTTTATGAGCAGGGCAACCTCAATAATTTTATCAGCGCTGGAGCTCAAGATCAGATCATGTCGCCACAGCATTATACCGGTGTTTGGACGGCCTACCACAATCACTACTCTCACGCAAACAACGACGTGCTCAAACATCAAGTTACTTCTTGCACCTTGGTAAGGCGTCCCAACTACATCGTTTTTTACGGAAGTAAAGGAATCGATGAACGGGTAGATAATGTGAAAGAACTCATGCCCAACATTCGATACATGGCTACCTTTCAGCCTGGACTATTGGACCGACTCCTTCACTTTCTCAACCCCATCAATCCATTGGAAGAAGCCAGGGTATATTCCATACCCCCTCAAGACCTTGTATTCGATGAAATAGTACCTGAGGAAATCACCTCCACACCAGAAACCAATCCTTAGCCTTAAACCGTACCTCATCAACCCGAAAAAAGAAAACCAAATACGCTGCCATGACTTACTTTCGTTCAGACTTCATTGCCTTCTTCAAAGAACTTGCCGCCAACAACAACAAAGAATGGTTTGATGAAAACCGAAAACGATACGAAACAGAAGTTCGCGAGCCCTTCAAGCATTTTCTAAAAACCCTCATCGCCGAACTCGCTAAAGAAAACCCTGCGCTCAACATTGAAACCAAACACGCCATGTTTCGCATCAACCGAGACGTGCGCTTTTCAAAAGACAAAACACCTTATCAAACCCACGTTTCGGCGGTGATTGCCCCCGGTGGAAAGAAAAACCGGAATTACCCTGGCTTGTACATCAACTTCTCTGCAGCATCGCTCACTATTGGAGGAGGATTGTATGGTGTTGATAAAGAAGAGCTTTACTTTTTGAGGGATTACATCAGTAAAAACCCAAAGGCATTGCAAAAAGCCATTGAAGACGCTGATTTTGTGAAGCATTATGGCGAAATCATGGGAGAAAAGAACAAAATCCTTCCAAAGGAATTCAAAGGCCACATGGAAAGCACTCCACTTATTGCCAATAAAGATTTCTTTTACATGGAGGAAATGGACCCGAAAACCGTGACTTCTGAGAAGCTTTTGGACATCGTACTGGCCTCCTGGAGAGCCGCTGCACCGGTTCGAGATTTCCTCATCGCAGGAGTTAGCAGCACCTGATTTTTCTAAGGTCCCTCGAATCCCTATTTTTACCCTCTCATTCAAAGAATTTATGAAAGCAGCACTATTTCTTCTCAATGCCCTTCTTTTTCTCAGCATCACCGTTCACGCTCAGCAAGCGCGCTGGCAACAAAAGGTGAGTTATGAAATGGACATCAAAATGGATGTTCAAAAGCATCAATATGAAGGCCGACAGAAATTGAGCTACACGAACAATTCTCCCGAGCGCCTCGACAAGGTATTTTACCACCTCTTTTTTAATGCTTTTCAACCGGGAAGTATGATGGACGTTCGTTCGAGAACCATTGCAGACCCCGATCCTCGAGTAGGAGACCGAATCGCTAATTTGAGTGAAGAAGAACAAGGATGGATCAAAGTGAAACGCTTGAGCATGAACGGCAAAAAAGTGGATTTCGAAACCGTGGGGACCATTCTTGAAGTAGGACTTCCTGAAGCTATCGAACCCGGCCAAACCGTGCTTTTTGAAATGGTGTGGGATGCCCAAGTGCCGCTGCAAATTCGTCGTTCTGGATGGAACAACGCCGAGGGAATTGAGTTTTCCATGACGCAGTGGTACCCTAAAATGTGCGAATATGATTACGAAGGATGGCACGCAAACCCTTACATTGGAAGGGAATTCCACGGGGTTTGGGGCGATTTTAAGGTGAACATTACCTTGCCTTCTGAATACCTCATGGGCGGAACCGGAATTTTGAAAAACGGGAATGAAATTGGCCATGGTTACAGTGATGGTCCGGTAGAGCAAAAAGTAGGCGGAGAACAAACCTGGCAGTGGGAAGCCGAAAACGTGCACGACTTTGCTTGGGCCGCTGACCCCGATTATCAGCATACCCAATTGAAAAGCGAAAGCGGTATTACGTTTCATTTCTTACATCAAGACGACCCTGAATTCAATGCAAATTGGGACGAATTGCCTCGCTTTGTGGATGAAGCCTTTGCCCTATTGAACGAGCACTTTGGCGACTACCCCTACCCACAATACACCATCATCCAAGGAGGAGATGGAGGGATGGAGTATCCCATGGCCACCCTCATCACTGGAAAAAGAAACCTTCGTAGTTTGGTAGGTGTAAGTGTTCACGAAGCCGCGCACAGCTGGTTTCAAGGAGTATTAGCAAGTAACGAGAGCTTGTATGAGTGGATGGACGAAGGGTTTACTTCTTTTGCTACAAGTGTTGTAATGGATCAATTGTTTGAAGGAGGAATGGGGCCGCATCATTACGCGTATCAAGGCTATTTTCGACTGGTGGCCGATGGAAATGAGAATGCACTCATCACTCATGCCGACCACTACCAAACCAATCGCGCTTACGGTTCTGCTGCCTACAGTAAAGGCGAAGTGCTCCTTGCACAATTGGCTTACATCATTGGAGAAGATGCTCGAAATGCCGCCATGTTGCGTTATTTTGATACATGGAAATTCAAGCACCCCAACCCCACCGATTTCAAACGCATCATGGAAATGGAATCGGGCTTGGAGCTTGATTGGTACTTCCAGTACTTCATGAACAGCATCCACACCATTGATTATGGCATCAAAGGCATCAAAGGGGAAAAGAACAGCACTGAACTCACTTTGGAGCGCATTGGAAACATGCCCATGCCCATTGACGTTCTGGTGAGTTTGAAAAATGGAGAAGAACACTTCTACAGCATCCCACTTCGCATGATGCGTGGAAGCAAGGATCTGAGTCCTTATGAATACACTTCAAATAACCTCGCTGCAGATTGGCCTTGGACCCACCCTGAGTATGCACTTGATTTGCCTTTTGCTGTGGAAGAAATCGCAAGCATTCAAATTGACCCTAGCGGATTGATGGCGGATGTTGATCAAAGCAATAACTTCTTCGAATTGATGGAAGGTCTGCGCTATTTCATTCGTCCATAAGATGTACAACGAACGCATTTCCTTCACCCCAGAAAAGTATGTTGATGCAGCCATCAAAGTACTGATCTCGGCGGCCATAACGAGCATCGTTTCTCCCATCAATTTTGAACCGTCACAAGGCATTCCCGTGACCTTACAAAGTCTTATGGTGTTGCTCCCGGCACTTATTTTTGGTTGGAGAATTGGCGCATTGAGTGTTCTGGTCTACCTTATTTTAGGTGGAATTGGCATGCCCGTTTTTGCTAACTACACCAGTGGCTGGGAGAAGTTTACCGGACTCTATGCCGGCTATCTTTACGGTTTTCTGGCAGCGAGTTTGATTGTAGGTTTTGTGGCTGAAACCCTTACAACCCGCTCATCCATTACCGCCCTCATTGCGCTCATACTGGGGCATATTATTATCCTTGGATTGGGACTCCTGTGGCAAAACGGAATTAGTCCGCTCAGCAATTCCCTCGGTACCATATTCGAACGCCTCGCTCCCGGGTTATTGTTGAAAGTAGCCTTGGGTGTTCTTTTTGTGGTGTTGTTTGAGCGGGTATTATTGAGGATGGAAGAGCGAAAAGGGTAATTGTCGTTTTGATACCTCATGGATCGATGGGCAGAATTGCTCACGGCTTCAACCGTGGGAATCGAGAAACGCGAACAATCACCTAAATGGATTCATCCATTTACATCAACGTCCATCAATCGTGAAAGAATCCAGAAGCGAATCGAAATGCTGAATTGAAATCATCCATATACCTTGATGACTTTCATCTAAAATCCAAATAATTTCAAAAAAGCGTTATACTCCTCGAGCCCCGATTTACCCCGATGATGTATTTTTTGATTTTTGATGTAATCATAAACTCTCGATGCTGCAGATTCAGAAACGGAAAATGCTGCATAACCTGTTTGCCATGAAAATTTATCAGAAATGATATCGTTTTGATTGACATAATAAGAGCAGCCTCCCTTAATTTGTTTGATTACCTCTGCAATGGACTTTTGAGCATTTAATAAGAACAAACAATGAATGTGATCCGGCATTCCGTTAACAATCTTCGGCTCACACCCTAAACTGCGAATTTGATTTGAAATGATCTCATGAATCACGTGTTCTACCCCTTCATGAATCAATGGTTTTCTTTCCTTTGTGGACCAAACTGCATGTACCCAAATTTTGTTGAAGGAATGTGACATGATTGGATGATTTAAAACCGTTGAAACGGTTGGTTATTATATTTATTCGAGGCCCGCGGTTGAAACCGTGGGCTGTTTTTATTCAATTCGCATCGCTGCGCTCAATCTGAATCGAGACCCCACGGTTGAAACCGTGGGCTGTTTTTATTCAATTCGCATCGCT
>CAZYPV010000065.1:11496-19205 GCA_964649515.1 uncultured Comamonadaceae bacterium | reverse complement strand
TGCGACTTAAGCCGATCAATATCAAAAACAAAAAAGGCGAGACCCTAAAAGCCTCGCCTCCACTAATCACAATCCTCTTTACAGTCCTAATCCATAATAGGCTCTCTTCCCATTCGGATAAATTCCCTCGATCAGAACTCCTCCGCTTTTTTCTTTCAAGAGATCTCGTAAACCTTCTGCGTCATAGACTTTCTGACCATCCAATTTCAAAATGATGAAGCCCGGTTTAATTCCTGCGTCGAGTAGTACCCCGTCACTCAAGGTTTTCACCTGAACACCGCCGTGTACACCCAATGATCTGCTGGTTTCAACGCTGATGGATGCCAGTTCTCCGCCCAAAAGTGCTGTACTCTCATCGCTTCGCTCAATGATGTCCGTGTTCCCTTGCTGGTTTTTCAAGACCATCGTGAAGCGCTGTTCTTTATTATCGCGAAGTACCTTCACATTTACCTCATCACCGGGGCGGTATCTTCCCACAGCTTCTTGGAGTTGGGGTACATTGGCTACGGTCCGATCGCCAACTTGTACAATGACATCTCCTTTCTCAATTCCGGCTTCGTCGGCGGCTCCGTCATCAACAACTCCAGCGACATACACGCCTTGCACTTCTTTCAAACCAATTTCATCGGCGAGCTCTTGGTTAACATCACTGATCTGAACACCAATGAAGGCGCGCTGTACCATTCCGTAAGATTTTAAATCTTCAGCCACTTTTCTCACGATGCTCGCTGGTACAGCAAAAGAATATCCAGCGTAACTTCCAGTTCTCGAGGCAATGGCGGTGTTGATTCCAACCAATTCGCCACGGGTATTCACTAGCGCTCCTCCACTGTTGCCAGGATTGACTGCGGCATCGGTTTGAATGAAAGATTCGATGGGGAAGATGTCACGGTTAGAATCTTGGCGCAAGAGGTTGATGTTTCTTGCTTTGGCCGATACAATCCCTGCGGTAACGGTACTTGTGAGATCAAAGGGATTTCCAACAGCAAGCACCCATTCTCCAATTTGAAGGGCGTCACTATTACCGTAGTTCACAAAAGGAAGTCCTTTCTCATCAATTTTGAGCAAGGCAATGTCGGTTGCAGGGTCTGCACCAATCACTTCTGCAGTAAAGGTTTTGTTGTTATTAAGGCTAACAGTAATGCTTTGCGCTCCTTCAATAACGTGGTTGTTGGTGACGATGTAGCCATCATTTTCGACGATGACTCCCGACCCAGAGCCGCGTTGGATTTGCGGACCACTATTGTAACCAAAGAAGTCCATCCAGGGGTTGGAATATGGGGTGACCTTGCTTTCTGTTTTTACGTGAACCACAGCATTGACTGTTCGTTCTGCGGCAATTGTGAAATCCAACGGTGATCCTTCCATTGCTGGAGAATTCACGTATCGTACCGCCTGAGTTTGAATAATTTCTTGAGCTTCAGTTGGTTTTTCCAAAGCTTTGTAGCCAATCATAGCTGAAATTCCTCCAACCATTGCCACAAATAGAAGTCCGATTACTTTTTTCATTGCTTGTTTTTTATTCACTAATTATCAAATTTAACGCCACAAGGTGCGCTTTGTTGACCGCTCTCAACTTAAAAAAAGTTAAGTACACTTCCCAGAAGATCAAATGCTTTGCCAAAGGCCATGTTTTGATGATTTGTGTCATATTGACTTTTCAACCTGAAAAAACAGCATTTTTGCGCTGTCAATTTTTCAAATCCCTGCTATCTTTTGCTGGTAATATAATGGACGCATGAGCCAACTCCTCGCCGTAGACCTTGTTCTTATCCCCGATGAAGCACTTCAGGAAAAAGTGATCGATCTCAATCGTTCGCTGACCCATTGCTCAGCGGGTGGAATTCAATTCGAGGATGACTTGATTCCTCATATTTCAGTTTGGATGGGTGTTGTTGAGAGGTCTGAACTCGAAGGATTGCAGAATTTTATCCTTGCTCAACGACAGGAACGCATCGAATTGTCGGAATTCGTCAACCACCAAACTCAGAGCGGAGGGTTTTTGGCTCATTGGAATTTGAGTGAGGCCTGTGAAAAATCGATCAAAGAAAAGTACTTATCCCATTCGAGGCCCTGGGAAAAGAAGGGTGAACGTGCGGCACACCAAAAGCATTTCGCAGAAAAATGTTCCCAAAAGACAGTGAGCTATGTGAATGATTACAACTTAGAACGAGCGCGTTTGCACATCACTATCGGACATGGACAGGTTGAGCACGAAAAGGCTCAATTTACCGGTAAGGGAAGGTGGCGCTTGTTTCAGTTGGGTGACCATTGCACATGCAGATCCCGCTTTTGTCTGTTTTAGGAATTCGGACAAGCAAAACTGCTTCTTTCTAAGGTAGTGGCTTTAATGTCTTTATATCCTCCCGCAACATCAACCAAGTGATGAACCCCTCGAGCTTTCATGATCGAAATGTAAATCACACTCCGATAGCCACCTGCACAATGAACATAATGCTTCTGCTGTTCGTCAAATTCCGCCTGCTGTTCATTGATGAAGTCCAAAGGTCTACTTTCGGCACATGTTAGATGCTCTGCTTCGTATTCCCCGGGTTTTCTAACGTCGATGATGCTCAAGTTGGAGTGTTCTTCCAAATAACTTGCGGCTACTTGTTCAATGTGGTCGGTTTCTTTTCCAGCTGCCTTCCAAGTGGCGAGTCCTCCTTTCAAATAGCCCAAGGTATTATCGTAACCTACACGAGACAAGCGTGTTACCACTTCCTTTTCTCGTCCGTCTTCCAAGATCAATAGTATGGGCTGATGTATGTCTTTAATCAAGGCGCCTACCCAAGGTGCAAAACCTCCGTCGATACCAATAAAGATAGATCCTGGAATGTGTTCTTTGATGAACTGACTTTGATGCCTGGTGTCCAAAATGAGGGCGCGATGATGCTCAGCAATGCTTTCAAAAGCGTCCAGGTCCAAAGCGAGGGTGCCAGACTCCAAAATACTGTCTAAAGATTCGTAGCCACTTTTGTTCATTCGAACATTTTCACCAAAATAATAAGGAGGAGCCTGTATTCCTGTGGTGAGTTCTTTGATGAAGTCGGTTTTGCTCAAGTCTTCAGCGAGAGCGTAGTTGCTTTTCTTCTGATTGCCCAAAGTGTCCCAAGTTTCCTTACTCATGTTCTTTCCACAAGCAGAGCCCGCACCATGAGCGGGGTAGATGAGCAAATCATCGTTTAAAGGCATGATTTTATTTCGAAGGGAATCGTACAACATTCCAGCAAGATCTTCTGTGGTAATTTCCAATCCTTTTTGCGCAAGATCAGGTCTTCCCACATCCCCAATAAATAGAGTATCACCTGAAAACAAAGCATGCGGATTGCCTTTTTCATCACGAAGAAGATAACAGGAACTCTCCAAGGTGTGTCCCGGGGTATGAAGCACTTCAATGCTCACTTTCCCGAGTTGAAACACTTCACCGTCGTGGGCTTCGTGAATGGTGTAACTGGTGTCGGCACCCGGACCAAAGACGATGGTGGCGCCTGTTTTTTTGGCGAGATCAATGTGACCAGAAACAAAGTCAGCATGAAAATGCGTCTCGAAGATGTACTTGATCCCCGCATTTTCTTTGGATGCTTTCTGAAGATAAGTGGATGCATCTCGCAATGGGTCAATGATGGCTGCTTCTCCCTCAGATTCAATGTAATAAGCTCCTTGTGATAAACAACCGGTGTAAATTTGTTCGATCTTCATGCTGAAATTTTGAGCAAAGGTACAAGAGCGTTTTTAATTGGTCGTGCATTCTGAAGGATTTTGGTTTTTTTAATACCGCCCGTGCCTTTCTCGTCCATGAGTGCTTTGCCTATCTTCGCGATATGTATGAAACCGGACTCCTTTTCTTGTTCTTCTTTACAGCGATGATTTATTCTTCCGCTGGATTTGGAGGTGGGTCAACCTACTTGGCTTTGTTGAGCACTAGTCTGGTGGATGGTGGATTCATGCGCACGGTTGCTTACATCTGCAACATGATCGTTACGGGTCAGTCCAACCTTCGCTTTTTTCGTAAATCATGGATTACGTGGCGTGAGGTATGGCCGTATTTCCTGCTGTCGGTGCCCTTGGCTTTTCTCGGGGGGACGGTGATCTTATCTCAGGGTTTTTATTTGGCCTTCCTCGGTTTGGTGCTGGTTCTTGCGGCTTTTTGGATGATGTTTGGGGCGTACCAGCGCAAGTCTTGGGGTGTTTTCAATAAGAAATGGGTTCAGCTGATTACGGGTGGAGGTATTGGTTTTCTTAGCGGAATGGTGGGAATAGGAGGTGGTATTTTTTTAGCTCCCTTGTTGCATTCGAGCAACGATTTGTCGGCAGAAAAGGTAGCGGCCATTTCTTCTAATTTTATCTTTGTTAATGCACTGGCTGGGGCTTTGGGGTTCTATCTCAATCATTCGTTCTCATTTTTGGCTTATGAGGCTTGGCCTTTGTTTATTGCTGTATTTTTAGGAGGGATGATTGGGAATTTATGGACGATCAAAGGGAAAGGACGAACTTGGATTAAGCTGCTCACTGCGATTTTAGTGGGGTTGATCGGACTTCGTCTCTTCGTTGGCAATATTATGACGGTTTTGACAGAATTATGGAGTTAAAAATAGTGGCTTTCGGAATTGCAAAAGACATCATTGGTGATCGCGTGTCAAGCATCCGTATTGATGGGAACGAAAGAAGTTTAGGCGATTTGCGCGACCATCTATTCAGCCGCTATCCTGAGTTTAAAGAACTGGTCTCTTTGAAGTTCGCGGTGAATGACGAATACCAAGCGGATGATTTTCTATTAATCGATGGAGTAGAGGTGGTATTGATTCCGCCAGTGGCTGGAGGATGAGAGGACAAGTACACATACAGAAAGAACCCATTCAAATTGAAGAATACGCTGCATCGTTCAAGCAATTGGACTGTGGAGCTCATGTGGCCTTTGATGGAACTGTGCGTTCACACAATAAAGGTAAAGCAGTGGAGTTTCTTGAGTTTGAAGCCTATCACCGTATGGCTTTACTAGAAATGCAGCGCTTGCTTGATCGGGCTGCTGAGAAATTCCACATCAACAAGGCGCTGATGGTGCACCGAGAAGGAAGGGTTGAGCTGGGAGAGACAGCTGTGCTCATTCTCGTTGCGAGCGTTCACCGAGATGAGGCGTTTGAGGCTTGTCGGTTTTTAATTGATGAGCTCAAAAAAACAGTCCCCATTTGGAAAAAAGAGGTGTATAGCGATGGATTCGTTTGGATTTCTGCGCATCCTTGATGTCAGTTTATGATTAATGAACCACCCAGAATCTCCGAACTTCTAGAAGAATAATTCGTTGTTTACTCACCTTTTTCTCTTGCTTCTAACTCTTTTTTCATTTGCTTGTAGTCTTCCGGACTATTGGCATTGCGAAGCTGTTCGTGACGTTCCGTTTGTATTACTTTGGTGTCAGCATTGATGAGCACTTTGCGCGGACAAGAGTACCCAAGAGCCAAAAAATCCAACAGTTCAAAATAACTTTTGGGTTCCCAAATGGTGCAAAGGGGATCGGGCCACTGTGTTTCAGGGTTGTGAAAAGCAGTGGCGATGTGTTTCGGCGAACGATTTGCGATCAATTCTTCGATGAGCGCATCATCCACAAAGGGTAAATCACAAGCAAGGACGAGGTAAGCCCTGTTGGGGTTGTGAAGAAAACCAGAAGCGATGGCACCAAACGGACCCATTCCTAAAAATCGGTCTTCAATGCATTTTAAATCCGGGTATGAACTCGCATCGCGCACCGAATGATGCACTTCAACGCAATGCTTTTCTAACAACTGCTGAAGGTGTTGACGTTGGGGCTTTCCGTGGTAATCTAGGCTGCCCTTATCGCTTCCCATTCTGCTGCTCTCCCCGCCAGAAAGAAGAAGGGCGTGGAGCTCTGGTGGGCGAATAATCTCATCTAGAAACCGTTGCCATGCCTCAGAATTGTCAAGGGTGAATTGAGGAATTTTGGGCGAAACGTATTCGTCGAAATCCACAGGTTTTTCATCGGAGAACAGCACCAAATCAATTCCGTTAAGCACCGTTTTTTTCTCCTTTAAACGCTTCCATTTTTGAGTGCTGTAGAGCAATAGCTTCAACCGACTCCCTTTTCCTTCAGGCCATGGATGATTCGCGTTGATGATGGCCAAATCGGTTTTTTTGAGGAATTGCTTGTGCTGGAAATCTTGATTTGTTTTTTCAGACTGAAGCATCCAAGTTGTGGCCTGATCTTGGAGCAGGAAATGGAAGTATTTTGGTCGTTTCGAACTAGGAAAAGGAGGGTCCAAATAATCGTGGTCGAAATCGACATAGCTGCAAAGAAAATTTTCAGAAAAATGTTCGGCGAGCTGAAGTGCAAAGTTCCTAATTTCACCACATGGAGCCCCAAAGACGGCGATTTCATTTCTCCCAAATTCTCCAATGCCGTTGCGTTCAAGTTTAGGATGTTTAACGTGCATAGTCTGATTTTCCTCCAGTTTTACTCACTAAATGAAGCCCCGTAATTTCAATGTGGTGTCCGAGCGCTTTACACATATCATATACCGTGAGGGCTGCAACACTCACCGCAGTAAGTGCTTCCATTTCAACCCCTGTTTTTCCGGTAATTCGTACTTCACTTTCTATTTTCCATCCGAGAGGCAATTCGGTGAAGGTGAGGCCACAATGGTTGATGGCGAGGGGGTGGCACAAAGGGATGAGATCACTGGTCTTTTTCGCTCCCATAATACCCGCTAGTGTTGCGGTTTGAACGATGCTCCCTTTTCCGTGGTCGAAGTTGCTTTCTTTCAGCTTCTTCCACATTTCTTCATCAAAGATCACTTGAACTTTCGCTTTGGCTGTTCGAAGTGAGTCTGTTTTGTGCTCTACATTAACCATGTGAGCAGCGCCATCTTTGATGTGGCTTAGTTTTTCGCTCATGTGCAAGGATGATATGGGTATAGGTTTCCTTTCAAAAAGTGTGATTGTTCGGCGTCCAATTGAAGAAATCCATCAATTTTAGACAAAGATAGCACATCCCCCGAGCCATTAAAGTTAACGGGTACGGCATTCATCACTCCCGCAATTATTCGCGTGGATACAGGTAGGAGATAGGTGAGCGGACGATCAAATTGGATGTCTGCGCTCAATACGGCTTCTAACTGCGTTGGGGCAATGAGTCCGCTCAATGTTAACCAATGAACGAAATGCACAGCAGAAGTGGCCGTCACAGAGATGGGGTTTCCGGGCAGACCAAAAACAAAAAGATCATCCCTACTACCAAAAAGCAAAGGCTTCCCCGGCCGCTGAGCTACTTTGTGAAAGTGGATTTTCACGCCCAAATTTTGCAGACTTTCGGCCACATAATCTTTTTCTCCCATGCTCACTCCGCCGCT
The DNA here is from genome assembly GCA_964649515.1 of uncultured Comamonadaceae bacterium. Lineage (GTDB taxonomy): Bacteria > Bacteroidota > Bacteroidia > Flavobacteriales_D > Sanyastnellaceae > CALKGK01. Next base: position 11,844 of record CAZYPV010000065.1, on the reverse strand, counting down.
GATGAGGAGTACGTCGCACTCTTGGGCAAAGGAGTGAAGTTTCTCTATCATGCTTGCTTGATGGTCTGGAAGGTGCAAATGTTGACATTGAATTCCATGGTGGGCACAAAGCGATTCCAGATAATGTGGATTGGACTTCCGAATTTGATGTGCAGCGGGTTGTTGATCGACCTCAACGAGCTCATCGCCAGTCGAAACGATACCCACTTGAGGTAATCGGCGTACCCGCACTTTCGTTTTTCCAAGGGTCGCAAAGACAGCCAGATCGGCGCTTTTTATCTGTTTACCGGGAGATAGGAGCAGGGCATCGATGTCGCAATCACTTCCCTTTTGATGAATGTTCTGCCC
>CAZYPV010000065.1:0-11396 GCA_964649515.1 uncultured Comamonadaceae bacterium | reverse complement strand
GGGGAAGGTCGGTCATTCCTTATTTCTTCAGCCAAAATCCGTCCTTTCGATTGCGTAAAAGGTACCTCTTCCGTGCTGATGGGGAAAAGGTATTGAGAAAGGATGTGCTGTGCGTCTTGAAATGAGATCATAACTTGGGCTTATCCTCCGATGGCAGACATGCTTTTATGTTCTCCCGTCAGGCGCAACATTTCGGCTTCTGCTTCGAATCCGTTTTGAGGTTTTTTCGTGATGAGATCGTGCAGCATTTCAATCAATTCTTGATCTGATGCTTTTGTTTTGATAAGCTTTCCTAAAGATTGATTTTCAACACCATAAAGGCAGGTTTGAGTGTTTCCTTTTGCACTAATCCGAAGTCGGTTACAGCTTCCACAAAAGGAGCGGGTATGGGCTGCAATGATGCCTATTTTGCCTGAGAATCCTTCCACTAAGTAATCCTGTGAAGTTGCTCCATGTGTTTGTTCTATTGGCCGTAATTCGAAATGTTTTTTCAGCTCAACCAAGATGTCTTTTGCGCTAACGAAATCTCTTCTTGTGGCAGCATTTCCATTGAAAGGCATGTATTCAATGAATCGAACATCCAAGGGCTGCGTTTTGGATAGAAGGGCGAGGTTTTTAAGTTCATCAAAATTGGCATTTGCTTGAACTACGGTGTTGATTTTTAAAGGGATGCCTAATTCAATGATTTCATGAATGCACCTTTCGACTTCATGAAATTGATTGCGTTTGGTCATTTTTTCAAAACGTTGAGCTGAAAGGGTGTCCAAACTGATGTTAATGCCCGATATACCGAGGGTTTTGAGGGTTTTGAGGTGCTGACGAAGAAGGGTTCCGTTACTTGTTAAATGCCATTCTTGAACGCTTGCTGATTGGGCCACACGTTCGAAAAAATGCATGATGTCTTTTCGCATAAAGGGTTCTCCTCCGGTAAATCGGATTTTTCGGATGCCCACACTTTCAAAAACCCGAAGCATCTGCTCCATTTCTTCAAAAGAGAGCAGGTCTTTGCGATCCACGAATTGCATGTTTTCTTCGGGCATGCAATAGGTACAGCGGAGGTTGCAACGGTCGGTTACCGACCATCGCACGTAATCAATGGTTCTTCCGTATTGATCTTTAAGCATTATTTCGCGAGCGGATTGGGAAAAGCGTCTTTATCTTCATCGCCCCTTGAAATCAAGCATTGAAAGTCTTTCTCAATTAAGAGCTGCAGCTGACCTACTTCAGCGGATATGCCCACTTCCTCGCCTTTTGCCCATTCTTTGGCACGTTCAGAGGGAAGAACAATGATAATGGAGTTGTTTTCATAACGAGCTTCGATATTGTCAATGGACTCTTGTCGCAAGGCGTATCCAAACTGGTTTTCGGCAAAATGTACATACTCTTTAACCTCAGCTCCTAAGGCAACAAGTTCTACTTCTGACTGACTCAATCGGAGTCGCACACTATTTCCTCGAATACGTAGCTTCATCTACTTTTTCAAAAGTCCAATTTCAATCAAGCGCTCTTCCAAATATTTTCCTGCGCTGATGGGCTCAAAGTCAGGTGATTTCCCTTCCTCAACACAGGAAGGAAGGCAATCCAAGCGCATTTCTGAACGAGGGTGCAGGAAGAAAGGAATGGAAAACCGACTCGTTCCCCATTTCTCTCGGGGGGGATTTACCACTCTGTGGGTTGTTGATTTCAACTTGTTGTTGGTCAGACGCTGCAACATATCCCCAACATTGACCACAATATGGTCGGGCAAAGCGGTTACGGCCACCCATTCGTTTTGCTTGTTCAGTACTTCAAGTCCGTCAGCAGACGCACCAATCAACAAGGTGATGAGATTGATGTCTTCATGCTGACCAGCGCGCACGGCCGATTTGGGCTCTGAGGTGATGGGAGGGTAGTGAATCGGACGTAAAATGCTGTTTCCGTGCTTGATTTTCGGGTCAAAATAGTGCTCATCCAAACCGAGGAAAAGCGCAATGGCACGAAGTACTTCTCTCCCTGTATCCTCTAGTCGTTGATAAGCTTTCATGCCCACTTCATTGAATCGGGGAAGTTCACTTACGATCACGTTTTCAGGGTATTCGCTTTTGATGGGGTCGTTGTCTTCAACTTCCTGACCGAAGTGCCAAAATTCCTTCAAGTCTCCGGCATTACTGTCTTTGGCATGCTCTTTTCCAAAAGAAACATATCCTCGCTGACCAGCTAACCCGGGAATTTCGTAAGCTTTTTTTGTCGCTTCATCCAAACTAAAGAAAGCTTGAACTTCGCGGTACAAATCTTCAACCAGTTCATCACTAAGTAAATGATTCTTCAAGGCCACAAAGCCAATTCCAGTATATGCTTTACCGAGTTGTTCGACAAAGTGGGCCTTTCTTTGCTCATCTCCACTTAGAAAATCGGCCAAATCGACGCTGGGAATTCCCATGATGTGCTTTTCCATATCTGCGAGGTTTTCTACGAAAATAGCGACCTTTCGTGGATTATTGGTGGTTTTTGCTCATGATTTTGCTCAGTTTTGTTCCCGAGCTTTCCCAAGTATACTTTTCAAGCACAAATTGCCTCCCTTGAGCGCTTAACCTTTCGCTCAAAGCCTTATCCTCCATCAATCGGATGATTTGCTCACTCACCTCTTGAGCGGAATTGGCGATGAGAATTTCTTGATCGTTCTGAGCACCTAAGGCATTGTTAGCAAGCGTAGAAGTGATGGAAGGAAGTTCCATGCTCATGGCTTCCAACAACTTGTTTTGGAGTCCGGTACCAATTCGCATAGGGGCTACAAATATTTCGGCTTGAGCATAAGCGCTCCGAATATCATCGATCCAGCCACTGACTTGGACGTTTTCCGATGCCAGTTCCTTGACTTGTTGGTGAGGATTTGCTCCCGCGAGCATCAAGGTGGTGGAGGGAAAGCGTTTTTGCACGAGTGGAAGGACTTCTCGCACCAAGAATTTTGCACAATCGACATTGGGGGGATACGACATGTTTCCGGTGAAAAGCAGTGATCCTTCTCTTTTTGAAAACCCTTTTAGATCGTCGCTTTCGGCATTGAAAAATTGGGTGTCAACACCGTTGGGTACCACATCAATCAGAGAACGTTTGGGATGATAGAAGAGCTGTTGGTCTTGCTGTGAAATAATGGTATGGTGATCAAAAAACTCAAAACTCAAGTTTTCATACCGGGTAAGGCGCTGAGCTTCAATGCCCAAAAGTGGTTTCATCCAAAAAGGTGCATTCTGCTTTCTTCGCTCTGCACCAATGCTAAAGGTATCCATGTAATCGATGGTTTTAGGAGCATCGAAATTCATGTTGACGTACTCTGCGGTGCGGATGAGCTGGCAATAAATATGGTCTGGAGCACATTCTTTGATGAGAGCGTCTATTTTAGCTTTTGCTTGTTCTTGTAGGAAATAATGTACCTGAAAGGGTTTGTCAGAAAACAATGCTCGAAACAAACGGAGGTAAATGAGCGATTTTTTGAGAGGAACAATGCTCACTTTGTGGGCAATTTTCTCCAAGGCCGAAACTGCTTCTGGATGCGGCTCTACTTCTGCCAAACAGCAAAGATGTACTTCGTGGTGCTTGGAGAGTTGGCGCACTTGGTGATAGGCTCGAAGTTTATCTCCCTTCTCAAGCGGATAAGGCACTCTGGATACAAGAACAAATATTTTCATGAAAGGAGGTCCTTGTAAAAGTCAACAAGTTCTTGAGTTAGTACGCGGTTATCAAAGCATTCCTCAACAATTTTACGAGCGGAAGTTCCCTGCGCTTTGGCGGCTTCGGGGTTTTGGAGCAATTGGTTAATGGCTTTGACGAAGTCGTCCGGACTCTCAGCCAGGTGCAAATCGCGTTGATTTTCCGCGTTAATTCCCTCTGCGCCAATTGGGGTGGATATCACATTCTTTTTCAAGGCCATTCCTTCGATGATTTTCACCCGAATTCCTCCCGCAGAAAGCAAAGGAACCACCATGATTTGTTTTGAGTTCATGAAATCAATTGCACTGGGTACCTCACCAAGCACTTCCACATTGGGGTAAGTACTTTCAGTGAGCTCCTTCGGCATGTGTCGGCCCGCAAGATAAAACTTCAATTTGGGGTGAGCTGCATGAACCCTTGGCCACACTTCGTCCAAAAACCAAAGCACTCCTTCGATGTTCGGCCGCCAATCCATCGCCCCCAAATGAAACAAGGCCACTTCGGGGGCGCTTTCACTCGCTTGGTATTTTTCCAAATCAATCCCAAAAGGAATATTCACCAAAGGTTTCTTCAGCCCCAAAGAGCGATAGTTATCTGCGTCTTCTTTCGAAATACTGGCGATGCCATCCATTTGAGTGATCACATCCAATTCGTACTCTTTCAACTTTTTTGACAAGTATTTTAGATAGGCTCTTTTAGCAGGATTCTTCGTGCCTTGGGCCACACGTTCCCAAATGATGTACTCTAAATTGTGCGACCGCAAAACAACTTTCGCATCGGAGAATCTTCGAATCGTAGCGATGTACGGCGTCATGAAAAGACTTTCCAAATGTACGATGTCGAAGTTCTCTTGGGTGAGTAGTTGGCTTAATTTGATGTCAAAATCTGCAGAGAAAAACCGGGAGATATTGTAAGAGTCTTGGGTGATTAGTGAGGAAAAAGCGTCAACAAGATTCACCCGGGTGTCGACATGAATGCCCTGAATTTTTGTTCGATCAATGTACTCTTGACTCAACTTATCCAATTCGAGATCGTGCTTATGGGTATAAATGGTGAGTAATCGTACTTCATGCCCGGCTTGCATCAAACCAGCGGTGATGTTGTTCATCGCAATGCAACCTCCATCTTTTGGTGGGGCTGGTGGTTTATGACAAAGCTGTAGGATCTTCATGAGTCTTGGATTTGAAGATTTTTCTAAATATTCTTCGATAGGTATCGGCCTCCATTATTGGAGAATCGTTGGCCGCTTTGGTCGTGAGAAAGATGGCCAAAGGAGTGAGCACCAAGGAGGAAATCCACATCCCTTGCCAAGGTTCCAACACTCCTGAACGAACCATTCGCTCTCCCACGATGGTGAGCACGTAGAAGATCAAGAACATCGCGATGGCCCAAACCGTAGGTAAGCCCATTCCTCCTTTTCGGATAATGGCTCCAAGTGGCGCACCGATGAAGAAAAGTACAACACAACTGAAGGCCAGAAAGAATTTGCGATGCCACTCTATGAGATGCTTATCGATGAGTTTTTCGCGTGCACGGACATCCTGCATGACGTTTTCAATGTTCCGCTGTCCGGACCTACAAATATCTTTGGCCACCTCATAGGCTCTTTTTTGTTGAGCAAAACCAAAGCGATTGAAGTAGAATTGTTTTCCCACTTGAATCGTCGCCGAGCTATCTTGCAAGGCTTCATTGACAGGTGCTACATCCAAAGTATCTCGAATCAAATAAACATTCCTCGCTCCGAAACGTTGGAGATCTTCAATACGTTGATCCACGTTGATCACCAAACTGTCCACCGCAACGTCAATTTGCTTGATGGTCATCATCTCATAAGCCTTTTTGAATAGATCTTCATCGGCCTTATTGAAGTCCAAAGAACTTAAGTCGATCGTGAGGATCTGTTCTTCAAATTGATTGTTGATGTGGGGGAACCGACGATCGCTCCGCTTTTTGCGCTCCTCTTTTTGCTCGTCGAAACTATAACCATCGTACAAAGTCAGCAATAGAAAACGTTGATCATCGGTTTGCTTCATGGTTCCACGTTTCGCTCGAATCACCGTCTTTGATCCAATGCTCGCATCTCGGTGATCGTAAATCAGTACGTCTGAAAGTTCTCCTGTCTCTTGGTTTTTCTTCCCAACCCGAATGCTGAATCCTTCAATACCATTATAAAAGGAAGCCTCATCCAAATTGAGGGAAGGACGTTGCTGGGAAACGGAATAAAGCAATGTTCTGAACTTCAAATTGGCAATGGGCCACACATTATTGGAGAAGTAAAAAGCCGCAACACCGATGATTACGATGGAAATGGCGAGCGGACGAAGGATTTTGTACAAACTTACTCCCGCACTCTTCATTGCCGTGAGCTCATAATGTTCTGCAAGAGCCCCCATGGTCATAATGCTCGACATCAAAATCGCCAAAGGAAGGGCCATATTAACAAGGCGTGCTGATGCATAAATCATCAACTCCAAAATCACCCTGTTCTCCAAACCTTTGCCCATCAACTCATCCACATACACCCACAAAAATTGCATGTCCAAAATGAACAAAGCAATGAGAAAGGTAACGATGAACGGACCAATAAAGGTTTTTAAAAGTAGGAGGGCGAGTTTTTTCAAATCGGGCTCATTTCTCTGCAAATATAAACTCCTCATTGGGAAGATTCATTGCTCAAGTACCTACCTTTGTAGAAAGTTATTCAACCATGGATTTATTAGGAACTAAAGTTTGCAAGAAACAAGACTTGGGAGTGCACAACAACCTCTTTGGTGGGACAATGCTCAGTTGGATTGATGAAGTAGCCGTGTGTTTCGTGAATGAAGTGTGCTACAGCCCCAACATGGTTACCTTAAAAATGGCCGAAGTGCTCTTCAAGCAACCCGTGAAGGAGAACAACTTAATCAAGATCTATGGCGAAATATCGAACTTCGGAAACACTACGGTTGAAATCAAAATAGAGGCGCGAAAGTTCAACGTTTATACTCATGAAGAAAAAGTAGTGTGCTCTACAAGCATCGTTTTTGTGCGGATTGATGAAGATGGAAAGGCCATTCCCATAGCGCAGCATGTGAAAGACCGTTACCCCGAATTGGCGCGATAAGAAGCCGTGTCGAGTTTCTTGGAAATTGCTACTTTAGGGCTCTAAAAATTTGCATTGAATGAAACTCAAATTATCTAGCATTGCCCTCGCGGCATGCACGCTTTGGTTAGTGGCTTGTGATGGTCCAACCAAAACAGAGGTTAAAGAACCTGTTAAAGAAAGTTCTGTAAAGTTGGAAGACAATTTCCAATGGCAAACAGAACAATTTGCCGACATCAAGATCGTGCGTTACCAAGTTCCTGGATTCGACTCGTTAAGCACCAAACAAAAAGAATTGGTGTACTACTTAACACAAGCAGGACTTGCTGGGCGTGATATCATGTACGACCAGAACTACCGTCATAACCTCGAACTTCGCGGATTGTTTGAAAACATCTATGTCAACTACGAAGGAGAGAGAACCAGTGAGAATTTCAAAGCATTCGAAACCTATCTGAAGCGTTTTTGGTTCAGCAACGGAATCCATCATCACTATTCCAACGTGAAATTCACTCCAGAATTTGATCAAGAGTGGTTCATGAAATGCGTTGAAATGGTGAATGAAGAAATCAGCGATGAATTGATTGCCGTGATTTTTGACCCCAGTGTTGACGCGAAAAAGGTAAATCAAGATGCAAGTTTGGGCTTAGTAGAAGGATCTGCTGTGAACTTTTATGCACCTGACGTTACCACTGAAGAAGCCAAAGCGTATTTCAAAAGCATCATTGATCCAAACGATCGTGCTGCGATCTCTTACGGTTTGAACTCACGTTTGGCGAAGAATGAAAACGGTGAGGTAGTGGAAGAAGTGTATAAAGTAGGTGGACTCTATGGTGAGGCATTGGAAAAAGTCGTGTATTGGTTGGAAAAAGCCGAAAAAGTAGCTGAGAACGAAAAACAAGCTGCCGCTTTCAGAAACCTCATTGAGTTTTATAAAACTGGCGACCTCAGAAAGTGGGACATCTACAACATCAATTGGGTGAACACAACCGAGGGAGATATCGATTACATCAACGGTTTTGTTGAAGTATACAACGATCCACTCGGGTATACAGGTTCATATGAAACCATCATTCAAATCAAGGATTTTGAAGCATCAGACCGCATGAAAGTATTGATGAACAATGCGCAGTGGTTCGAGGATGAATCTCCCGTGGCTCCTGAACACAAAAAAGAAGAAGTAAAAGGCATTACCTACAATGTGGTTAATGTTGTTGGTGAGGCAGGGGATGCTTCTCCATCAACTCCAATTGGCGTGAATTTGCCCAATGCCAACTGGATTCGCGTTCAGCACGGCTCGAAGTCGGTGAGTTTAGGAAACATCGTTTCTGCTTACGACAAAGCCAGTGGAACAGGATCTTTGGAAGAGTTTTGTCATGACGAAGAAGAAATCCAAAGAGCCATCAAGCACAGTGCACTTGCAGGAAAATTGCATACCGCCATGCACGAAGTAATTGGTCATGCTTCAGGAAAGCTTGAAGACGGAGTAGGTACTCCGAAAGAAACAGTGCAAGAATACGCTTCAACGCTAGAAGAAGGAAGGGCAGATCTTGTTGCCTTGTACTATTTGATGGACCCGAAAATGGTTGAGCTCGGTTTGATGGAAAGCCTCGAAGTGGGTATGGCCGAATACGACAGCTACATCCGTAACGGAATGATGGTGCAATTGCGTCGTCTTGAGATGGGAGCTGATATCGAAGAAGCACACATGAGAAACCGTGCTTGGGTTGCACATTGGGTCTTCGAAAAAGGTGCTGAAAACGGAGTGATCGAAGAAGTCATTCGAGACGGAAAGCACTTTTATGACATCAAAGACTATGAGGCACTTCGAACCCTCTTTGGTGAATTGTTGCGCGAAGTACAACGCATCAAATCGCAGGGCGACTACGAAGCTGCCAAAGCTTTGGTTGAGAATTATGGAGTAAAGGTAGATCCTGAAATTCATCAAGAAGTATTGGATCGTGCTGAAAAATTGAACAGTGCTCCTTACGGCGGATTCATCAATCCGGTGCTCGTTCCACAAATGGATGAGTCAGGCACCGTGATTGATATCGAACTACGTTATCCAAAAGATTTCACGAAACAAATGCTTTATTACGGAGAGAACTATAGTTTTCTTTCGAAATAAATTGAAAATGAATAAGTGAAAAGGGGAGGCGATGGTCTCCCTTTTTTATTTGCGGATCTTTTTCCAACAGAATTTTTGCAAAAACATGCTCAAATAAGGGCTTTAGAAATTGAATTTACGGTCAACTTTTGATCGCGTTCTTTTAAAAACTTACTGTACCTTTCCGCCATGAACCTGGAAGAACGAAAGTTGAACATCATTGCAGCAGTAGTAGCAGAGTCTGATGCTGATGCGATTCAAATGCTCGAGTTGAAATTGGCTGAAATTGATTACGACAAAAAAAGCCGTTCAAAAATTATCGGGCTCAACCCCAAAGGAATGCCGATCATCAAAAGTGAATTTGTTCGCTGCATTCATCAATCCCTAACAAATTTAGATAACGGAGAATGGATCAGCCTTGATGATCTTGAAAAACGTTCAGAGAACTGGTAAACACTATGAAGAAACTCTATTTCACACTCACTTTAAACTTACTTTTCCTTACCTCTTTTGCCCAAACTCCTTGTGTGGATGGTATGGCCGGACCGTATCCTTGCGATCGGGTGGACCTCATGTCAAGCCTTACGACGGAAGAGATTGGTGGAGCTCAAAATCAGGCCGATATTTGGGGATGGACCTCAAGTACTGGTCGGGAATTCGCCATTGTTTGCAAGTCGAACGGAACAGCCTTTGTTGAAGTAACCGACCCTGTGAATCCTGTGTATTTAGGAGATTTACCAACGCATACAATCAACAGTCTATGGAGAGACGCTAAGGTTTATAATGATTATGCATTTATCGTCAGTGAAGCTCCAGGTCACGGCATGCAGATCTTTGATTTGTCCCAATTGTTGACCATTGAAAACCCTCCAGTGGCCTTTGAAGCTGACGCTCATTATCCCAGTTTTGGAAATGCACACAACATCGTGATCAATGAAGAAACTGGATTTGCTTATGGTGTTGGAACCGATACATTTATGGGAGGGTTACACATCGTCAATATTCAAGACCCACTGAATCCTGTCATTGCTGGGGCGTATGCCGAAGATGGTTATACTCATGACGCTCAAGTTGTGATTTACAACGGTCCAGATTCGGACTATTGCGGACAAGAAATTGCATTCAACTGTAACGAAGATGCAGTAACCATTGCTAATGTTACCGACAAAGAAGATTGCCAAACCATTTCTGTTTCACCTTACCCCAATAGTGCCTATACACATCAAGGATGGCTAAGTGAAGACCATCAATATTTCTTTGTGAATGATGAGTTGGATGAAATGAATGGGCTCGTGAGCACGACAACCACATTTATTTGGGATGTGACCGACCTTGATGCACCAGAATTGATAGGAACGTATTCAGGAACCAGTACTTCGATTGATCACAACATGTACGTGAAGTGGAATCAGATATTTCAGAGCAATTACCGATCGGGATTGCGTATTTTGAACAGTTCTAGAGCGGCTGAAGGAGAACTCAATGAAATAGGCTTTTTTGATTGCACGCCAGAAGACGATGATGCTTTGTTTAGTGGAACTTGGTCGAATTACCCCTATTTTTCAAGTGGTACGGTAGTCATGACCAACATGTATGGTGATTTTCTTGTACTTCAACCCAAAACCATTTCAGCTGAAGCGATGAAAACCGTTGCTGATGGAGTGGATAGTGTGGTTTTCGAAGTGTACACAGCTGGCGACGAAGGAGAAGTTGTGTTCAATACCAATGATCTTCCAGCAGGAGTATTTGCTGGTTTTGATGCGTACTCGGGGGTAGGAGCCACAGCCATAACTTTAAATGGTTTGGATCAATTGTCTCCAGGATCATACAGTTTTCAAATTGTCGTAAGCATCAATGGGGCAGATGAAGTATTTGATGCCAGTTTTACAATTACGGAAGAAGCCTTGCCTATGATCACGGCTGATGCGCCTAACGACGGCTCAATCACGGATAATTTTCCCGTATTTGAATGGACGGATGATTTTAATGGAGCTCCCCTGCTTTTGGAAGTTTCGGATAGTCCGACTTTTGACAACATCATTTTTAGCTTCGAAGTAACATCAAGTCCGTTTACATCTCCGAACAGCTTTTTGGAAGGCATCTATTACTGGAGGTTGTCTAACTTCCCAGTTTGTGATGAAGAGCCTATATTTTCAAATGGAGCTGATTTTGGGGTAATTATTCCCAATGTCTCAGAAATCAATTCAAGCATCGCGAATGTTTACCCAAACCCTACCCATGGTAAAGTGTTTGTGGATTTGTTGAACGCTGGTGAATTGGAAGTATGTAATGCTTTGGGGGAGTGTGTTGGCAAGTTCAACCTTCAAACGGGGAAACAAAGCATTGAATTGAGCTCGTTTTCCAGAGGCATTTACTTTTTACGTTTCAACGGGAGGTATGCAGGCAAATTGGTGCTTGAGTAGGGATTGAGGTGTTTGAAAGGAGGGATGGTAGAATTCTTAAATCTTGTGTGAAAGTCCAAGTTTGTTTCTCGGATTTTTGTTTGGGCGACGTAAGTCA
>CAZYPV010000064.1:4659-19420 GCA_964649515.1 uncultured Comamonadaceae bacterium | reverse complement strand
GCTGTTTCATGTCGGATTCTACCAGATTGCTAAATCATTAATCGGCTTACGTCGCAAGATTGCTCTTAAACCATCGATTGATGGAGGTTTCAGAAAGATGGAAGCTTATTCAAGTCGGATTCTATCAGGTTGCTAAACCATTGATCGGCTTACGTCGCAAGATTCCTCTTTAGTACAGGATTGATCAAGGTTTCAGAGGAACTTCAAGTCATTAACCTCAAACATTCGTAAGCTCAAGGCCTCAGTCTCACCAAATCCTAGACGAAATAACATCGCTCCACAGTTCTTGAAGAGAACCAACCTCCTTTCAGGACGATCATCCTCCGAATGTCCAGAACAAGTTTGTGAATGACTACGCTCAATTTATATTTGAATCACTAAAAATGAACAAGTTCAGGTATCTTGTCTAGAAAAATTTAGACATGATTCAGCTTCGTGAAAAACTGGATTTCAAGGATTTATTTCTCACTGATACAGACTGTTATCTTTTCCTTATCGAGGTTAAATGGGGCAATGGCTTCCGTTGCAGAAAATGTGAGCATCAGAAATACTGTTCAGGTAAAAAATGGCACCACAAAAGATGCACAAGATGTGGGTATGATGAATCAGCTACGGCGAGAACTCTCTTTCACAAAATCAAATTCCCGCTCTTGAAAGCCTTTCAAATGGTACATCGTTTAACTATCAATTACGAGTGTTCTTCCTCCCGCGGTTTATCCCGAATTTTTGGAATTTCTCACGAAACAAGTTGGTTTTTCAAACGTAAGGTTCAGCAAGCCATGTCCAAGTTTGAAAACCGAAGTCTCAGGATGACTATGGGTGGTCAACTTCTTTCTCATTTATCAGTATCCCAATTGAATACGCCTATTGTTGGGTTAGTACTAAATGCAAATGTGAGGTTAAATACCTATCGCTACTCACCCTTTCCTATTTTTTCTAATTTGACTCATTTTCATACAGTGCCGCCATGCTACAGTGAAAAAGAACGTCAGGATATACTATGCAGTAACGCTACTGCAAAAGATGAATGGAAAAATCGGATCCACTTAGCTAGCGGAACATCTCCCGATGTCATTTCTTATCGTTTTGATCTGATAGATTGGATTCAATCAACCCACAAAATCATTTCAACCAAGCATCTTTACTATTACTGCGTCGAATATAACTTCAGAAAAATGAAAAAAGTGTTTGGTTCTTATGCCTTTTTGAATTGTTTGAAGGCTATGATCCGCCTGCCCTGGCTGCCTTTTCGGACGTTCTTGCGACCTAAGCCGATCAATGCTTTCACACCATTTAATTAACGCCAAAATATATAATTCTCCACTCTAACAACTCAACCAAACTCTAAGAACCGTGAACAAGGTTCACACCCCTAAAATCACATATTGAACTAGTAATCATCCAATAATTGTTGTAAATTGATGAATCATCACAAGAAGTGAATCGTTTTTGTTTTTTTGAAGATTGACAAAAACGCACACCCAAAACGGAACCCATGAATTTGTGGTTCCGTTTTGTTACAAGGAGTTTTGATTTAATAGCTTTGCCCCGATGCACGACAGAAACTTCTTCAAGAAAGATTATCCTTTCCCAAAACTGATTAAACTGAATCCAGCCTTATCCCCATTTGTAGTGAAGGCCAAATCTCAGAAACAAAGTATCGACTTCTCCAATCCCCAAGGTGTCTACGAGCTCAATAAGGCGCTTTTACTGCTGAGGTCAAATTGGACAGATTGGAGCATGCCCCAAAAGCATCTCATTCCGCCAATACCCGGGAGAGAAGATTACATCCATCATGTGGCTGATTTATTGAGCGAAAGCAATAATAAGCGAATTCCTTCTGGGGCTGAAGTGAGGATCTTGGACGTGGGAACGGGTGCAGGATTGGTCTACCCTATTTTGGCTAACTCCATATATAAATGGTCAGCACTGGCCAGTGAAACTTCCCTTGATGCTCTCACCAATGCTAAAATCATTCTGAAGAATCAAGGGGCGGAAGCAATGGAGAGCATTACTCTAATTCATCAGAAAAAAAGTCACTGCATTTTGACGAACGTCATTCGCGCTGATGAAAAACTTGATTTGACCATTTGTAATCCTCCTTTTTTCCGAAGCAAGCAGGCAGCTGAACAAGCCAACCAAACGCGGCGCAATAAAATGGGCTTGAACAATGAGCAAAGTAACTTTAGGGGTACAGATAGCGAGTTGTGGACGCCGGGCGGGGAAGTCATTTTCATCAAAAAATACATACAGGAAAGCGTGGATTTCAAACATCAGGTCATGTGGTTTACTTCCCTAGTTTCCCGAAAAGAACACCTTCTAGAACTCTCCAACTACCTTAAATCCTTAGAGAATGTCCAAGCTAGAGTGATTGAGATGAAACACGGTCAGAAAAAAAGTAGGTTGCTTTGCTGGAGTTTTCTCACAAATGAACAACACAAACTCTGGGCACAATTTCGATGGAAGAAAAAGTAACTTTTAGGTGCTTTAGAAGCCTCTCGAGCGTAGAAAAGATTGTAATTTTACCGAAAAGAATTCCACTTATGCCACAGTTATTCCAAGTTGATGCTTTCACTTCAGACCTTTTCAAAGGAAATCCAGCTGCAGTATGTCCACTGAATACTTGGCCAGACGATAGCATATTACAACACATCGCCCGCGAGAATAACTTGTCGGAAACTGCCTTCTTTATGCGAGAACACGATGGATATCGCTTGAGATGGTTCACTCCGACGACGGAGGTGGATCTTTGCGGACACGCGACTTTGGCTACTGCTCATGTTTTGTGGAATCACTTGGATTACTCACAAGATGAAATCCGTTTTTTTTCGAACAGTGGTGAATTGCTGGTAAAAAGAAATGGAGAACATATTTCCATGTCCTTTCCAACCGATGAGCTCTTCGATTACAAAGACGATACACACGAGCTGGCTTACAGCATCGGTTTGGAACCTCTAGAAATTTATCGGGGTAAGTATGATTTGTTGTGTATCTATGAGAATAAAGAAGATGTTTTGAACATCACTCCAGACTTTCACCGACTAAAAAGATTGGATGTTCGGGGAGTCATTGTTACTGCTCCTGGGAGTGAGTCCGATTTCGTTTCTCGTTTCTTTGCCCCGCAATCGGGAATCAATGAGGATCCCGTAACTGGATCTGCTCATACAACACTGGCGCTATACTGGTCTGAGAAATTAGGAAAGAAAAAACTCAAAGCTCAACAACTGAGCAAGCGAGGCGGCCAAATTGAGTGTGAAATCGCGGGAAATCGTGTAGAGCTTATAGGTAAAGCAAGAACTTACCTCGTTGGAGAATATTACTTAGACTAGACCTCTTTACGGTACAGCGCTTTTAACGAAACCCCAATTCCAAAAACACTCAACACCTTGTTGGCAAGGGTTTTAAGTACACCCAACAGCCTTCCTGACTCCAACGCTTTTCGCAGTTTTTCGTCGGGTGATGCTTCTCGAATAAGATCTTCATTGCTCGTTCCGATGCTCGTGGTAATTCGACCGATGCTGATTCCATCCGTTTTAATCCAAATCTTCTTAAACCCTTGCTCTCTGAGCAATCGATCCAAGGTTTTTCGGGTGAAGTAACAGAGGTGTTCTGGATAATTGATGACGTTATACTTGGCTCCCAAAAAATACCTGCTAATTCCATTGAAATTAGGTGTAGTGATATAAACCAAGCCCTGATCCTTGAGCGAATTGGAAATCATCTGAAGGTACTCCTTAGGGTTTCTTAAATGTTCAATGACCTCGAAACTGGTAATAACATCAAAGTTATCCCCTTCAATCTGTTCACCTTGAGTTACGTTTAAATTGTTCTCTTTACAAGCCTTCACTGCTCGTTCAGACAATTCAGAACCACTGGCCGCCCAACCTTCTGCTTTTGCTGTAGTTAGAAAAAAACCAAAGCCACATCCCGCATCATGGATTGTACCTTTTCCCGTTTGCTCTTCAAACTCCTTTAACAGTTCTTTATATCGTTTGGCTGTGATGGGTGAAAAATATGGAGTTCCCGATGCACCGTATTCACTGTAAAAGCGGGCGAGCTCTTCGTTGGAGGGAATTATTTCCGAGAATATCATCGAGCAGCCCTTACATCTCACAAGGTGATCTTTAGCATACTTTGGTAAGCGAAAAAACGCTGTTTCTCCACATAATACACAGGCTTGGTGTCGATTCATTGCCATCGGTCGAAAGTAAGAAAATATCTCAATAATGAGCCAATCTTCCTATCTTCACGGCATGATGAAAAGGCGAGAATTTCAGGTATCTGACGGTCATACCATTGTTGCACATTCCTCCATTTACGATGGCGCAGAATTGCTTGTTCATGTATGTCATGGTATGGCTGAACATGGTTTGAGGTATACCCGTTTTGCTGAACGTTGCCATGAAGCTGGAATTAGCCTAGTGGTTAATGATCATCGCGGACACGGAAAGACTTCTGAGCTGAACGGACATCGAGGCTTTTTCGCCGAAAAGAACGGCTGGGATCGAGCAACGAAAGATGTTTGTGAAACGCACCTGGTCCTTCGAAAAGAGTTTCCGAACACCAAAACAGTGCTGTTCGGACACAGCATGGGAGCCATTTTGGCAACATGTGCGGCCATTGATTTAAATGAGGAATGTGATGGATTGGTACTTTCTGCTTTGGCGCATCATCCAGGAATTCTCCTTCCTATTGGCAAGGCGCTTTCGTACAGCTTGAGTGCCATCTTCGGTCCAAAAAAAGAAAGTGCCATTATGAATCTTCTCACGTTTGCCGATTTTAATAAAGCGTTTAAACCCAATCGTACTGCTTTCGATTGGTTGAGTCGAGATCAAAAGGAAGTGGACCTTTATATAAATGACCCCGATTGTGGACAACGTTTTACACATCGTTTTTTCTATGATTTGCTTTGTGGCTTAGAGAGGGTTCACAAGGAAGTTCACCGCTTGCATCCGAGTTTACCCTTGATGATGATGGCTGGAGAAATGGATCCCGTGGTTGGATTCAAAAAGGAGGCTTTGAAAACAATGGAGAGCGTGGCGTCGGGTAGGTCAAATGTAAATCAGAAGATCTACGACCATGCGAGGCATGAGCTCTTAAATGAACTGAATAAGGATGCGGTGATGGATGATGTCATTGCGTGGTTACTAGAACAGACCAATTCCAAGAAATGAAAAAAGCATTCAAATTCTTAGCAATCATTGCGCTTTTGGGCGGCTTGTACGTGGCTACGGTATTGATTTACGCCACCGTCAATGATTTTCAACCCGAAGAAGTACGCTCTCTCCGACAACTTGGGAAGGTCGGGTTACCTGTTTTTAATGACGACAGTCTTACAGTACTCATTTGGAACATCGGTTTTACTGGCTTGGGTGCAGAAACCGATTTTTTCTATGATGGAGGTAAAACGGTAATTCAAGATGAAGAAATCGTAGCCAAGAATTTGAAAGGCATCCAAGATCATCTCAAAAGCCAATCAGACGTGGATGTTTTTCTCCTGCAAGAAGTCGATTCTTCTGCCAAAAGAAGCCATCATGTAGACCATGTAAAAGCCATTGAAGAGGTGCTCCCGAATTACGCTCATTCTTTTGCTGTAAATTACAATGTTGATTTTGTTCCGATGCCTCTTTTCGAGCCCATGGGAGGCGTGGTAAGTGGTCTGGCGAGCTTCACCAAATGGCGTACGGAAGATCATCAACGCATTGCTTTTCCGAGTCAGTTCAGTTGGCCCACACGGGTTTTCTTTCTCGATCGCTGCTACTTAAAAGAACGTATGCCGCTCAAAAATGGAGCTCATTTGCTGATCTACAATACGCATTGTTCGGCTTACGATACTTCCGGAACTTTGGTAGCGAAGGAAGTTGAACTTTTGATGGAAGATGCCAGAATGGAATATGAAAAGGGAAACTATGTCATCATTGGAGGAGATTGGAATCAGTGTCCGCCCAACTATACTCCCCTATCCAACACCAACGAATACAATGAGTACGTGTTGATGAATGAGCAAATAGATCCTGAATGGCAATGGGTTGCTGATCCTTCCGTCCCCACCAATCGAAAACTTACCACTCCCTATAACCCGGAAAAATCCTATACGTCGGTTATCGATCACTACTTGATTTCTCCCAACCTGAAGGTGATAGAGGTGATGACCCAAGATCTTCAATTTCGCTATTCAGACCATCAACCGGTGAAGTTAACAGTGGCCTTAGAAAAATAGTTGTTTTGTAATGTATTCATGTCCAGACCACTAAATAAACAAGAGTGGTTTCTGGATCATTATACCACTTTTTAGGTATTGCCACTCCTCTACCTCAGAACTAGATTTGCATCATTATTAAGATTAATTCTAAACAAAGATGCGTAATCACAATATACCCTTCCTTCTCCTTTTGGCTTTGGCCGTAATGGTTTCTTCTTGTAAAAAAGAACAAGAAGAAGATGATCTAATCGATAACCCCATCAACGCTGACGTTTGTGAATCTGGGGATTATTGCTTCGAACGAAATGGAGCTACAACGGTAGATTATTCTGGACAAACGGCAAGACTCAACCAATTGGAAGAGCTGACCAATTACATGAAAACGGCCAATACTTCTGGCGTAAGTGTTAGTGCTGCACAACTGAAAGAAATGTTCAGCAATGCCGACGGAGCGGGAAGTGATTTCTTTTCGGCAGAAGCCAATGTTCCGGGAAAAGAATTGAAGAACAAGTGTTTTCTTCCTAACGTAGGCCTCTATGAGCAATACATGGATCAATTGGAAGCCGCTTCGCAAAGCACTACTCCCGGTTCTAACGGAGTTGCAGGTGTTGTAGTAGGAATCAACGATCCTAGTAAGCAATATTTGTTTGACGAAAACGGATTTGAGCACATTCAATTGATTGAAAAAGGTTTAATGGGTGATGTATTCTACTTCCAAGCTTGCGACACCTATCTTCAAAATGTATTGGATGAAACCTATGATAATACAGTTCTTGTTGATGGGAAAAACTACCGTGAAATGGAACACAAATTTGATGAAGCTTTTGGCTACTTCGGTATTCCAAACAACTTTCCTGAAACTTCTGGAGAGGCTCGGTTCCATGGGAAGTATTCCGAACGTCGTGATGCGGCCTTAAACACAAATACGATTTTTGATGATTTCTTTGCGGCTCGAGAAGCCATCACGGCAAACTCGGCACTCAATCAAGAGGCGTTCGATGCTGTTGACAACATCAAATTGAAATGGCACCGCGTGAATGCTGGAACGGTCATTTACTACCTTAAAGTTGCCAAGTTGAACATGGATGATTATGCCATCAAAAACCATGTCTTAAGTGAGGCCTATGCCTTTATGGGTAATTTGCTGCACAACCAAGGATATGCTTGGACTGTGGAAGAGTTGGAGGATGCGCGTAATTTTCTAGGAAATAACTTCTATGAAACTACAGTGGAAGATATCGACAACTGCATCGAGTTTATGATCAACAACTCAGAAATCACTTTGGTGGAACTCGCTAACATCTAAATCATGCTCAAAAAATTAGGATTCTTCTTCTTCGTCGCACTCGTGGCTAGTTCCTGCAAGAAACCAGAGGAACTCGAATCGCCAAGCGACACTAGCTTTCAATCGGTTTTGAGTAATTATTCGCTCATCATCCCAGATCAATACGCTTCGTTCAAAGATCAAAGTGAGTTGCTCAAGCAAGCGGTAGAAACGCTTCGTAACGAACCCAATAGCTCCAATTTGGAACAGGCGCGTATCGAATTGGAAGAAACGCGCAAGGCCTATCAATGGATATGCATGTACAATTTTGGTCCGGCAGAAGCCCTCAACCTCAACGAAGTGAACACCTTCCCTGCTGATACTACGGCCATTCAAAATCAACTTGACAATGGAGTAGTGAACGGACAGAATCCTGATGAGCTTGGGTTGGCAGCTTTGGATTTTTTGCTGCACCGTCACAATGCTTTGGCTGAGATGACGGAAGGCCCCTCCTCTTCTATTTTATTGGACCGCATTGTGGGATGCGCAACACACATCTACAACAAAGCACTAAATGTTCATCAAGAATGGACAAGCACTTACGCCGATGAATTCAGAGCAAATACTGGAGCAGCGGCTGGAAGTGGAATGAGTCTTTTGGTGAACCATTATGTGATCTGCTACGAGCAATTGAAACGCGAAAAAGTGGCTTTACCTCTAGGACTCTTGACTCTTGGCATCCCACTGACTGATCACGTAGAAGCGAGATATGGCGGTTATAGCTCTGTTCTCGCATTGGAACAAATCAAGGCCTTGAAGGAAGCTTTCATCGGATTTGATTCTCCCGAAATCAATTCAATGGGCTTGGCGGATGCGCTTCGTGAGGTGGACGCTAAATATGGAGCAGAGCAAGTTGCACTGGAAGAGGAGATCAACAATCGACTTTCAGCCTCCGAAGCAGCATTGAGCGAATTGCCTCGTAATTTAAGATTGTACATTGAAAGCAATCCTCAAGAACTGGAGCAAGTTTATAACCAACTGCAGAGTAATGTTGCTCTTTTGAAAGCAGACATGCCTTCTTCTCTAGGAATCAGCATTACCTTTAGCGATAACGACGGAGATTAAACACTTGAAGGCAAGTTCTTCTGAATGACCATGCTCAAAGCAAAAATCAGTCGATTCTTATTTCAGCCCACTTCCATTGCGCCATTAGTCACTTTCCGGGTGATTTTTGGCGCATTAATGCTTTTTGGGGTGATTCGCTTTTGGTCCATGGATTGGATTGAAGAATTGTACATTCAACCTCAAGTTCACTTTCCGTTTTTTGGTCTCGACTTCATCCAAGCTCTTCCCGGAAAAGGGATGTACGTGGTTTTTGGCTTGATGGGGCTCGCTGCCTTCAACATCATGATTGGTGCTTTTTATCGCTTGAGCACGTGCCTCTATTTTGTGCTTTTCACTTATGTAGAACTCATTGACATCACCACTTATCTCAACCATTATTACTTTGTGAGTCTGGTGGCATTTTGGATGATTTTTGTTCCTGCGAATGCTGCTTATTCGGTGGATGTTGTACGCAATGCTTCCGTTCGTCGGCAAGGCGTCCCGCAATGGACCATCTTTATTTTCCAATTTCAATTGGCGGTGGTATACTTCTTTGCTGGAGTGGCAAAAATCAACCCCGACTGGATGTTCAGAGCCATGCCCATGTCCATCTGGCTTCCAGCTCGTGCCAACATGCCCATCATTGGTCCAATATTTCAGTGGTCTTGGGTTCCATTGGTTTTTTCTTGGTGCGGACTCCTTTACGATTTGTTCATTCCCTTCCTATTGTGGTGGAAACGAAGCCGACCTTGGGCCTATATTGCCGTGCTGGTATTTCACATCCTCACATGGTGCCTTTTTCAGATTGGTGTCTTCCCTTGGGTCATGATTGGATTAACCTTGATCTTCTTCAGTCCGAAATGGCACCTTAGCATTTGGAAAATTCCTCGCAGTAGCCTCAAAGCTCGATCTACGCAAAACAAAAAATGGATACTATCGGCCCTTATGGCTTATTGCATCATTCAACTTGCGCTGCCCTTTCGTTATACTTTGTTTCCTTCGAAACTCTTTTGGAAAGAACAAGGCTATCGATTCTCTTGGAGAGTGATGCTCATGGAAAAAGCGGGAAGCATCACCTTCACCGTAAAAGATCTCAAAACACAACGAAAGAGCATTGTCAATCATCAAACCTTTTTGACGCCACTGCAAGAGAAACAAATGAGTACTCAACCAGACATGATCTACAAAACCGCGCTGCTCATTGAAGAAATGTATCGTGAAAAAGGCTTGGATTCCATCGCCGTATATGCCGATTCCTATGTCACATTAAACGGATCGGGAAGTCGGCCCTTTGTGAAAAGTGATGTAGATTTGCTCTCCTTAAAAAATCCCTATTTAGATAGGTCTTGGGTGCATGATTGGGAGTAGAATGAACGTTTGTTTTTTGGTGATTTTCATCATGTTGTCCTCGATATGTTTCGCGCAAAACGAGCTTCAATTGCTTGTTCAGGACGAAAACAATGGAGCCCCACTTCCAAGTGTTTTGTTGGTTCTGAACGACACCTTGGTTTTTCAGAGCAATGCATCTGGGGTCATCTCAGGAGAGCTTCTTCCCGGAAAATATTCGGCAACGCTTTCAGCCCTTGGCTATGAAAAAAAGTACTTCGATCTGAAAAAGGAAGTCGGACAAGCATTTGAGAAAACTTACCAACTCCAACCCTTGGTGTTCAATGAAATCATTGTTTTTGGTGATCAAGAAGAGTTGATGGAACGATTTAACGCCCTTGAAGACCTCACGCTATACGCCGCTAAAAAGACAGCTTTGGTCATCCCCCAAAAAAGATCATCCAATCTAGCGCTGAACAATGCTCGACAAGTATTTGCTGAAGTTCCAGGGCTCAACATCTGGGAAAGTGACGACGGAGGCTTACAATTGGGCATCGGCGGACGAGGTTTGAATCCTAACCGGACATCGAACTTCAACACCCGCCAAAACGGTTATGACATCTCAGCCGACCCGCATGGCTACCCGGAAAGTTACTACACCCCTCCCCTTCAAGCCGTTGAAAAAGTTGCGCTAATACGCGGAGCAGCAGCACTTCAATTTGGTCCACAATTCGGGGGAATGGTTGATTTCAGATTACGAAAAGCCAGCGATAAGAAAGTAGGGATCATTTCGGAACAGAGCATTTCAAGTTTTAACACCTTCAGCACATTCAACGCGGTGGGTGGAACACTGGGAAGATGGAAATACAATGCCTTCTTTCAGTACAAACGCGGAGATGGTTGGCGAGAAAACAGCGCCTTCGACTCGAAAACAGCTCATCTTCAATTGAGCTATCAAGCCCATGAGAAATGGAACCTTAGTGGTGAAATCACCCACATGGACTACCTCTCTCAGCAACCTGGTGGATTGACGGATACACAGTTTCAAATCGACCCCAGCATCTCACTTCGCGATCGTAACTGGTTTCAAGTCAATTGGAATCTATTTTCTGCCAAGATCGAATGGGAGCCGAATTTTAGAACCCGTTTTTCCCTCATTCCCTTTGGATTAGTTGCAAAAAGAGAAGCTTTGGGCTTTTTGGGCTTGATCTCAAGAACTGATCCCGGCGAAGAACGCGATCTTATACGCGGAACTTTTGAGAATTATGGTACTGAAATGCGCATGAAGCACCGCTTTGAATGGCTCGATTTGCCACAAACCATTCTTGCTGGGGCTCGTTATTTTAATGGGAATAACCGGAGTCAGCAAGCCTTGGCCGACGATGGATCGGGTCCCAGTTTCAACTACGTACAAAGCGACATTCAGCAAGGCAGTGATTACCGATTCAACAACGAAAACATCGCTCTTTTCACCGAAGGTTTGATCCAACTCAACAAGCAAATCAGCCTCACTCCTGGTCTTCGTTACGAGCACCTCCTCACTGCCTCTAAAGGGCAATATGCGCTGATTGTTCGCGATGGCGCAGGAAACATCCTTCCCACCTACCCCAGAATCATCCAAGAAGAAGACCGCTTGGGTCGTGGATTCTTTCTTATGGGCTTGGGCTTGAGTTATAAAGGGAAAGAGCGAAAGGAACTCTACGCCAATTTTAGTCAGAACTATCGCGGCATCAACTTTTCCGACGTCCGGATCGAGAATCCTCGTCAGCTCGTCGACGAAGACATCCAAGATGAACGGGGCTACAATCTTGATCTTGGATGGCGAGGGGGCAACGAGAGATGGTTTTTGGACGTATCGGCCTTTCACCTCTCTTATCAAGAAAAAATAGGTAATCAGCTCGAAGTCCTTGAAGTGAATCCTGTTATTGGTCCGGAAACCTTCCAAGTACGTCAAAACCTCGGCGATGCAAAAATCTTTGGTTTGGAATTCTTTGCTAAAATCGCCCTTCACCCCTTTCTGGTTCAAAAAGAAAGTGATTTTGAGTGGGAAGCATTTATGAACTTGGCTTGGATCAAAGCAGAGTACGACCGAAATAGTGATCTCGTTATTGCGGGTAATCAACTTGAGTTTGTTCCTGAATGGAATATAAAAACCGGAAGCAGTATTCGTTACAATAGATACAGTTTGAACTACCAATTCTCCTTCATCTCTGAGCAGTACACCGACGCTAGTAACGCAGGTTTTCTACGGGATCCGAACGGTGTAGTTGGTGAAATACCCGCTTACTGGGTTCATGACCTTTCTGCGCGTATTGACTTGAACCGTTTCTTTATTGAAGGAGGAAGTAACAATGCTTTGGACGCTCGCTACTTCACCCGAAGAGCAACCGGCTATCCGGGACCAGGAATCATCCCATCAGCCCCAAGAACTTTTTACATCAATATTGGAGTGCATCTTTGGAAATAAAAGTTTGATTCTTTTGTGATGCTTGCTGCTGAAGATGGCATTACCTTTGCTTTAAACTGAAAAAAGACGCACATGAAAACTTCATTCTTGGCCCTTCTGGCCATTATGTTCATACCCTTTATCGGGGAAGCTCAAATCACCCTTGGCACGTATGAAAAAGAAATCAAAATCAACGTCAATGATCTCGACCAACTTCGCGCTCCTGAAGCAAATTCTGACTGTGGAGAAGTTGAGATGAGCAAGACCGAAGCGATCTTTAGTGGAGGATGTCTTGGTAATTTAGTCATTACTTACACCTTCACTGATGAATGCGGGAACACTGCTAATGCCGAACAGTTTTGTCTCTTGGTGGATACCGATGGTCCGCAATTCACCACTTCACCTCGAGATTTGCAAGTCGCTTCAGAAAAAGACATTCCAGAAGCCGAGAGCATGAATGCAGAGGACAACAGTGGAAAAGAAGTGAAAATCAGTTTGGAAGAAGTAAAAGAGAAACATCAGCTCAAACGCATCTGGACGGCCAAAGATAAATGCGGAAATACCACTGTGACTGAGCAAATTATTCGCTTCCAGAAGTCGTAATGTAACCTTCTGTAGCAGAATGAAGTAAGAGGGAATAAACGCACCATTCATTCTGCCCTATGAAAAATTTAATTGTTTCTTACGACAAGATCAGTAGCGAGCTTTCGGAAGCTATTCGCAAGACTTATCCAGACGGATATGATCACAAAACCTTTGAGTTCGAAATGCCAACACGCAATGAGATTTGGACCGCTATCCGACTTCAATGGAAAGACATGACTTACGTCATTAAGCTTGAGTCGAGAGAAAAGGAAATTGACCGTTTGGACTTACTGTAACGACAAAATCATCCAGCATTGAGGGTACATCGAATAAGGTGTACCCTTTTTTGTTTACCGAATTCTTAAATCAAGGCAATCCCCACCGGATACCAAGGTCTTTTCAGTAGATTGCAGACATAATCGCCAAGCATGAAAAGCATCTTTTTCACAACAACTCTACTTCTATTTCAGCTCGTTCTCAGTGCTCAAATTCAGTCTGGTCCCATGCTCGGACATATTGGAATGCGAGAAGCCTTAATATGGGTTCAAACTAACGAAAAAGCCGAAGTTGCTATCTCTTATCGCTCTTTGAATGGGGAATCTGGTTTTGAGAAAACACCATTTCAAACATCGTCACAAGAACACGCTTTCACCTTAAAATTTGAACTCGTTGAATTGGATTGGGGAACCGATTATGAATATTTCATCCAGTTTTCTGAGGGAGGCATGCATGGGCCTTATACCTTCGTGACGCAAGACAAGTGGAAATACACCGCAAAATACGGTAATCACCCTCCCGACTTCACTTTGATGACGGGCTCCTGTAATTTTATCAATGAAACTGAATGGGACAGGTCTGGTAAGCCCTATGGAAAGAGTCCGGAAATATTCCAAGTCATGGCCGCAGCTAAGCCTGACCTCATGCTTTGGCTTGGAGATAACATCTATCTGCGGGAACCCGATTTCGGATCTCCATCAAGCATTCACCACCGCTACACTCACACGAGGAGTATTCCTGAAATGCAAGAATTTTTGAGGGTTTGTCCACATTATGCCATTTGGGACGACCATGATTTTGGTCCGAACGACTCCAATGGTTCATATATCCACAAAGACTGGACCTTGGAAGCATTTCAACTGTTTTGGGGAAACCCATCTTTTGGTTTACCTGATTTGCATGGAGGCATCACCACTCAATTTCAATATGGTGACATTGATTTCTTTTTGTTGGACAATCGGTACTATCGGAGCAGTCATACCAATAAAGAAAAAGAGGCAGTTATTTGGGGTGAAGGTCAAATTGAGTGGTTGATTGAAGCCTTGAAGTTGAGCAAGTCGCCATTCAAGATCGTCGCCACGGGTGGACAATTCTTGAGCAATTATGCTAAGTATGAGAACCATGCTCAATACGCAAAGGAGCGGAAATACGTGTTGAAACGTTTGAAGGAAGAGAATATTCGGGGAGTTATTTTTTTGTCGGGAGATCGTCATCATACTGAACTAAGTCGAATGGATTTGGGTAGGGACAACCAAGTGTATGATTTAACCGCTTCTCCATTGACATCTACAGCATACGACCATAGTAAGGAACCCAATAAGTATCGAGTGCCGGGTACAGTTGTCGGTACACAGAATTATGCTTGTTTGCGCTTTGAGGGCGACAATGAGCACAGAGTTTGTGTTATTCAGGTGTTTGATGCCAAGGGACAACTACAGTGGGAACAAAGAATATCGTCGTGGTGATTCGTTTTGAAGGATTTGCTTTCTTCATTTCTGGTGTTGGATGGTGAATATGGGGGTGTGAGATATCGTGAGAGCCGCGTCGGTATTGGGAT
>CAZYPV010000064.1:0-4559 GCA_964649515.1 uncultured Comamonadaceae bacterium | reverse complement strand
GCCTCCCGAAAACCCTGTCCCTATTGAGCTACAGGACAATCTTGCGACGTAAGCCTATTAATCCTTACAGCTCGATTAATTTCTCCTTTAGCTCTCCAGACATCAACACCTCAAACCCTTCACCTTTCCCCAAAATGAAATAAATCTTCAGTCCCAATTCAGGATGCTCTTCCACAAATTGCACCGCTGCTTCTGGTCCCATGACCAAAAAAGCGGTAGCATAAGCATCAGCCATCGCACAGGTCTTCGCAATCACGGTCGCGCTCAACAATTGATGTTGCACTGGATGCCCCGTTTTAGGGTCAATTGCATGACTATAACGTTTCCCATCCTTTTCGTAAAACTTACGATAAGACCCCGATGTGGCTACGGCTTCATTTTCTACGTTTAACAGGGCTTGGAATGCTCTTTCTTCTCCCGGACTCAATGGTTTATCGATGGCTATGCGCCATGGCTTTGCGTCGGCATTCACGCCTTTACATAGCACCTCACCTCCCAATTCGATCATATAATTATTGAGCCCTTTCGATTCCAAAAACTCTCCTAATAGGTCCACAGAGTATCCTTGTGCAATCGCATTGAAATCCAATTTGACTCCTGGGTTGCCTTTACGAATTTGAGTCTCCTTATAAAAATACTCGTCCTCGTACATCTCAATCATGTCGATGTTGGCTGAATTCATTCCTACCAATGCTAGGGCTGAATCAATTTTGCTTTCATCTTTCGCCTTCGGGCCTTCAGGACCAAAACCCCAAAGTTCTACCAAGGGATAAACGGTTGGATCGAAAGCTCCAGAGGTCATGTCATAGACCTCCTTGGAAAGGTCGAACACAACAGAAAAATTTTTGCTCTCGTCAACAAATGCGAATACGGTATCTGTTCGTTGGTGTCTGTTAAGTCGAGATATTAAAGAATTAGGTAGCCAGGTACTGAGATCTTGATCAAAAGCTTCTAGAATGCTATCTATCTCAGTTTTGTAATCACTGGTGTCGCTCAAATACTTGACCATATAGCTTGTGCCTTGAGCATTTCCGGTGATGGTTTTTTCTTGAAATAGAGATGATGGAACTTCTCCCTGACTCGATTCTCCTTGATCCATACATGATGAAAAGAAAAAAAGCGAAATGCTTACCGTGCCCAATGCTATCCAATGTTTCATTCTAAAATGATGTTTTGATGCGAAAAAAAAAAGCGACTCCCGAATGGAATCGCTTTCAAATATACTTTATCAATCTTATCCTCCGAAATCATCAAAGGCTACATTTTCTGGAGGAACTCCCCAATCGTCACACATTTTGAGAACGGCTTGGTTCATCAAAGGTGGTCCGCAGAAATAGAACTCAATGTCTTCAGGAGCTTCGTGAGCTTTCAGATGATGGTCGATTACGGCTTGATGCACAAATCCAACAAATCCATCACCTTCATCATCGATGCTCGATTTTGCTTTCCAATTATCCTCTGGTAGTGGCTCACTGAGTACCAAGTGGAACTTAAAGTTGGGAAATTCTTCTTCAATTTTTCGGAAGTGATCCAAATAGAAGAGCTCTCGCTTAGAACGTCCACCGTACCAGTAAGTCACTTCTCTACCTGTTTTCAAAGTATGAAACAAATGAAACAAGTGTGATCTCATCGGGGCCATTCCAGCTCCACCACCGATGTATACCATTTCGGCATCTGATTCCTTGATGAAGAATTCTCCGTAAGGTCCTGAAATGGTCACTTTATCTCCTGGCTTTCTCGAGAACACATAAGAAGAACAAATTCCTGGGTTCACTTGCATCCATGCATTTCTCGCTCTGTCCCATGGTGGGGTAGCGACACGGATATTAAGCATCACAATGTTTCCTTCTGCTGGGTGATTGGCCATAGAATAAGCACGAACTATCGGCTCCTCGTTCACCATTTTTAAATCCCACAAACCGAACTTATCCCATTCTGCTTGGAACTCATTTGGATTGGGGTGATCTTCTGGGTGAGCGGTAATGTCCATGTCTTTGAAGTTCACAACACAGGTTGGTACATCAATTTGAATGTATCCACCCGCTTCGAAGTCCAAATTCTCTCCTTCTGGAAGCTCAACCACAAACTCTTTAATGAAAGAAGCAACGTTGTAGTTTGACTTAACAGTACATTCCCACTTCTTGATTCCGAATACCTCTTCGGGAATCTTGATGTCCATGTCTTCTTTCACTTTTACTTGACAACCCAATCTCCAGTTGTTGGCGATTTCCTTTCTCGTAAAGTGAGGTTCTTCTGTTGGCAAGATGGACCCGCCTCCTTCGTTTACCTGACAAGTACATTGTACACAGGTTCCACCACCACCACACGCTGAAGGCAAGAAAATTCCCGCATTTCCGAGTGTTGTTAGCAATGAACTTCCACCCTCTACTTCAATGGTGCGCTCCCCGTTGATGGTAATGTTGATCTTTCCGCTAGGAGAAAGCTTGTACTTTGCAAAAAGCAGCAAAGAAACAAGGATCAGGGTTACCGCCAAAAAGAATGCTATTGTTAAAATTATCGTTGTTGACATATCAAATATCTTTTCTATCGATTAAATTTCTATTCCCATAAAGCTCATGAAGGCAATCCCCATCAAGCCGGTAATGATGAATGTAATTCCCAAACCTTTCAAAGGTGCAGGAACGTTGGAGTAGCGAATTTTCTCACGAATAGCGGCAATGGCAACAATCGCCAATAACCAACCAACTCCTGATCCAAGTCCGAACACCGTAGCTTCACCAATACTTGGGTACTGACGTTCTTGCATGAACAAGGCTCCACCCAAGATTGAGCAGTTTACCGCGATCAAAGGCAAGAAGATTCCCAATGCACCATACAAGGCTGGAGCAAATTTCTCCACAATCATTTCCACGAGCTGTACCATAGAGGCAATTACTGCAATGAACATGATGAAGCTTAGGAAAGACAGGTCAATGTTAGCGTATTCCGGACTGATCCAAGTCAAAGCACCTTCTTTCAATACGAAGTTCTCCAACAAGTAGTTAATCGGCACGGTAATTCCGAGTACAAAGATTACAGCGAAGCCAAGACCTACTGCCGTTTTCACGGTTTTGGATACCGCGAGGTAAGAACACATCCCCAAGAAATAGGCGAAGATCATGTTCTCAATAAAGATTCCTTTTACAAATATACTTACGTGTTCCATGATGCTTATTTCTTAGTTCTCTTCAATTAATGCGCGGTTCTTACTACGCTGGATCCAGATAATCACTCCTACTACAACCAAGGCCATTGGAGGCAAAATCATCAAGTTATTGTTCTCATAAAATCCTACCATACTCGAGTCTCCGGCTTGGATGAACCAAGAACTAGGCAAGAATTTAACCTGTCCCAATCCTGGGAAAGAAAATGCTCCTGAACCGAAGATTTCACGTACAAAGGCTACAGCAAGAAGAATCCACGCGTAACCAATTCCGTTTCCAATCGCGTCAAGGAATGAAGGTCCGGGCTTGTTTGCAAGTGCAAAGGCTTCGAGACGACCCATAATGATGCAATTGGTAATAATCAATCCGACAAATACCGATAGTTTTTCGGAGATGTCTGGAAGGTAGGCTTTCAAAACTTCGTTCACGATAATTACCAATGCGGCAACAACCACGAGTTGAACGATGATTCTGATTCGGTCTGGAATGATGTTTCTCATGAGCGACACGATCACGTTTCCGCCGATCATTACGAAGAGCACTGAAAGCGACATAATCACGGCTTGTTGTACCTGAACGGTAATCGCCAATGCAGAACAAATTCCCAATACTTGTACCGTAATTGGATTGGAATCATTCAAAGGATCACTCAATAGTTTTCGGTTCTTCTTTGAAAACAGGCTCTCCTTTTTTGGGGCTATTTCTTGAACTTCTGTGCTCATCTTAATTCGGATGTTTTCTGGTTAACCGTCTTGAAATAGTCGGTATAAATAGCGAATGTGCGGTCCATCATTTCTTCAACACCTTTCGAAGTGATGGTTCCTCCGGTAATTCCGTCCACTTTGTATTCGCCTGGCGCTTTTCCTGCTTTTTGTACAACGAACATAGGATCAGAAGGAACATCATCGTTCAACTTCTTTCCTCTAAACTGAACTTGAAAAAATTCTTCTTTAATTTCTGCGCCCAAACCTGGTGTTTCCCCTTGGTGATCGAACTTGGCTCCGTAAATGGTCTCCATGTCTTCTTCCAAAGAAACATAGCCCCAAATTGGTCCCCAAAGTCCTGTCCCTACCATAGGAACTACATAGTAAGGTTTGTTATCAACCTCACAACGGTATACCGCGAACTCCAAACCAAGCTCTTTCATGGCAGCACTGTACTCTTCTTGAGTAGTTGCTGTTTTAACAATTCGCTTAATCTCGTTTTTGTAGTCCTTCTTCGTATCGATGTTGAATGGGTCTTGTTTGTCCTTTGGATCAACATCACCGTCGGCCTTACGAACAACATTTCCATCAAAATCGATGGCGATGCGTTCTTTCACATATTGGCCGAATTGCTCTGCAGCATTGCTTCTGGTGGCATCAACTTGGATCGCTCCAAGAATGTCCATCATTT
>CAZYPV010000063.1:0-19646 GCA_964649515.1 uncultured Comamonadaceae bacterium | reverse complement strand
CTTCCTCTTCATGACACAACATCACCTCCACATTGCAGCCCAGTATTTGGCTTCGGCTGCCGACCTTGTTCTACCTAAGCAAGAAGACGACAGCCATCGCAACTTTGCTTGGAACCCCATTACCTCTGCTTTGGAGACGCATTATTTTAGTGATCAGCATTTGAGAATGGTGCTCTCCTATGAAGATTTCGCGCTCTTTTTTGTGAATCAGAACAATGAAATATTGATGGAATTCGATCTTGGTGGGTCGAGACACAGCGAAGTTTTGGCTTGGTTGAATCGAAGTTGGCAAGAGTTGAATTTGCGGGGAAATTATCAATTCCACTGGCCAAGTAACCTTCCTTTGGATGCGATAGACGAAAGCTACACTTTTCCAAAACCCAACGAAGAGCTGTTTGAAATGCTGGAAATCTATGCGGAAGAACGGACCATGGCTCAACGGGCAATGATCGACGCGCTGAAACCAAAAAACATCCGAGTTTGGCCGCATCATTTCGATACAGGTGCGCTTGAAGTGATTGAAGAAAGCGACGACGGAACCCTGCTCAAGAGCATTTCAAGCGGTTTGGCCATTGCAGATGAAATGGTGAATGAAGACTATTGTTATGTATCTTTTTGGAGCAAAGATGGAGGGCTTGAACTCAACACAGCGCTGCCCTGCGGAGAAGGAGAATGGATGGAAGACGGGCATTACCAAGGAGCCATTTTAAAGATGGTTGACCCTGAAATGGAGGTTTTGAAGGCCTTTTTTGAGGAATCTTTTCGCTCTCTGCATTCCATTCTCAGGCCAGAGCAGTGATCACCTTGTCAATATCCTCTTCGTTATTATACGCATGAATGCTAAATCGAATGGCCTTTCCCCGCACCGAACAATCGATATTCGCCCGTTCTAATCGTTGAGCGTATTCCTCTTTCATGGGGATACAAAGCAAATTCTTCCGGGTGAAGTCATTCCCATTTCCAATAGGACCGATGCCCACTTCTTGAAGTCCCTTGGTCAGGCGCAGGTTCAACTCCAAAATTCGTTCTTCGATTTCTTGGAAGCCCAAACCTTGACTCAATTTCATTGCTTCGAGGAGTCGGGCAATCGCCTCATGATCTTTATGTCCTTGCTCCAACATTTTGATCCCTTCCCGATAGTGGGCCTCTCCATCATCGTCAAAAACCAAACTGTTTTGGCTTGCCATGCAGAAAGAAAAATCAGCCAAAAGTTCATCACTCACAAAACCAATTCCTGCTCCATAACCGCCCATGAACCATTTGTAGGTACTCGCGAGATATGCATCCACTTTGATTGAACTCAAATCCGTCTGAATTGCACCAAATGCTTGCGTTCCATCCACAATCAATTTACAGCTGTGGGCACTTGTAATTTCTGCTATTCGACCGAGATCCACACACCAAGCTGAATTATAATGCACTTGAGAAACGGCAAAGTACGGTGGTTTGGTTCTGGCAACCGCCTCCTCGATTTCAACATAACTTACCTCACCATTGGACTGGTGGCCAATCAATGCAATCTCAAATCCTGCCGATTGAAATGGCAAATGCAAGCTGGGGTAATCATCTCTCATCATCATCACCCTTTTATTGGGGAGGTTTTGGACGATGGTGTTCATCCCGCTTGAAAAATTGTGCAGTAAAGCCATGTTCTTTGCCGGCACTCCCAAGATCTTGGCCGCAAGATTTCTCGCCTCTTGTTTGATCTCTTCAAAAGTGTGCAAACGGAAGTACCCCATGTCTTCCATGTAAGCCAATCTGATTGCGGCAAGTTTTTCTTCCACCTCGGGATGAACGAGACCTGCGAAAGCTGTATTGAGAAAAGGTCGTTTTTCAAGTACTGGGAAGGACTTGCGTAACTTTTGCCATTTGGAATTCATGTGGGGAAGATACGAAAGCTGTTGCTGCTTAATCCATTGTTTTCATGAAATAGGCCCCCGTTTCTTGAATCACCTCGTCGAGATCTTGGAATTTAAAATCAAGCTCCTTTTGAACCTTTTGCGCGCTGTAGGAATAACGCTGATTGGAGTTTCGAACGCTTTCCTTGGTCACAAATGCCCGCCTTCCTGTGAAGAATTCTACCGTCTGTTGAAGGACCTGAAAGGCTTTCATCAACCAAAGGGGAGCCACTTTTTTTGGCGGTGATTTTTTGAGTGAATCGGCTACTTTTTGAAACAGGAGCTCATAACTCCAGTTTTCGTGCACGAGGAGGTATCTTCTTGATGGAGCCCCTTCGTCCATCATCCTTCTTAGAACGCTCACTACATCTCCCACTGCAACGAAGCCATTTCTACCTCCCGGAAAATAAGGAAATCCCTTGTGCATTTGGAGGAACAACTCTGCACTACTTCGCTTGAAATCACCAATACCGAGGATAATACCCGGGTTTACCATATAAGCATTTAAGCCTTCTTCTATTCCTCGCCATACTTCCAATTCGGAGTTGTATTTACTTCCCGCATAGGTGCTATTGTTGGCGTCGTATTTCCACTCTGTATCCTCTGTGATGGGCGCTTTTTCGTCTCGACCTAAAGCAGCAACGGAAGAAATATATCCGAAGCGTTTGATCCCTCTGGCCAAAGCAACATTGACCATGTTCGCTGTCCCCTCCACGTTGATTTGAAGCATCTTTTTGTGGTCTTTTGGATGAAAAGAAACCATCGCTGCAGCGTGATACACCTCATCACAGTCCTTCATGCAACGTTCCAAAAAGGGAATATCTAAGAGTTCTCCTTCAACCCATTCAATTCCTTCAAATGCATCTTGTTGGTTGGGAAAGCTGTATTCAAAAAAGCGTTTGATGGGTTTCAAATCGCTTGATTTTCGCTTCAAAGCCCGCACATTTTTTCCATCTGCCCGCAAAGAAGCGAGTAAGTGCATCCCAACAAGTCCGGTTCCTCCTGTGATAAAAATCATGGGGGGAAATTACAAATTAGGAATAAGCAAAATGGCTTTTATCTGCTCAAATTACCCCTTGTTTTCAGAGAAGAACTTCACGGCTTGAAAGCCCCAAATCTTGGTCAAATGAAAAGCACCTTGGCCGTTCGTTAAAGCCCAAGAAAGGTCAAAAAACGTGCATTTCAAGCCAAAAGTGGACTTGAGCAGCTGCTTTTTCAAAAGAAAGCTCGAAATTCGTACTACTTCATTGAGCTTCGAACTCCCAAAACACAATCGCCACCGTGTCTGCACCCGACCACCTCAGAGAGAAAATTCAAAAACTGCCTTTGAAGCCTGGTGTATATCAGTATTTCGACAAGGAAGGCAAGTTGTTGTACGTGGGCAAAGCCAAGCAATTGCGGAAAAGGGTGAGTTCTTATTTCACCAAAAATCACGATAACGGAAAAACCCGCATTCTCGTGTCAAAAATTGCTGATGTTAAAGCCATTTTGGTTGAAACGGAATTGGACGCTCTTCTTTTGGAAAACAGCCTCATCAAAACGCATCAGCCCCGATACAACATCAACCTCAAGGACGATAAAACCTATCCTTGGATTGTGATTAAAAATGAACGCTTTCCCAGGGTTTTTCCAACGCGTAGGATGATTAAAGATGGCTCCGAATACTTCGGTCCATACGCCTCAGTGAAGCTCATGCACCAGATTCTGGACCTCATCAAGCAACTTTATCCGCTTCGAAATTGCTCCTATAACCTCAGTGAACGGAACGTAAATGCAGGAAAATTCAAAGTTTGTTTGGAGTATCATTTGAAGAATTGTTTGGGTCCGTGTGAAGGAAAGATGGGGGAAGAAAACTACAACAAGAACATCGACGCCATTCGGAACATCATCAAGGGGAATCATCAAGATGTGGTGCGCACCTTGAAAGAACGGATGGAGATTGCCGCAGAGAATTATGCCTTTGAGGAGGCCCATGCGCTTAAAATCCGTTTGGATGCCCTGCAACGTTTTCAAGCCAAGAGCACCATTGTAAATCCCAGCATTCACAACGTGGATGTTTTTTCCATTGTTTCGGACCAGAGAAGTGCCTATGTCAATTTCTTGAAGGTGATGAACGGCATCATCATTCAGAGTTACACTACTGAATTGCGAAAGCGACTGGATGAAAGTGACGAGGACTTGCTTGCTTATGCCATCATCGATATTCGGGAAAAATACAGCAGTACTGCACGAGAGGTTTTGGTGAACATTGAACCCGATCTTTCTTTGGCCGATGTTCAGTTTGTCATTCCTCAACGTGGTGACAAAAAGAATTTATTGGACCTCTCGGATCGGAATGCGAGATATTACCAACGAGATCAGCGGAAAAAGCAGGAGCAAATTGATCCCGATGCGCACAAAAATCTCGTCTTGAACAGCTTGAAAGACGATTTACGTTTGAGTGAGCTTCCGGAGCACATTGAATGTTTTGATAATTCCAATATCCAAGGAACGCATCCGGCGTCGGCCTGCGTCGTGTTCAAAGGAGCGAAGCCCAGTAAGAAGGACTACCGCAAATTCAACATCAAAACCGTGGAGGGTCCGAACGATTTTGCCTCCATGGAAGAAGTGGTGTATCGCCGTTATAAGCGACTTCGCGACCATAAAGAGCCCCTGCCCCAACTGATCATTATCGACGGTGGTAAAGGCCAATTGAGTTCTGCATTAAAGGCATTGGACGCCCTTGGATTGCGTGGAAAAATCGCCATCATTGGTATTGCGAAACGACTCGAAGAAATCTTTTTCCCGGGAGACAGTGTTCCTATATACATTGATAAACGGTCGCCTAGTCTTAAGCTCATTCAGCATTTGCGGAACGAGGCACACCGTTTTTCTTTGAGTCATCACCGAGATCGTCGTTCAAAAGCCGCACTTGAAAGTTCACTCACCTCCGTACCCGGGGTGGGCTTTAGAACTGCACAAAATTTACTTTATGAGTTCAAAACCATCGACGCTATAAAAGCCGCCAGTATTGAGAAGTTAGAAAAAGTGGTGAATAAAAAAGTCGCACGTGCTGTATTTGAGTACTACGATGAAGTGAAATAATTCCTGAGACTTAGAAGTGATATTTTTGGAATTGCTTGATTTACTAATTACATTTCAAGCTACATTCAATATCACGTTATGGCTAACAAAGCTTCTGATCATCTGCATCAACTCATTCAATCGCTTTCTAAACCCGAAAAGCGATATTTCAAGGTGTTTACCTCTCGCCATGTTATTGGTGAGCAAAACAACTACCAACGCCTATTTGATGCCATTGATAAACAAGATGAATATCGGGAAGAAGCCATTCTGAAAAAGTTTGAGGGCGAAGCTTTTGTGAAGCGATTCAGCATTGCAAAAAGTCGTTTATACCAATCCATTCTCAAGAGTCTGGATGCGTATCATTCCAACAGTTCTATTGAAGCCCAGTTAAAGCGACAAATTCACTGTGCTGAAATACTCTACCACAAATCCTTGTATCAGCAAAGTGCAAAATTGCTTCACTCTGCCAAAAAGGTAGCCGTGAAGCACGAGAAAGTGACCAGTTTGATTGAAATTCGGAGATGGGAAAAGCGCCTTTTGGAGCAAGGAAACTATGAAGGTGTTGATAAAAAAGAGCTCAAAGCCATTCTGAAATCCGACAAAGAACTGGCTCAACGCGCTGCCCTTTACGATGAATTGTGGAATGCAAAATCACGGGTGTTCAAGAATCTTTACTCGAAAGGGAAAGTGCGCTCGAAGAAGGAGCAAGCGAAGTTCAAGAAAATCATTGACGACCTGGCCATGGAGAGCAAAGCGCTTCCCCAAATGGCCGAAAACCAATACTTGCTCAACCACACCTACAGTGCATATCACTATGGCATTGGAGATCATCAGCGATGTTATGAATACCTTTTGAAGAATTTGTCGCTCATTCAAGAAAAACCCTACCTGTTCTCCGAAGAACCCAACGTTTTTTTCAGTGTGCTCACGAACGTCATCAACGTGGCCACAAAATTGGGGAAAACCGATGATGCCTTTAAATACTTAGCAGAGCTTCGTTCACTTCCAAAAAATGATGAAATCAACTCAAAAGTAGATTTGGAGCTACGTGTATTCTCCATTTCAAACAGCACTGAACTTGCCCTATATGCTCAAAGTGCTCGATATGAGGAAGGTTTAAGCCTGATTCCAACCATTGAGGAAGGACTGTTGCGCTATGAAGATAAATTGAGTTCGGTAAGAAAGGCTTCGTTTTACTTCAACATTGCCGTATTGCTCTTCGGCGCTGGCAAACCGAATGAAGCATTGAAGTGGATCAATCAATTGCTAAACAACATCGAAATTGATTTGACGCAAGACATTCATTGCATGGCGCAGCTATTCAATTTGGTTTTGCATCTGGAATTGGGCAACAAGTCGCTTTTGCCCTACACATTGCGATCCACCCAGCGCTACCTCCAAACCCGCGAAAAAGTCTATCAATTCGAAAACGTCTTCCTCAAATTTGTGAATGAGTTGTTGAAGGTGAGAAAAGAGAAGTCGGACCAAGAATTGTTTGCTCAGTTGCGCGAAGAATTGACTGAACTGAACAAAGATCCTTTCGAGCAGACGGTGAACGAGTATTTCAACTTTGAAGTTTGGGCTCGCGCATTTGTAGAGGGCAAACCTTTTCAGCAAGTTCAATTGGCTTGGATGGAAGAACAGAAGCAAGCTTAGGCCCTTAGGTCATTCCTTGTCCCAATGATTCCAGCCCTGTGCAGTGAGTTCAATTGCTTGTCCGCTGCGCGTAATGAGCACACTGTCCTCACCTTCGTCATCCATGTATCCAATCACCGATAAACTGGGGTTTCCTTTGATTTTATCGTAGTCGCTTT
Source organism: uncultured Comamonadaceae bacterium (assembly GCA_964649515.1). Lineage (GTDB taxonomy): Bacteria > Bacteroidota > Bacteroidia > Flavobacteriales_D > Sanyastnellaceae > CALKGK01. Next base: position 12,868 of record CAZYPV010000063.1, on the reverse strand, counting down.
GGCTCATGGTGAAAAGCAATTCATAATCTTCACCGCCGCTCAGTGCGATAGTGGTTCCGTCCAATTGAAACTCCTGTGCCGTTTCCACCGTTTTAGGGTCGATGGGCAACTTATCTTCATAAATCTTCACGCTCAATTTGGACTGCTTCGCGATGTGAAGTGCCTCTGAAGCGAGTCCGTCTGACACATCAATCATGGCACTTGGTTTCACCTCCAATTGGGCCAGCAACTCAATCACATCCTTTCTAGCTTCGGGCTTCAACTGCCGCTCCAGCATATAGTCAAAACCTTCAAATTGGGGTTGAGCAGTAGGTGCCGCTTGGAAAACCTCTTTTTCTCTTTCAAGAATCTGCAAGCCCATGTAGGCGCTCCCTAAATCTCCAGAAACCACTAAAAGATCGCCTTTTTTCGCTCCGCTTCTCTTTACCATGTCTGCCTCATTCACCAGTCCAGTTACGGCGACATTGATGATGAGTCCGGACATCGAGCTGGTTGTATCTCCACCCACAAGATCTACCTCATAGAGTTCACAAGCCAAACGCATCCCCGCGTAAAGTTCATTCACTGCCTCCACGCTGAAGCGATTCGAAAGAGCCAGGGAAACCACTACCTGGGTTGGAGTACCGTTCATGGCGTAGATGTCGGATAGATTACTCACAATCGCCTTATAGCCCAGGTGTTTTAATGGAGCATACATCAAATTGAAATGCACCCCTTCACAGAGCATATCCGTGCTAATCAATACCAACTGTCCGTTCGCATCTACAGCCGCCGCATCGTCTCCAATACCCAGCACCGTGCTGGCTTGACAAAGGTTGATCCCGTTGGTTAAGTGCTCGATAAGACCAAATTCACCGAGGTCTTTCAATTCTGTTCTTTCATCGCTCATAGCGCAAAAATACGAGGATTTGGGACGACACAAGAGCGCGAAGGGCAAACTTTTATCATGACTAGCGCAGAGTGATGTTCTCGTTATGGCTTCTGAGATGGGTGGTGGACGAATGTTCCCTGATTTAGGGTATCACCCTGAATGGAAAGTCTTCTGAATGACACCCTTTTTACAGCCCACAAGAAATTAAAAATTCACTATCTTTATCCACTTGTTTGAACTTGAAGTTGCTCAAAACAAGTACTTAACCAAATTTACTGAGATGCTTAAAAAAATTCTACTTGGCCTTTTTGCCCTTCTATTCGCAACCCCATTATTTGCGGGTTGGGGTATTTTTCAAACCTATGCCGTGATTGATGCCGGTGGAGGCAATACCTTCAGAGCAGGTGGAGCAAATGCGGATGGTAACCCTACGTTCAATAATTATCATTACGGTTTTTTCAATACCAACGACACCTTTGTTCTGAATGGTGGAGAAGTAAAAACCTTTAAAAATGGTGGTGGCAACGTTTGTGGGGCCGAAATTTTTTACGCCGTTTATAAGTCCTGTGAAGGCAGTGGTACTTTTAGTTCAGTGAACATTCCTTACAACGGAGAACTCGGCAATGGCGATCAACGCTGGCAGAGCACAGGAGCCAACGTCAATCTTTTGAGCGGTTTGAGCGATGGGGATTATGTTTTGGAAGTGTTTTGGCGAATCTCTGGAGACGACTCCGGAGGATGCAGCAGCGAGCAATTTGATTCCAACAGCGGTGCAAATTTCAAAGCCTTTTTTACCGTTGGAGATGATGGGTTTAGCGATGGCGACCTTTCGGCTAACGTGGCATGGTCTGGCGACAGTGGAGATTTTTCCGTGGTAGATGCCTCTACGCTCACTGGAGATGGGTCGAATGCAAATATTGGCTCTGCAATCGCCAACAACAGCAACGTCTTGTTGAGCAACGCTAGTACGGGAGAAGCGGCTATCACGACGCCCAGCACTCAAGCTTACGGGGTTTGGGAATTTTCATTCGCTACTGGATTGAATTGGGATTTGAGTGATGCCAATAATTTCGCGGTGATTCTTACTTCAGATACCAATGACGAAAGCAAACTCAAAATTGGTGCAGCCATGGATTTCAATGGCTACTACCTGAAATGGAAAAATGACCTCGCAGCTGATAAGTTGGTATTGGTGCGCAGGGATGGAACCAGCGAAACGGAAATTCTTGACTTAAATTATCCATTGGCGGCGAACGCTTACAGTGGCTACACCGTTAAAGTCGTGCGCTCCACCGATGGTGAATTTGATGTGTATGCCGACGCCGGTTTTGACAATGTAGATGCTACAACTCTGCGCGGTAGTATTCGTGATAATAACATTACCAGCAGTAGCTATTTTGCGGTGAGTACAAACATCACCAATCCAAGCAATGCGAGACGACTTTACTTTGACAACCTTTTGCAACTTCCTGCAACCGAATTGAGTTTTGTTGACGCAAGTGCCAGCGTTGAAGAGTCCAGTTCAAACTTCACTTACACCTTTGACGTGAGCATTAATGGGGAAGATGATCGTTGTCCAACCAGTGCTGACGTTGTCCTCATCTCAGGCGACGCAAGCCGCATTGACAATTATGCCACCCAAACACTGACTTGGGCTGCCAATGATGCAAGCAACAAAACCGTAACCATCACCATTAGCGGGAATGATCTCTGTCAGATCGATGAAACCCTGGTATTTGAACTCCAGAATTTTAGTGGCGGAATCAACACCCAAGCCTCAGGAAACCCTCGCTTCTTCTTGAACTTGGAAGATGACGAAAGCGGTACTGACGAAACGGTGGTTTTTGATTTTGAAGACAATGACCTCAGCAATTGGGAACTGGGTGGTGATTGGGTTACCGTGAATTCCATTGCAACCATTTCTGGTGATTACGACTTGAAGCACGATGGAAGTGTTGCTACCAGTGACTATGCAAGTTACAATTTGAGCAATCTAGAACTGCGCGGAGTAGACACCCGTTGGAGATTCAACCTAAAGCATGGAGCATTCAACACCTCTTCCAACAACTGGCTCATGGTTGTTTTAGCAGGATCAGAAGCCGATGCGTTTAGTGCTACGCTCGACGGATATGCCGTTGGGGTGAACTTCGGAACAAGCACTGACAACTTTCGCTTGGTGCGCATTGATGATGGAGTTTTTACCGACCTCATTTCTTCTTCATTGATTCTTGACACCAACAATGAAATTTATGGGATCGAGGTGCTTCGTGCAGAAGACGGAACTTGGTCTTTTGGCTATCAAACCGGTGGCGGCTGGGACGCTTTAACCGATGCTGGAAGCACAGCATTGGATGGTAACCACGTTTTGGCCAACTACTTCTCTTACGCGGTGAATGTTACCTTGGGTAATGCTGGAAAACCACGAATTGATGACATTGAAATTCAGCAGTACGGATGCCAAGAAGAGTGGTATAGCATCAGCTCTGGAAATTCTGGAGATGCCATTTGGTCTCAAGACCCCTTGAGCGCCACGGGAGAAACCTTTGTTCCGGGAAAATTCAAAAGAGTGAATATTCAAACCGGACATGTGGTGGACCTCACCGAGGACATGATCGCCAGCGACTTCAGTATTTCGGGAACCCTCACCGGTTCAAGTGCTGAGCTTAAACTCTTTGGGAATTTTGCCAACGACGGCACCTTTACTGCTGAAAACAGCACCGTAACCTTCAAAGGAGATGACACCCAAGCTGTGGTGGGAAGTGCAACAAGCACATTTAAAAACCTGCGTATTGAAAACAGCGGAGGCGGGGTAAGTTTATTGAACGACATCTTGGTGGAGGGAGTTCTCTATCCTGAAGAAGGAACCTTGAACCTCAATGCTAATGATTTAACCCTTGTATCCAACGCCAGCGGAGATGCTGGAATAGGTGCGTTCAAAGATGGTGCAAGCATTGTTGGAGATATCACCGTTCAGCGATACATTCCTTCGGGTCAACAAGACTGGGTTAACCTTGCCGCTCCTTTGACTGGGATGACCATTGCCGACTGGAATGATGACATGCCGACCACAGGATTCACAGGGTCTGACTTTGAATTGTACCCCTTCAATAACATTCAGAAATACGATGAGAGTCAAACCGGAGGCATCAACACCGGTTGGGAAGAAACCGCTAACATTACCGATGCGCTAGAAATTGATCGTGGATACATGGTGTTCATGAATGGTGGTGCTCTCAGTGTGGATATGAAAGGAGGCCATCAACAAGGGAGTATGACTCAAAACTTGAATTTTACTACTTCTGATGGTTTGGCCATTGATGGTTGGAATTTGGTATCCAACAAGTACCCCAGTGAAATTGATTGGGACATGATGGTTGCCAACTCCACAGGAGTGAGTACCTACTACATTTATGATGCTGAAACCGATAGTTACTTGTCTTACAATGGAAATACTGGTTTGGGAACCGCATCACGTTACATCGCTCTTGGTCAATCGTTCTGGGCAAAGGCGGATGCATCTGGTGCTGAATTGCAGTGGGAGGAAAATGCTAAAACTTCAAGCGGTGTCGTTTTTGAGCGTTCCTTCAATAATCTTTCAAATTTGGAATTTCATCTTACCGGTAACGGTTTAGATGATGCAGTAACACTAGGCTTTTCTGAGGCAGCAAGCTCGAATTACGAAAACAGCTTTGATGCTTTGAAGTTGTCGAGCATGAATCCTGCAGTTCCATCAATGAGTCTTATGAGTGCTGATGGGTATCATCTACAAATCAACACCGTAGGAGGATTCGAAAACAATATCACCGTTCCTGTCCATATTTTCGCCAATCAAGGAGGAAACTTCACCTTCAGTTTAGCACAAATGGAAAACATCCCAAGCAGCGCGTGCATTAGTATTGAAGATGTTGCCACAGGAGAAATTACCGCGCTTGAGGAAGGAATGAGCTTTGAACTCGATTTGGTAGCAGAAAGCGAAGAAGTTCATTTCCTCATCCACTTTGAAGCGCCCATCGCCATTGAAACACAAGCAGTATCCTGCTACGGTGAAGAAAACGGTAGTGTTCACATCAACGGAAACCCAGGAGGTACCGTTTACTGGTACAACGAAATGGACGAACTGATTTTCAGTGAAGCATTCTCTGGAACTTCCAGCATTGAAAACCTGCCTTTTGGTAACTATACAGCCCTTATCGAAAATGAAGAGGCCACTTGTGCTAGTCGTTCTGAAACGGTTTATGTTGATGTACCAAATGAAGAAACGCTGGAAAATGTATTGTCCTACGCCGCTTGTAATCAGGCGGAAAGTGCATCCATCGAGCTGTCTTCTCAAGGTGGTATCATGAGCTACCAAGTGTGGAATGAAGCACAAGAAATGGTATTGGAAGGGGCATTTGAAGGAGACTTCATCATTGAAGAACTGAATGCCGAAAACTACACCGTATTCGTAGCGAGCGACTGTTCCTCATGGGAAATCAATGCTGATTTGCGCGATCCTAACTATGTGGGATTGACTGCTGACGAAAGCATCGAAGCCGCTATTATCAATAATTTTGCTCTTGTAAGCTTGAATGCTACCACCAACACATCAGCCAATATTGAGTGGTATTACAACGGCAACTTGGTTGGCAACGGTGAAGTACTGGATTACATTTTCACCCAAGACGGAACATACACCTTCGATGTGTTGGCATACAACGACCATTGCAGTGAAACGGCTGTGGTTACTGTAAATGCGAGCACCACCGTTGGTATTGAAAATCGAGAAGAAGACTTGAGTGCCTATTTTGACGGACAAGCACTTCAATTGACAACAACTGGACTTGCCGGTTTGGTAAACGTGGATGTCTATAATTGTCTTGGACAGATTGTACAACAAGATCAAATTACCGTGAGTGATGGTCAACAAAGCATCATCTTAGAAGGAGTTGCTCGTGGAATTCACGAAGCGCGATTCTCCAATGAGGAAGGCACATTGTATGTACTTAAATTCATGCGTTAAGCCCAATTAGGCCATCGCATTTTATTCTTGAAGCGAGATCAGATTTGGAGAAGATGAAAAGGGCATTCAACCTTTTTCCTTCGAATCTGATCTCGCTTTTCATTTCCCGCTACGGCACATAGAATTTTCTAATTTTGTAGCGAAAACGATACTCATGGAAAACATCAAACAAGAAATCCTCGATCATACCCTCATCATCACCATCAACCGTGAAAAGCAGTTGAATGCCCTCAACAGTGCCACCATATTGGAACTCAGCACGGCTTTGGATGCTGCTGCCAATGATGCTGAAGTTAAAAGCATCGTGCTCATAGGTGCTGGAGAAAAAGCATTTGTTGCTGGGGCCGACATTAAGGAATTCGCTCATTTCAATGCAGCAGAAGGCGCAGCGCTGAGTGCAAAAGGTCATGAATTACTGTTCAACAAAGTGGAAAACATGAACAAGCCCGTCATTGCAGCCGTTCGCGGTTATGCGCTTGGTGGAGGCTTGGAATTGGCCATGAGCGCGCACGTTCGTGTTGCCAGCGAAGATGCCAAATTGGGCTTGCCTGAAGTAGGATTGGGCGTCATTCCCGGATATGGTGGTACACAACGCCTTGCACAGCTTGTTGGAAAAGGGAAAGCCATGGAAATGATCATCACTGCCGAAATGATCGATGCACAAAACGCACTCCAGTGGGGCCTCGTGAATCATGTCGTTGAACCTGAGAACGTATTGGAAAAGGCCTTGTCCATCGCCAAACGAACCCACCGCAATTCTCCAGTAGCCATCAACGCGGCCATGAAGTCGGTTTTGGCCAATTATGAAGATGGAGTAAATGGATTGCAAGAAGAAATCAAAGCCTTTGGTCGTTGCTTCGGTACGGAAGACTTCAAAGAAGGAACTCAGGCCTTCATGGAGAAGCGAAAGCCACAATTCCCGGGGAAATAAACAATCCTTCGTGAACGTCGGTTTGGATTAAGGCGAAAAGACCTTTTCATTTAACGTAAATTGCTCCACTATGACCATGAGAATTGTAAACAAAAGCAAGAATCCTTTGCCTGCCTTTGAAACGGCAATGAGTGCTGGTATGGACCTGCGTGCCGATTTGGGAGCAGCTGTCATTCTTCAACCTGGTGAACGACAACTCATCGGAACTGGTTTGTATCTTGCTTTGGAATCGGGTTACGAAGCACAAATTCGTCCGAGAAGCGGCCTTGCTTACAAACACGGCATTACCGTTTTGAATAGTCCGGGCACCATAGATGCTGACTATCGCGGTGAAATTAAAGTATTGCTCATTAACCATGGAGCTGAAGCCTTTGAAATTAAGCACGGGGAGCGGATTGCTCAAATGGTGATTGCGAAATATGAACGGGTTGATTTCAAACTTGTTGACACACTTGATGAAACCGAACGAGGAACCGGAGGCTTTGGAAGTACCGGAACACATTAAACATATCCCACAATGAAAATTATTGTACCCATGGCCGGAATGGGGAAACGCATGAGGCCGCATACCTTAACAGTACCTAAACCCCTGCTTCCCATTGCCGGGAAACCCATTGTGCAACGTTTGGTTGAAGACATTGCTGCCCTGAGTGATGAAAAAATTGAAGAAATTGCCTTCATTATTGGCGATTTTGGACACGAAGTAGAAGCTAATCTGAAATCCATAGCTGCAGCCTTGGGTGCGAAGGGGAGCATCTACCACCAACACGAAGCGCTCGGAACGGCCCATGCCATTCTTTGTGCGAAAGAAAGCTTGGATGGTAAGGTGATTGTTGCTTTTGCCGACACCCTTTTTCGAGCTGATTTTAAGTTGGATGACAGTAAAGATGGTGTATTGTGGGTGCAACAAATCGAAAATCCGGAGCAGTTTGGTGTGGTGAAGGTGAACGAGGAGCAAGTCATTACAGACTTCATTGAAAAGCCAAAAACATTTGTTTCTGACCTCGCCATGATTGGTATTTACTACTTCAAAGACGGAGCAAATCTCGCTTCGGAGCTGCAGTACCTCATCGACAACGATATCATCAAAGGCGGTGAGTATCAGCTTCCTGATGCTTTGAAAAACATGACCCAAAAAGGATTGAAGTTCACTCCTGGAACTGTTATGGACTGGCTGGACTGTGGGAATAAGAACGCGACGGTGTTGACCAACAAACAAGTGCTTGAGTTCAATAAGGACAAAAACTGGGTCTCGAAGGATGTACAACTCAAGGACGCAATCATTGTTCCCCCCTGTTATATTGGAGAAGGTGTAGTGATTGAACGATCCATTGTTGGTCCGCACGTTTCCATTGGCGACGGGTGTTCCATTAAAAACAGCGTCATCGAAAATAGCATTGTACAGGGGAACAGTACTGTTAAAAATGCCAATTTCCACAATTCCATGATTGGAAACTACGTGGAGTATCTAAACCGAGCCGAAGAAAAAAGCTTGGGCGACTATTCTACTCATGGCAAATAACTACTTCACCTCACCCTTAGCGCTTTTGTTGGGCGTCTTCCTCTTGCTGAGTTCCTGTTCAAGCAAAGAAAAGCTTGTTGATGGAGATCAGCAGAAGAGCACTGGTTCAGCCTTCGATTTGGCCTTCTTTGAAGCGCAGCGGGCGAAAGCTTTGGGTGATGAAGAAAATGCTTATTTATCGTTCCGAAAGTGCCTCGACATCAACCCGAAGAGCGGTGTTGTCCATTACGAATTATCTCGCATTGAATTCTTGCAGAACAAGACCGAACTGGCCATAGAAAGCATCAACAAAGCGGTAGATTTGGAAGAAGACAACCGCTGGTATCGCTCTGCTCGGGCGGAATATCTAATGAATTCGGGGGAGCTAGAAGAAGCATTGAAAGACCACCTTTGGGTAAGTGAGCAAGACAACGCCACTGTGGATGAATACTATGCGCTCATCAACAATTACATTTATTTGCAGCGACACCAGGAAGCTATCGCTACCTACACTCGAATGGAGAACCGATTTGGGCACAGCACGGAAACCAGTCTTCAAAAACTGGATCTTTTGGCCAAAATAAGCAATGGGAATGCCGTGCTTGAAGAATTGGACCAATTGATTCAAAAAGCGCCTAAAGAAACCCTTTGGAAAGAGAAAAAAGTGGAAGTGCTTCAGCTCATGGGTCGGAGCGATGAAGCTTTTGCTCTACTCGAGGGACTTGCCAAGGAACAGCCACAGCGGGGTTCAATCCATCTCCAGTTGGCCACATTTTACGAAAGGCAAGGAAACCATACCCAAGCAATTCAGTCTTTGGAAAAGGGATTGGGCAGTTCGGATACTGATTTTAGCATGAAACAAGACGTGCTTCTTTCCATTTTTCCGCCGGCATATTTGAAAACAAGCGCTCAAGAAGAAATCGGTAACCTGCTTTCCCTACTTATTGAAAACCACTCTTCGGAAGCAGCAGCACATACCTTGGCAGGAGATTACACCACACGGATGGGGAATTACAACGCTGCTCAGGGCCATTATGCCAATGCGCTTGCTCTGGACCCGTCCAAATATGAGCTTTGGATGCAGCTTTGTTCCATAGACATTGAATTGCGGGATTGGGAATCACTCAAAGTTCACAGTTCAGAAACACTCTTACTGTTTCCCAATCAGGCTCAATCCTATCTGTGGAAAGGAATTGCGGAACAGCAGTTGAACGATCATGAAGCCGCCACCAAAACCTTGAAATCCGGGGAAGTATTGGTTTTTGGTGATGTACTTCTTTCAGCCCAATTTGCATCGGCTTTGGGAGAAAGTTATCATCACCTAAAAAGCTATTCCGATTCCGACAAATGGTTTGAAAAAGCCCTTGCGCTCAACGGTAACGACCCCGGTGTTTTGAACAACTACGCCTATTATCTCAGCCTTCGAAAAGAACACCTTGATCGGGCGAAAGAGTATGGTCTTCGTGCCAATGAACTCAGCCCGTCCAATGGTACTTATGAAGACACCTACGCATGGGTTTTGTTCCAGCGAGGTGAATTTGAAGAAGCGAAAAAGTGGATTGAGCGTGCCATTGCACATGGTGGTAACCAAGATGGCGTGGTTGTTGAACATTATGGAGACATCTTATTTCATGTAGGACAACCCGAAGAAGCGCTCATTCAATGGAAAGAAGCTCGATCTTTAGGCAATGAAAGCGTCACTCTAAACAAAAAGATTAGCGATCGAACATACCATGCTGAATAAGCACAAAACATATCGAATTTTTATATTGCTACTCTTTGTGGCCTTGTTTGTTTCGTGCAGCAATCAGAAGCGTGTTTCCAAAGGTAAACCCTTGAAAAACAAAAGTTCAGGTGCCATCTTGAACAAGTATGCCGAAAACTATTTCCATTTTGATTGGTTGGGGATGAAAGTGTCTGCCGATCTCGATGATGGCGAGAAAAAGACCTCCTTTAAAGCCAACATTCGTGTGAAAAGAGACAGCATCATTTGGGTAAGCATCTCCCCCGCACTTGGTGTTGAAGTAGCGCGCTTGGTCATTACTCCTGATTCCCTCAAATTGATTTCGAAAGTACCTGGAGACAAATATTATTACTTGGGAGATTTCTCCATGATGAGCGAAATGGCGCAAACGGACATCGACTTTGCAATGGTTCAAAATCTACTGGTGGGAAATGCCATCGGCTTGGAACAGGGCGAAGACAAGTACAAATCCCGAATTGATGACAAGCAGTACATGTTGATTTCCAAATACAATCGGAAATTGAAGAAAGTGGTGGGAGTTGACGAGAAAGACGTTGCCCCAGACGATTCTCTAGAAATCGACCTGAACTACAAGCAATATGAACGTGTGCGCAGACGGGCAGACGAGGAAGATTTGTTGGTTAAGCGTTACTGGTTCAATGGCATTGACTACCGCTTGGAACGAAGTGTTTTTGACGACCTCTACAATCGTCGGTCGGTCATTGTGGAACACGAAGACTTTAAGGACTATGAAGGGCAATCCTACCCAGAGCTTACTCGTTTGATCATTAGTTCATTGCTTTCAACCCAAAGTTTAGAGATTGAAATCAATCGTTTGAAGACCACGAAGGAATATGAATTTCCTTTCGAGATACCCAAGGATTTTGAGCGCAAGACCAATATATAACTCCATGAAAAGAAGTCTGTTTTTTGCCTTTTTCGTGATCTTGGCTCAAATGTGCTTTGCCCAAAGCAAAAGCGATTTACAGAAAAAAAGAGACGAATTGAACAAGCGCTTGGAGTTGACTAAAAAACTCATCGCTGAAACTCAAAATTCCAAGGCCAGCGTAAATCAGCAAATGCTCATCCTTCGCCAGCAAATCTCATATCGCGAGCAATTGCTAAGTAATATGCAACGAGAGGTAAAGAACATTGATGAAGAAATCGCCCAAAAAGAAGGAGAAATTGAGCTACTGGAAGACCGCATTGCTGCGATGAAGAGAGAGTACGCTTTGATGATACAGCAAGCGTACAAAAACCAAAAATCGCACGATGCCTTGATGTATATTTTTTCTGCGGACGATTTCAATCAAGCCTACAAACGTTTCAAAATTATCCAGAATTACTCTGAAGTTCGGAAAGAACAAGCAGAAGAAATTGAAGCTACTCAAGTAGAACTTCGAGAAACCATTGCAGCCCTTGAGAGCGATAAAGTTGAGAAAACTACTTTGGCGCAAGAACAGGCTACAGAGCGCGAAAGACTTGCTAAAGACAAAGAGAATCAGCAAAAAAGCTTGAGTGAGCTTCAGCAGCAAGAAGGGGAGTTGAAAGCACAGCAAGAGCAGCAAGAGCGCGAACGACAGCGCCTCAATAAGAAAATTGAGGAAATGATTGCTGCTGAACTCGCTAGTGAAAAAAACGCCAATAACGGTACGTATGCCTTGAGTCCGGAAGGGGTAATCGTTTCTCAGAACTTCGAGAAAAACAAAGGGCAATTGCCTTGGCCGGTTGAGCGTGGAGTAATTACTCGTCGGTTTGGAAAGCAGCCTCACCCCACTTTAGGCGGCATTACCATTGACAGCAAAGGCGTAGATTTTGCCACAGAAGCCGACGCCAATGTGATGGCCATTTTTGGTGGAACTGTGACCTCTGTATTCAATATTCCAGGAGCAGGACAAAACGTGATCATTACCCATGGAGCATACAAAACAGTGTACACAGGTTTGAAGAATGTTCGTGTTTCGAAAGGCGACACGGTCAATGCACGCCAAACCATTGGGAAGGTGCTGTCGGATAACGGGAAATCCCTTGCTCACTTGGAAATTTGGAAAATCAGTGCCACCGGAGGTACACCACAGAATCCGCTCAGCTGGATTGTGAAGTAGTTGAGGAAAGGTGTTGTGAGTTGGAGCTCATCTATCTTTTATCGAAGGGTACTCTTAATGAAGTGGGCACTGGATGCTCTTGGGACATTGGTTTCGATCTTATGTTTTTCCTCTTGTCAAATTCCTTGATAGCGCTGCGTTTTGTATTGTTTATTTTGAGTGAGACCTTGTGTTGAGATGGCTTTTTGGGGTGACATGTGTTCATCCGTAAACGGAGCGTATGCATTCACAAAGTCATTGGCTTCTTGCTTGGAAGTCAACAATTTCGCGACTAACTTCGAGCTGCGCGGTGGCGGAGGGGGGAGGGAAAGGGAGGGCCCGCGAGGGCTGATTTTGGTCAGGAAAAAAACCGAATTTTTTTCTTTTTTTTTATCTCAACACGTTCACAAACCCCGTCTTGATCTTCGTTTCCGAATCACAAGTGGACTGATATTCCATCCTAAAACTATACAAACCATCTGGAACAAAATAATCACTCCCTTGATGATTCCCATTCCAAAACTCATTCGCTTGTTGGCTCACAAATACCAACTCTCCCCAGCGATTCCAAATGCTTAGTTTAAAATCACTAAACCCTTCTCCTGCCGGCTGGAAAATGTCATTTATCCCATCATTGTTAGGAGTAAAACTGTTCGGTATGAATATTCTAGCATCGCGATCAATGTGCACCACCTCAATGGTTCCGTCTTGCAAACAAGCAAACTCATCACGGAAAGT
>CAZYPV010000062.1:0-19679 GCA_964649515.1 uncultured Comamonadaceae bacterium | reverse complement strand
TCTGCTTTTTGTACTCGGAGCGGGGGTCGAACCCGCACGGCCATTACTGGCCACAGGATTTTAAGTCCTGCGTGTCTACCAATTCCACCATCCGAGCAGCCATTAAAAAAAAACCTCCCGCCATTGACGAGAGGAAAAAAAGAGCGAGAAACGAGACTCGAACTCGCGACCCCAACCTTGGCAAGGTTGTGCTCTACCAACTGAGCTATTCTCGCATACCACCTTCCGTGGAAGTGGAGGACAAAATTAAACGTTTTTTTAATCGGGTCAAGTCTTGCCCTATATTTTTTTATACCTCGTCAATATATGGCTTCAAGGATTGCAAAACAGCAGCAGTAGCGCCCGTTTTCGAATGCACGTAGTCTTGAGCCTTCCCTCCCATGACTGCGCAGGTATTTTGGTCGGTTTTAATGCGATTCAAGCATTGATCGAAGGATTTTTGATCTTCAAAACACTGGCCTGCCCCTAATGCTAAAAGCTCGTGAATCTCCTGGAAACGTTCATAATTCGGCCCGAAAAAAACAGGTATGCCATATGCCGCCGCTTCAAGGGTGTTGTGTACCCCTTTGCCAAACCCTCCGCCAATTACAGCAACATGAGCATAACGGTAGATGCGGTTCAACAAGCCTATCTGATCAATGATCAGTACTTCGGCTTCTCGAAGGTCTTCAGACCGTACCTTGGAAAAGCGCAAAGACTGAGGAAACAACTTATCCAACTGCTGCAGATGAGCCTCATCTACTTCGTGCGGAACAATGATCCAACGCTCTTCTTTTGCTCGCTTGAGTCGTTCGGAAAGCATTCGTTCTTCAGCCAACCAAGAACTTCCCATCACCCCGAGAAATGCCGCACCTTCACAAAACATTTCGATCATCGGTAGGGGTTTGGATTCCTTCACCACTTCCACCACCCGATCAAAACGCGTATCTCCCTTTACCTCGGCACTCACTCCTATCGTGCTGAGCAAGTGCTTACTTTCTTCATTCTGCACAAAAAGAGAAGTAAACCCTTTCAAGCCTTTGACAAACCAAGGCCCGTACGATTTGAAAAAATATTGCGACGGCCGGAAGATACCCGACACCAGAAAATGAGGGATGTCCGCCTTTCGCAAGGCCTTCAAAAAGAAAAACCAGAAGTCGTATTTCACAAAAACAACGGCTTTGGGCTGAAGGGTTTTTACAAAAAAATGAGCATTCGCAGGAAGATCAAGCGGGAGGTACATCACCGCATCTGCCAAGGGGTAGTTTTTTCGAATTTCAAAGCCGCTGGGACTAAAAAAGGTGAGCAAGATAGGAACACTGGGATGGGTGCGCTTGAGGGATTCGATCACCGGCCTGCCTTGCTCAAATTCACCCAAGGAAGAGCAATGCACCCAAACGCAATCTCCTTTGAACGGCAGCGAGGCTAAGTTCTTTTTCCAGTTTCTCCTTCCTCGAACCCAAAGCTGGGCCTTCTCAGATTTCAAAGCAGCTATTCGAACGGCAAGCCCGTAAAGCACAATGCCCATGTAATAGAACACCTGCATTTAGTCGTAATAGAATTCCGGACCTTGTCTGCGGTAGAAATGAATGATCCATCCGGCTTTCAACCCGAGGAGCAAATCAAAGCGAGGGTCGTTGTCCACTGTTTGCGTATCAAAATTGAAGTCCCTTCTTCCAGCAGTAAAACCTTGATAAGCCTCAAAGCCCACCATAAAATTCACCAAACGATTACTGCTCATGTGGTAATACCCCACAAATTGATTCAAGAGGAGTCCGTTCGTCAAGCGATCATACCCTTTCAAATATTCGTCCCTTAAAAAAGGAAGGTCATTGATCTGTTGTTCAATACGGATTTTGTGCTGAATGTAGCCTATTCCACCTCGCAAAAGCAGACCGGAGTTCATGTTTGGACCAAACACTGGGAACATCTTGCCTGCGTTTAGGGTTGCCGTCCAGCCCCTTTGTTGAATCAGGAGTTCGGCCGGTTTCCCATCCAAGTCGATAATTTCTCCATTATCGGTCATCAGGTTGCTGAGGAGTCCGGGTTCCGTAACTCTTGTGCCATAGAGGAAGTTGAATTCTCCTCCGAAGAAGTAATTTTTTCGGGTTTTGATGTAGAAATCGGCACCAACCGCGCTGTTGTTACCAAAGCGTTTGGCCAAGTCTCCCCCCGGAAATTGATAGGCATAATGCACCGTTAAATGCGGGGCAAACACGATGCTGTCATTGAGGTTGCGCTCTTGGGCAGAGGTACCCATGGAAAGCAAGGAACCGATCAAAAAAGCAAAAGAAAAGAGAATGGACTGGGTATTCATGCAGCGAAGATAAATGAAAGCAAACGGCTATAAAACGGGCAGGAAGGTAAAATTAGTACAAAAATGACAGCCCTTAGGCCAAATCGCGCTTCAAATGGCGCCTAAAAATTTGGTATATTCGCCGCGCTAATTAGTGTCGAAATATGGCCAACATTCAAATGGTTGACCTCAATGGTCAATATGAAAAAATCCGCACAGAAGTAGATCAAGCGATCACCAACGTTGTGCGTTCCTCCGCGTTTATTAACGGTCCGGAAGTAAAAGACTTTCAAAAAGAGCTGGAAGATTATCTTGGAGTGAAGCACGTTATTCCTTGTGCCAATGGTACGGATGCCCTGCAAATTGCCATGATGGCTTTGGACTTGAAAGAAGGAGATGAGATCATCACCACCAACTTCACCTTCATTGCTACGGTTGAGGTAATAGCCCTTTTGAAGCTCAAACCCATTTTGGTTGATGTGGAACCGGATACCTACAACATTGATCCGGCGAAGATTCGAGAGGCCATCACCCCAAAAACCAAGGCCATTGTGCCCGTTCACCTTTTTGGTCAATGCGCCAACATGAACGAAATCTTGAGCATCGCCAAAGCGCATGACTTGTATGTGTTGGAAGACACCGCCCAAGCCATCTCTGCGAAATATACCTTGAGTGATGGAAGCGTTAAAACCGCCGGAACCATGGGCCATTTTGGCTGCACCAGTTTCTTCCCGTCCAAGAACCTAGGTTGTTATGGCGATGGGGGTGCATTGTACACCAACGACGATGCCCTTGCGGATAAAGCAAGACAGATTTGCAACCACGGAATGAAGGTGCGTTACTACCACGAACTGATTGGAGTGAACTCCCGATTGGACAGCATTCAAGCCGCCATTTTGAGAATTAAATTGCGCAGTTTGGATGACTATTGTGATGCCCGAAGAGCTGCAGCAGATTTTTATGATGCTGCATTTGCGGATCGTCCTGAAATTCAAACGCCAGCTCGTTTTGCAGATTCTACCCACACCTTCCACCAATACACCATGAGGGTGCCTGCCGAAGACCGCAACCACCTCCAAAAACATTTGATGGATCAAGGCATTCCCGCCATGATTTATTACCCCGTACCGCTCCACGAACAAGAGGCATTTGACCATTTGAAAACGGGAGATGTGGACTATCCTGTAACCGTACAATTGAGCAAAGAAGTACTCTCTTTGCCCATGCATACTGAACTTAGCGAAGACCAACTTAACACCATTACTCAAGAAGTACTCAACTACTTCAAAAACAAATAAAACATGAATATTGCAGTTATCGGCACCGGCTATGTTGGCCTTGTAACAGGAACTTGTTTTGCTGAAACAGGAAACAACGTAGTGTGTGTTGACATCGATAAAGAGAAGGTAGAAAAGATGAGCAACGGCGTTGTTCCCATCTATGAACCGCACCTCGATGTTATTTTTGAACGCAACCTAAAAGCCGGACGTCTATCTTTCACCACGAACATTGCAGATGTGGTTGAAGACGCTGATATTATCTTTTTAGCCCTCCCAACTCCTCCGGGAGAAGACGGAAGTGCAGACCTCTCTTACGTGTTGGGTGTGGCCGAAGAATTGGGCAAACTCATCACTGATTACAAAGTGATTGTAGATAAAAGCACCGTTCCCGTGGGCACTGCTGAAAAAGTGAGTGCGGCCATAAGAAAGCATACTGAGGTGGATTTTGATGTGGTATCGAACCCTGAATTTTTGCGTGAAGGATTTGCCGTTGACGATTTCATGAAGCCTGACCGTGTGGTGGTGGGAACGGAATCTGCCCGTGCGAAAGAAATCATGTCAGAACTCTATGCGCCATTCATCCGCCAGGGCAACCCCTTGATTTTTATGGATGAAGCCAGTGCTGAGCTCACCAAATATGCCGCCAACGCATTCCTTGCAACCAAGATTACTTTCATGAACGAAATTGCCAACTTCTGCGAAAAAGTTGGAGCCAATGTGGACATGGTGAGAATTGGAATGGGTACTGACACCCGTATCGGAAAGCGCTTTTTGTTCCCAGGCATTGGCTACGGTGGATCTTGTTTCCCTAAAGACGTTCAAGCTTTGGGCTTATCGGGAAAACAAAACGATTACAATTTCAACATTCTCAACGCTGTAATGAGCGTGAACAATGACCAGAAAACCATCCTCTTCGAGCCCATCAAAGCCTATTTTAATGGGAATTTGAAAGGTGTGAAAATTGCACTTTGGGGCTTGGCATTTAAGCCCGACACCGATGATATTCGCGAGGCACCTGCCTTGTATATGATTGAAAAATTGTTGAGTGAAGGTGCTGAGATTGTGGCCTTCGATCCTGAAGCCATGGAAAATGTAGAACGACTATTGGGCCACCGGATCTCTTTCGCCAATGACCGCTACGATGCGCTCGACAATGCAGATGCCCTTTTGATTTGTACCGAATGGGCCGTCTTTAGAACGCCAGATTTCGAACAAATCGCCGAACGTTTGAACAACAAAGCCATTTTTGATGGACGTAACCTCTACGACCTCGGGAAGATGAAGCAGCTTGGTTTCCATTACAAGAGCATCGGTAGAGAAACCGTTAAAAATTAAGCCATGGAAAGAGTATTGATCACAGGAGCCGCGGGCTTCCTCGGTTCACATTTGTGCGATCGGTTCCTGAAAGAAGGAATGGCGGTTGTTGCCATGGATAACCTCATCACTGGCGACCTCAAAAACATTGAGCACCTGTTTCCCAACGAACACTTTGAATTCCATCATCACGATGTGTCGAAGTTTGTTCACGTTTCGGGAAATGTAGATTACGTGCTCCACTTTGCATCCCCCGCCAGCCCAATCGATTACCTGAAGATCCCCATCCAAACTTTAAAGGTAGGTTCTTTGGGTATTCACAACTGCTTGGGATTGGCAAAAGCCAAAAAAGCACGTCTATTGATCGCTTCTACCTCCGAAATCTATGGAGACCCTGTGGTTCACCCACAAACGGAAGACTATTGGGGCAACGTGAATCCTGTGGGTCCGCGTGGTGTTTACGACGAAGCTAAGCGCTTTCAAGAGGCCATCACTATGGCTTATCACACCTACCACGGTCTGGAGACCCGTATAGCGAGGATTTTTAATACTTACGGACCAAGAATGCGACTGAATGATGGTCGTGTTTTGCCCGCATTTATTGGCCAGGCGCTTCGAGGAGAAGACCTCACCGTTTTTGGTGACGGAAGTCAAACAAGATCATTTTGTTTTGTGGACGACCTCGTGGAGGGAATCTTTCGCTTGTTGATGTCGGACCACGCTGAACCGGTGAATTTGGGTAACCCAAGTGAAATCACCATCGGAGAATTCGCAGAAGAAATCATCAAACTTACGGGGACCACTCAAAAAGTCATTTACAAAGACCTCCCCATCGACGATCCAAAACAGCGGAGACCGGACATTTCAAAGGCGAAATCCATTTTGAATTGGGAGCCGAAAGTAGATCGTTCAGAAGGATTGAAAATCACTTACGAATATTTCAAATCACTTCCAGAAGAGGAACTTTACAAAAAAGACCACAAGAATTTCGACGCATATACCAAGTGATGGAAAAAAAATATTTTGCCCACGAAACCGCTGTGATTGACGAAGGATGCAGCATTGGTGCAGGAACGAAAATCTGGCACTTTTCCCACATCATGCCGAAAAGTGTTTTGGGAGAGCATTGCAACATTGGTCAGAATGTAGTGATCTCGCCAGAAGTGGTGCTGGGCAGAAATGTGAAAGTGCAGAACAACGTGTCCATTTACACCGGAGTAACCTGCGAAGACGATGTTTTCTTAGGTCCTTCATGCGTTTTCACCAACGTCATCAACCCCCGGAGCGCAGTAAACCGCAAGAACGAATACATGCGCACCACCGTTAAAACTGGAGCATCCATTGGTGCGAACGCCACCATCGTTTGCGGGCACGACATTGGTCGATTTGCCTTTATTGGTGCAGGAGCCGTTGTGACCAAAACCGTTCCAGATTATGCCCTCCTTGTGGGCAATCCTGCCAAACAAATTGGTTGGATGAGTGAATTTGGTGAGCGCCTTGAATTCGACCAAAACGGAATCGCTACCTGTAAAGAAAGCGGAGAAAAATATCAATTGAACGATCAAATAGTGGTAAAATTAACCACGAACAACGAATAGAGATGTACGAAAAACTAATCAACAAAGAAGCAAAATTAGCTGTAGTAGGACTGGGATACGTTGGTCTTCCCATCGCCTTGGAATTTGCCAAATCCATTAGCGTTATTGGGTTTGACATCAATGCCAAGCGTGTGGACATGATGAACAACAACATCGACCCTTCCAATGAATTGGATGCCAGTGCATTTGAGGGAACAGACATCACCTTTACCGCTGATCCTGAAGTACTCAAAGAAGCTCGTTTCTTTGTGGTAGCCGTGCCTACTCCCATCAATTCCAGCAACCAACCCGATCTCGGTCCGGTACTCGCCGCTAGCCGAACCGTTGGGAATGTTTTGAAAGAAGGCGACTATGTGGTTTACGAATCAACGGTTTATCCCGGTTGTACGGAAGATGATTGTGTGCCTATTCTAGAACAGCTTTCTGGCCTGAAGTACATCGAAGATTTTAAGGTAGGATACAGTCCGGAACGCATCAATCCAGGAGATAAACAACATACGGTTCGCACCATCACCAAAGTATCGAGTGGATGCGATGCTGAAAGTGCAGAAAACATTGCTAAAACCTATGAAATTGTGGTTGATGCTGGAGTTCATCGAGCTTCGAGCATTAAGGTGGCAGAAGCTTCAAAAGTGATTGAAAACACGCAACGCGACGTGAACATCGCTTTGATCAATGAACTTTCCATCATCCTTAACCGCGTTGGAATCAATACCTACGACGTACTTGAAAGTGCATCAACCAAGTGGAACTTTCTTCCATTTACCCCAGGTTTGGTGGGCGGTCACTGCATTGGTGTGGACCCTTACTACCTCACCTTCAAAGCGAAAAAATTGGGCTACCACGCCAAAGTCATCAACTCCGGGCGTTATGTAAACGATTCCATGGGCTTTTATGTAGGAAAGCAAACCGTGAAGCGCATTTTGGATCAAGGCAAAAACATCCTCGACGCGCGCGTTTTGGTGATGGGAATGACTTTCAAAGAAGATGTTTCCGATATCCGGAACAGCAAAGTGATCGATGTAATTCAAGAATTGGAATCGTTCAGCGTCAAAGTGGACGTTATCGATCCACATGCCGATGCTCAAGAAGTGAAGGAAGAGTACGACCTACAATTGAAAGAAAAAGCGCAAGAGAAGGGCTACGATGCTGTCATCATTGCCGTGAATCACGCAGAGTATCAAAATTATAGTGAAGACGACTTTAAAGCTTTGATGAAAGACGACAAAGGAGTGCTCGTTGATATTCGTGGATCTTACCGCAGAAAAATTCAAGACCTCCACTACTGGAGTTTGTAAGGCGTAATTAGCTGTGCATTCCAAAGTGGAAATCGTACCTTAGCTTTATGTCGAAACGCACCGTTCTTATTACTGGGGGGGCCGGTTTTATCGGTTCCCATCTTGTGAAACGCTTTCTCAAATTGCACCAGCACCGCATTGTTACGCTTGACAAGCTTAGCTATGCCGGACACCTTGGGAACCTTTCCGATGTGCTCGAACACAAAAACCATCGCTTTGTAAAAGGAGATATTTGTGATGCGGCATTATTGGATCAGCTTTTTGTGGAAGAAAACATCAGCGACGTCATTCATCTCGCTGCTGAATCTCACGTGGATAGGTCCATTGAATCTCCATTGGAATTCGTGCAAACCAACGTATTGGGTACCGTAACGCTGCTCAATGCTGCGAAAAAACACTGGAACAAGAAAGAAAACCACCGTTTTCACCACGTGAGCACCGACGAAGTTTTCGGTTCATTGGGAGAAGAAGGGGCTTTTCATGAACATACCAACTACGATCCGCGGAGTCCTTATTCCGCCTCGAAAGCGTCTTCAGACCATTTTGTGAGGGCTTATGGACACACCTACGGTATGAACGTGGTGATCTCCAATTGTTCCAACAACTACGGCCCCAATCAATTTCCAGAAAAACTCATTCCTTTGATGATCAACAACATCATCAAGCATCACCCTTTGCCTGTTTATGGGGAAGGATTAAATGTTCGGGATTGGCTGTGGGTAGAAGATCATGCCGAAGCATTGGACCTCGTTTTCCACAATGGCAAGGAAGGAGAATCTTACAACATTGGCGGAAACGAAGAATGGAAAAACATTGACCTTGTGCACGCCTTGTGCAAACAAATGGATCAACTCCTTGAACGAACACCCGGAAGCTCGGCCAGCCTCATCACCCATGTGAAAGACCGCGCCGGCCACGATCTTCGCTATGCCATTGATGCCAGTAAAATGAAAAAAGAGCTGCAATGGGAAGCGAAAATGAGCTTTGAAAACGGCTTGCGTGCTACAGCGCTCTGGTATTTGGAAAACGACCAGTGGATGGACAGTGTTTTGGATGGATCTTACCGCGATTACTACGAACGTCAATATCAAAAAAGATAGGATGTCTTTTCTCTCCAAACTCTTCCGAAAAAAAACCGTTCTGGAGCCCATTGACCTCGCTTTGGTAGGCACCGATATGCACTCGCACCTCATTCCCGGGATTGACGATGGTGCCCCAAATACTGAAATCAGCATCGACCTCATACGCAAGCTGATGGAACTGGGCTACAGCAAGTTCATCACCACTCCTCACATCATGAGCGACTATTACCGAAACACGAGTGAAGGTATCTTACGCGGATTGGATGAGTTGAGGGAAGCACTGCACAAGGAGAACATTTCTGCTCCCATTGAAGCAGCGGCAGAATATTTTCTCGACGAATATTTCGAAGGACTCATTCAGAAAAAAGATGTGCTCACCTTTGGCGATAATTATGTCCTCTTTGAACTCTCGTTCATGATTGAACCGGCCTCGCTCAAAAAAGTATTGTTTGAACTTCAAATGGCGGGATACAAGCCCATTTTGGCCCATCCGGAGCGCTATCCATATTGGCACAAAGACTTTGATAAATACCGTGAGTTGGTTGATCGGGACGTTTTCCTTCAATTGAACCTCAATTCATTAACGGGAACCTATTCCCCGCAGGTTCAAAAATGCGGTGAGCAACTGATCAAAGAAGGCCTCGTTTCATTCCTCGGTAGTGATTGTCATCACCACGGGCACATCCAACTCAGCACTGAAGCCCGAAGCAATGCCTCTCTTCACGAACTTATCAACTCGGGAAAGTTGCTCAATCAAGAGCTGTAAGTCAGATATAAAATTCCGATTTATTCTCCAACAGGAGCCAATCGTACTACCAAGCCATCCAAATCTTGGTGAAGGTGAATCTGGCAACCCAAGCGGCTGTTTCCTTCAACAAAGAAGGCCTGATCGAGCATATCTTCCTCATCATCCGACGCCTCATGCAATTCGTGGTCGCTTTCGATGTACATGTGACAAGAAGCGCACATGGCCATTCCACCGCAGGTTCCTTCAACCGGGAGTTCTGCACTTTTACAGAGCTCCATCATGTTCATGTTCATGTCTGTAGGCGCCTCCAATTCGTGAGCACTGCCTTCGCGGTCAATCACCGTTATGTTGATCGTATTTTCCAAAACTAGAATCCATTAACACCGTTCACTGTGGTGTATTTCAGTACGTAATTTTTATCGGGATAGATGCGTTTGAAGGCCGACTGCACCATCAATGTAGCCTCATGGAAACCACAAAGAATGAGTTTGAGCTTCCCGGGATAGGTATTCACATCGCCAATTGCATAGATGCCGGGAATGTTGGTTGAATAATCAAAGGTATCTACGACAATCGCGTTCTTTTCGATCTCCAATCCCCAATCTCCAATGGGTCCTAATTTTGGACTCAATCCGAACAGCGGCACCCAGTGATCGCAAGCCACTTCTACGTTGCCTTCTTTTTTCTTGATCACCACTTTCTCCACTTTTCCATCTCCTTCAACGCCAATCACCTCTGCATCGGTAATCAAGTTAATTTTTCCAGCTTCGGCCAAATCAATCACTTTTTGAACACTGTCAGGGTGTCCTCGGAAAGATGAGCGTCGGTGCACCAAACTCACTTCATCCGCAATTCCGTCTGCGAGGAAGTTGGTCCAATCCAAAGCAGAGTCACCTCCACCAGAAATCACGACCTTCTTTCCGCGATAGAAGTTGGGATCTTTAATGATGTATTCTACTCCATGATCTTCATAGTCGCTCAAGTTCTCCACAGGCGGTTTTCTCGGCTCAAAAGAACCCAAGCCGCCCGCGATGGCTACTACGGGAGCAATGTGTTTTGTACCTCTATTGGTGGTAACGATGAACTTATCATCATCGGTCTTTTCAATGGTCTCTGCACGCTCACCAAGGGTAAATCCTGGTTTGAAAGGTGCCGCTTGGGCCATCAAGTTATCTACCAAATCCCCTGCCAGCACTTCTGGAAATGCCGGAATATCAAAGATGGGTTTTTTGGGGTAAATCTCTGCACATTGTCCGCCAGCCTGTGGCAAGGCATCAATCAAATGGCAACGCAATTTCAACAAACCCGCTTCAAAAACGGTGAACAAACCGCAAGGACCGGCTCCAATAATGAGGATATCTGTTTCGATCATTCAGAAAAATATTTCGACAAAAGTATTGAATTTCATGCAAGCGGAGGGCATATCACCGCAGAGAAGTGAAACAAGCCTGTAGCATTCTTGTTCTCTTTGAGCTACGATTCTTCAGTTACGAAATTTGTCTAAATTGTATCGCAAATGAAAATCTACCTCATGATGAAATCGCTCTTCGGTATCGCCCTCTTATTGATGGGTATTCCTAGCGCCTTCGCTCAATGCGAAGAAGGTCGCTACCTCAATCTCGTTTTTCCAGAAATCACCACAACTGAAAACATCACCTACGGAAGTAACATTGATTTTGAAGGGAACAATGTAACATTGCTTTTGGATGTTTATGAACCGCTCGGGGATTTGTCAACCGAACAGCGACCCTTGATCATTTTTGCTCATGGGGGAAGTTTTGTGGGCGGTTCGAAAGAGGGCGCTGATGTGGTGCCGCTTTGTGAAGACTTCGCGCGAATGGGATATGTGACGGCTTCCATCAACTATCGTTTGGGGATTCCTTTATTGGCTGATGTAGAAACGTCTGCCACTGAAGCGGTTTGTCGAGGGTATCACGACATGAAGGCAGCCGTTCGGTTTTTCAGAAAAGACGTTGTCGAAAATGGAAACCAGTGGAACATCGATCCCGATAAAATCATCATTGCAGGCTCTTCTGCCGGTGGATTTATTACTACCCACATTGCATTTATGGACGAATTGGATGAGCTTCCTCCCTTGCTCGATCAATCCTTGCCCGGACTCGGAGGTGGTTTGGAAGGAACATCAGGAAATGAGGGGTATTCAAGTGAAGTGATGGGGATTGTAAATATTGCAGGGGCCTTGCTCGATGTGTCTTGGATGACCCCAGAAGACGAACCCATTTTGAGCTTTCACGGCACAGGAGACACCGTGGTTCCTTTTGGTGAGGCCATGCTTCAACTCTTCGGTTTGGTGAATGTTACCGTGGTTGCCGGTTCAAGCGCAATTCATGAACAGGCCGACGAAATTGGCTTGACCAATTGCTTCGAGATCTACCAACAAGAAGGCCATGTCCCGCACGTTGGTAACGTGGCTTATTACGACACTACAAGGTCCATCATGAGTAATTTTGCGGCACACCTCGTTTGTCCGAATACCGTGGATTTGGACTGTGAATACCGTGAATTGGAAATCACCGTGATTGGGGTAGATGAACAAGCATCCAACAATCAACTCATCCTATTCCCCAACCCCAGCAGCAGTAAAGTCACCATAGAACATCCTTTGAAAGGCGTTTCGAGCTTGGGGATATATTCAGCAGACGGTGTTTTGCTTCGCGAAGAAAAGCGCATCTCGTCCATTGTCAATTTGGACTTGAGCGAATGGCCTTCGGGAATGTACATCGTCAAAATTCAGAACAAAAAAGGAGAAATGTTGGAGGAAAAGCTCCTCATAGAATAGGAGAATGAACGAAACCATCATTGACCAGGACTTTGTTGCAAATCAGGATCGTTTTCGACGTTCAACCGGATTAGCGAAATTTCTTCGCGTACTCTATCTTCTGGTGATTAGTGCGAGTTTGATCGACTCCATGATTCAGCTTTGGGCCTATTTTGTGGTGGAAAAAGGGATCATGCTCTTGCACGAGAGCGACTATGTTCGCTTGGAAACTGCCGGCATTTTCCAAACCATCATCAACGTGCTCAATCTTCTCATGAGCACCGCTGCCTCGGTATTGTTTCTCGTGTGGATAAATCGTTCCTATCAGAACCTCCCCGCGCTGGGAGAGAAGACCGCTTTTGGGAAATGGCTTTTTGGCCTGTCTTGGTTCATCCCGATAGTTGGCTTTATACTGCCCATCATTGGTATTCGGGAAATTTGGAATGCCTATCAAAAACAGAATGGGGAGAATCCTCGTTTGTGGCAGGGATTAGAATTTGTCTATTTGTGGTGGGGCTTGTATGTGCTCTATCGCCTATTTTGGTTGGCCTCCGCCCTGCCATCGGTCTATATCCTTGTCGTAGGTGAACCGCTTTTCCCAAGCTTGGATTTGAACAATGCCATCCTCCTTGGTATTGGGGTCCAAACCTTTGTTTTCATCCCGCTCTTGATCTTGCAAATGTACTTGGTGCGCAACGTCAATCAATGGGAGCTCATCATTCATCAAAATCGAGACGAGCAATCCTCTTTAACCGCGATTAAAGATTAACAGCTTCCACCTTTTCGATCTCCGGGGCTGCATTTTTGATGGCTTCCTCTACTCCTGCTCTCATTGTCATTGCACTCATGCTGCAATTCACGCAGGCACCGTGAAGTTCCACTCTTGCGGTCATGTCTGTGGTAATCTCCACCAGTGAAATATCTCCACCATCGGCTTTCAAGTAGGGTCTTAATTCCTCCAAGGCCGTTTCGATGCGCTTTTCTAGTGTTGCTTTTGCCATTATTTTGGGTATTCCATATTCACATCAACAGCTTTCGTAGGCGCTTGTTTCATCCGCTCTTCAAGGGAGGCTTCAAACTTCTCAATGATTCCATCAAAGGCCTCCTTAATCACGCCCTCATTCTGCAAAACGGCTGGTCTTCCCACGTCTCCAGACTCACGCAAGCTCTGCACCAAAGGAAGTTCACCCAAAAACGGCACTCCTTCTGCATCGGCCAAACGCTTCGCTCCGTCTTGTCCGAAGAGATAATATTTTTCTTCTGGATGCGGTGGAGGTGTGAAGTAACTCATGTTTTCGATCATGCCCAGCACCGGCACATTCACAGAAGGAAGTCGGAACATGGCCACTCCTTTTCGTGCATCGGCAAGTGCTACTTCTTGAGGTGTACTCACGATAATTACTCCCGTAATGGGCGCTACTTGCACCAAAGACAAATGGATGTCTCCGGTACCTGGTGGTAGGTCAACAATCATGTAATCGAGCGGACCCCAATATGCGTCGGTAAAGAGTTGATTCAAGGCCTTTGCTGCCATGGGACCTCTCCAAACGATGGCCTGACTGTTATCCGCAAAGAAGCCTATGGACAAAATCTTCACTCCATATTGTTCCAAAGGTTCAATAAACTGCTTTCCGTCCACCTCCTTCACTTGAGGTTTATCTTGAGCCAAGTCGAACATGGTGGGTGCAGAAGGTCCATAGATGTCGGCATCAATCAAGCCTACTTTCTTCCCTTGTTTGGCCAAAGCGGTAGCAAGGTTTACTGAAACCGTAGATTTCCCCACACCCCCTTTTCCTGAAGCCACAGCAATGATGTGCTTCACTCCTGGAAGTACTTTTCGGGTATCGATGGTTTGTTCTTCTTTAGGAAGTGGTATGACGTTCACATACACCTTCGCTTCTTTGCCAAACGCACGTTCCATTGCAAACACACAGGCCTCTTCCATGCGTTGTTTGCTGTGCATCGCTGGGTTGCTCACCTTCACCGAAAAAGACACGGTGTCTCCTTCAATCTTCAGCTCATCCACCAAATTCAAGGTGATGATGTCTTTTTTCAAATCGGGCTCTATCACATTGGATAGCGCCTCTAATACCGTTTCTCTTGTCATTTTTCGTCGCTTAGCTGTTCTTTGAACTCATGAGTCCATCGAAAGTTCAATGCTCGGATCCCAAAAATACTTCTCAAAGTCCACAATCTGGTCCTTTATCACAGGAATTCCCTCTGCCTTTAACTTTTCTTCCATTTCATTGGGCTGAGAAAAGTGCATTTTTCCGGTGAGGAGGCCTTGTGCATTCACCACCCGATGTGCCGGAATTTCAGGAGTTCGTCCGAACGAGGCATTCATCGCCCAACCCACCATTCGAGCGCTTCTCGGGGCACCCAAATACCGCGCTATGGCAACGTAAGAACAAACTCTGCCCTCCGGAATGAGTTCACATACCGCAAACACGTCCTCAAAAAAAGAGTGGGTTTTAGCGCTGTAGTTCAAACCTTGAATCGAATGTAATTGATGCTTCTTCCTTTGGCCGACCAAATTTGCTCGTAGTGGGTGCGAATGCTCAAAATTTCAGCCAAATCAGCATCCACTTCATGCACCAGTTTTCCATGCACATCGTTGGAATCAATCAATACCTCATACTTCTCCTTCGCCAGAGCCTCACGGGTGTATTCATACAACAAGGGACTGTCGGTTTTCACGTGAATGAGTCCGCCCGGCTTCACAAATTTCTTGTACCGATCGATGAATTTTGGGGAAGTGAGTCGTTTTGTTCCCTTATCATCCTTGGGCTGGGGGTCGGAAAAAGTGAGCCAAATCTCATCCACTTCATTGGGCTGAAAAAACTGCGCAATGAATTCAATCCTCGTTCTCAAGAAGGCTACATTAGGTAGGCCTTCCTCGTGGGAGGTTTTTGCTCCTCTCCAAAAACGGTGACCTTTAATATCTACCCCAATAAAATTTCTTTCGGGGTATTTGCGCGCCAAGGCAACACTGTACTCCCCTTTGCCACAACCCAACTCGAGGGTAATCGGGCGATCATTGCCGAACACATCTTTGTGCCATTCCCCCTTCATGAACTCTTTGCCGTCGATGATTTCCTGCAAAGATGGCTCGTAAACGTGGCTGAAGGTCTTGTTCTCGTTCCACTTTTTCAATTTCCCTTTTCCCATGGTCTGTCGTTGAAGGATGCAAAATTAGCTATTTTCGTGGCATGGGAGCAGAAGGTCGGGTGCTTGTTTGTGTAATGGACTGGGGATTGGGCCACGCGAGTAGGACTTCCGTTTTACTTCAAGACCTGATGCATCTCGGGTACACGCCTGTTGTAGCCTCTTTTGGTACTGCTTTATTCTGGCTGAAGAAAAACTTCCCTGAGCTAAGCTGCATTGAAAAGCCCGGATACGCGGTGAGCTACAGCGTTAAAACACCTTTTTTTCTCGATCTCCTGCTTCAAAGTCCAAAACTGTTCAAGAGCATTTCCGCCGAAAATGAATGGCTCAAGCAGCTCTTGAACAAGACTTCTTTCAAAGCGGTGATTTCCGACAACTGTTACGGCTGCTATCACGCCAACATTCCTTCTTTCATCCTCACCCATCAAGTAAACCTTCCCGTGAAAGGATTGGCTGGAAAACTAGCACAGGCTGAAGTGAACAAAGCCCTGCGCAACTTCGACTCCATCTTAGTTCCCGATGTGGAAGGAAGCAAGAATTACTCCGGCGCGCTTGGTCTTTTGGAAAAAGGGCGCGGACATTATATTGGGGCGCTTTCTCGTTTTGAGCAGGCAGTTCAACTTCAGCCCGAAAAAAAAGAAATCGATGTTTGCGCCATCATTAGCGGACCCGACCCCGACCGTTTGAATTTGGAGGAGCAAGTACACGAAGCCCTGGCTGAAATCCCCGGCAAGCACCTGCTCTTTAGCGGACATGAAAAATGCGCCAAGCCCTCCACGGAGAGCGTCACCTGTATCTCGCTGAACGACCAAGCATTGAGCGCTGAACATCTTTGGAAAAGTCGATTGATCCTCTCCCGATCGGGCTACAGTTCTTTGATGGATTACGCTCCATTTAAACTGCCCGTCTTGATGCTTCCATGCAGGGGTCAGGCCGAACAAGAATACCTTGCTCATCTTTGGAATGAACGTTATGCTTACAGCACTTTGAGCGATGTGGGGCTACTTAAAGATGCCTTACTGAACGGACTAAATACCCTCCCTACTCCAAAGCGGCATCCTGAAAACATCTCCACGGCTGAACGCAGGCAAATCCTTGAACGACTCTTGGGCTAGTGGCCCCGCTTACTTACCTTTGTTGAGCATCAAAACCCTGCAGCTCATGTTAACACCTCCCAGCGACGAGCACTTTATGAAGATGGCGCTTCGCGAAGCACAAATTGCCTTTGAACTGGATGAAGTTCCCGTAGGAGCAGTGGTTGTGGCGCAAGGACAAATCATTGGCAGGTCCCATAACCTCACGGAACGTCTGCACGATTTCACTGCTCACGCTGAAATGCAAGCCTTCACCTCTGCCAGTGA
Source organism: uncultured Comamonadaceae bacterium (assembly GCA_964649515.1). Lineage (GTDB taxonomy): Bacteria > Bacteroidota > Bacteroidia > Flavobacteriales_D > Sanyastnellaceae > CALKGK01. The sequence continues at coordinate 2,779 of CAZYPV010000062.1, read as the reverse complement.
GTATTTGGGAGGAAAGTACCTTGACCAGTGCACCCTTTACGTTACCTTAGAACCCTGCCCAATGTGCGCTGGAGCTGCTTTTTGGACAAGAATAGGGCGGATTGTATATGGTGCTCCCGATCTCAAAAGGGGGTATCAACGGCTTCAAAATCAACTCAAACACGACAGCGTCTTGCATCCTAAAACTGAAGTCCTTGGCGGAATTTTAGAAGATGAATGCAGCGATTTGATCAAACGATTCTTCGCAACTAAGCGAAAGCCCAAACTGCGCTAATTCACTCCTCCCATTTTCCTCGATGAGCTCAAAGCGAATGCTTACCTTTGCGCCATGCTCGAAATCAGCAGAGAATATATCAACAACCTCAAGGAAGACATTGCCGAAGGGCGAGACTCCTCCATCATTGCACTCCTTGCCGATGTGCACCCCGCTGATATTGCCGATGTTTTCGAGGAACTGAGGTCGGAAGAAAACGCCTATGTGTATAAGCTTCTCGACAAAGAGCTGGCTGCGGATGTGATTGTTGAACTCGACGAAGATGTGCGAGAACTGTTGCTTCAATCCTTCACCAGTAAAGAAATTGCGGAAGAAGTTTTGGAGCACATCGATTCTGACGACGCTTCCGACATGATCTCCGAGCTCCCCGATGCCAAGATCGAAGAAATCATCTCCCACATTGAAGATGAAGAGAAAGCCAGTGACATTATCGATCTTTTGGCTTACGAAGAAGGCACCGCCGGATCGCTCATGGCCAAAGAGTTGATCAAGGTGAATCAGAATTGGACTGTAGCTCATTGCATCCGGGAAATGAGAAAACAAGCCGAAGAGCTCGAAAACGTTTACACCATTTATGTGGTGGACGATCGAGGGGTTTTGTTGGGCCGACTCTCACTCAAAAAACTGCTCTTCTCTGCTTCCACTACGCGCACCATCATCAAAGACATCTACGATCCGCAGTCGATTCAAACGGTGCTCACCGATGAAACCGAAGAAAAGGTAGCCAACATCATGGAGAAATATGATTTGGTGGCACTTCCTGTGGTGAATGAATCGGGGCAACTTTTGGGGAGAATCACCATTGATGACGTCGTTGATGTAATCATGGAAGAAGCAGAGCGCGATTATCAAATGGCGAGTGGTATCTCGGAAGACGTAGAGTCGAGCGATGGCATTTGGACCCTTACCCGAGCGCGAATTCCCTGGCTTTTGATTGGAATGGCAGGGGGAATTGCCGCGGCCTATGTGATTGGTGTGTTCGACATTGAAAAAAACCCAGAAATGGCGTTATTCATCCCGCTCATCACCGCTATGGCAGGTAATGCTGGTGTACAATCTGCCGCAATTGTAGTGCAAGGTTTGGCCAACAACAGCTTGAGAATGGAGGCCATCACCCGCAAACTCTTGAAGGAATTGGCCGTGGGATTGGTGAACGGACTCATTTGCAGCTTAGTGCTCCTCTTGTCAAGCATTGTCCTCGATTTCAGCGTTAATCTAAGCATTACGGTGAGTGTGGCCTTGTTGTCTGTAATCACCTTTGCGGCCGTGTTTGGCACCTTTGTTCCTTTGGTGCTCAATCGCTACAAGATTGACCCCGCTTTGGCTACCGGACCTTTTGTGACCACCGCAAATGACATCATCGGATTAATGATCTACTTCATTGTGGGCAACATGCTCATGACCGCCGTTGGTGCTTAACCCCTTTGTTATGAACGTGCTTTTTATCGACCGTGTTCACCCCATTTTGGAAGAACGTTTGCTTGCTCTTAAGCATCGTTGTGATCATAATTACAACTGCAGTTATGAAGAACTGAAAGCCCTCTTGCAAGATCAAGAAGGACTGGTGTTGCGTTCGCGTTTGAAGATTGACCGGGAATTGCTGAATCACGCCCCTAATCTCAAGTTCATTGCCCGCAGTGGTGCTGGATTGGAGAACATCGATTTGAAAGCCTGTGAAGAGATGGGCATTGACGTATTCAATTCGCCGGAAGGAAACCAGGATGCTGTGGGGGAACACGCTTTGGGGATGCTGTTGATGTTGCTTAACCATCTTCAACGGTGTAATCTTGAAGTTCGACAAGGCCTTTGGCGAAGGGAAGAAAACCGTGGAAAAGAGCTCAACACGATGTGCGTTGGCTTGATTGGCTTTGGACACATGGGTCAGCGCTTTGCTCAAAAATTGAGCGGAATGGGCTGCGAAATCATTGCTTACGATAAGTATGCTGCTCATCCGGTGGGTTTTGAATATGTTGAACCTGTCAGTCTGAAAGAATTGCAAGCGCGAGCAGATGTTATCAGTTTTCACACCCCTCAAACTCCAGAAACCAAACACTACTTCGATGATCATTTCTTGCAACAATGTGCGAATGACATCTATCTCATCAACACGGCGCGAGGGAATGCAGTGAGCACCACAAGCTTGCTTCATGGATTGGAAAGTGGAAAAGTGCTTGGGGCTTGTTTGGATGTGCTTGAATTCGAGACTTCTTCATTTGAACGCATTCAAGCGTCGGAATTCCCAGAAACTTTCAAAGCGCTTTGTAGTTTTGAGCAGGTGATTTTATCTCCTCACGTTGCGGGGTGGACTGAAGAGAGCTTGGTAAAGCTATCTCAATTCTTGGCTGATAAAATTGAAGCTCGATTTAGGGGGTGAGCTGTTCAAGTGACTTTCGTGTTTCAATCTGAGCAACGAAAAGGGTTGAATGGCTGCGCCGGTTGAGGTTGCTTCGCAACTGTTTAGTCGCTTGCGCGGTGGGGTTAAGGTTGGGTTTGGATTACGGCTTA
>CAZYPV010000061.1:0-20496 GCA_964649515.1 uncultured Comamonadaceae bacterium | reverse complement strand
GTCCTAGAATTTCCGAAACATTTGTAATCCTTTTCCGTAAAAATGATTCAACGCCCCTGATAGCAGCGATAGCTTGCTTGAACAAAACGCACTGAAACACGGGCTGCAAGAGCGACCTAAGAAGCTCCTTGCAGCAAGATGTGAAAGCGTGTTTTGAAGAGCAACTAAAGCGGATAGCAGGTAAAGGCGCCCCTTAAACTGTAAGAATATGAAAATGATCTCCCTTCTGCTCGTTGGAGCAGTGCTGATGGCTGCTGCGCCCAAACCCAATAGCGGTGAGTATTTCCTGGTCTATGGAAACATGGAAAATCTACAATGGTCCGATGGCTCGATGGTGGATGCTGCAAACACATGGTGCGTGGTTTCTACCCCAGAGGATGAAATTTACATCGCCTTTAAGGCCAATGAAGATGGCGAATACGAATTCAACCTGCCCGTAGGTGAGGTGTACACCATGACTTTTGGAGGCAAAGATTATGTGAACAAAAAGGTCGAAATCGATGCCCGTAACTTGGAGGTGACCAAAAAAGGTGTCGCCTTGAAATTAGACATGTTGCTCTTCAAGGCACCAGAAAATGCTGATGTTTCGGCGTTTGAACAGCCGGTTGCTAAATTTAACTACCAAGCAGACTACCGCAAATTGGTGCCCGACATGGAGTACATTGAGGACAACATGCGCGACTTCGAAAAGGCGATGAGAAAGATCGAGAAAGAGAGTTTGCGTGCCGACTCAGGCAAGTAACTTTCTCACGATAGTAGATACGGTTTTTCCGTCGGCTCGAGCTCCCAATTGGGCGCTTGCTGCTCCCATTACTTTACCCATATCGCCCATACCGCTTGCTCCCATTGATTCGATGATGCCTTTGACTTTGGATTCAATTTCGTCAGCGCTCATTGGCTCTGGTAGATAAGACTTGATTACACCGGCTTGACTCATTTCCTCCTCGTACAAATCTTCGCGGTTTTGCTCCTTGTAAATAGCTGCGGCATCGGTACGTTGCTTGTAAAGCTTGTTTAAGATTTTGAGGGCAGCATTTTCATCCACATCACCGTCGCCACCATCTTTAGTCATTTCCAAAAGGAGTTTGGATTTGATGTCGCGCAGGGCACTAAGACGTTCACGGTCCTTGGCTTTCATGGCTTCTTTGATGTCGTTTTGAATTTGCTCGGTAATGTTCATGACTGTGTTTTGCTGTAAAAATAAGAAAAGCCTTCTCACAACGGGTGTGAGAGGGCTTTGTTTTTCTTGTGGTTGAAACGTTCTTTTACAATTGCGCACTTCAATTGTGAACTAAGCGTAGAGCTTTACTCTACTTCGTTAAACAAAAACCCCTTCAACATATCGATGCTAAAGGGGTTCTATCTTTAACCAAAAACTAACTATTAATCTACGTTATCGTGTAAAAAAGGATTGTTCCCTTTCAAATTTACTTTCTTGTTTCCATCTTCATCGCTTTCCTCAGAAAGGGTGTAGCGAGATACGTTGGAGTCAGACGAATGAGGGATATTGTCCAAGGAAATCTCTCTCCTACGGTAGGCAGGTTCATTTTCCAAATCGGCCAATCCGTTGGGTGTTTTGAGCTTTACCGTGAACTCACGAATGCGGTGCTCTCTCTCTCTGTTGCGGTTGCTGAGCTCTTGTCTGCTCGGACGCTCTTCCATTCTCATCTCTTCCTCTTCGTGCTTCAAGCGGTCGGTAACTTCCGTGCTGGGCGCATTTTGTGGTTCGTCGCTCTCGAGGTTGTAGTAAACCGGTTTTGGAGCTTCTGCCGGACTAGCTTCTTGCATTCTGAGTTGATCTGCTGCAGGAGTTTCGGCTTCTTCCTCTTCTTCCTCGGTCAATTGAAAAAGGGTTGGGTTGCTGCTTTCTTTCTCCTCGTCTTGAATTTCTTCCAAGTTATGGAACACAAATTCCGGTGTTGAGGCTGGAGCTTTAGGAGTGATATCTTCTTCACGCTCCTCGGTAGCCGTTTTCAAGAAAGGTGTTGCCTCCTCATCTTCCAAAGTGAGGTAATTCTTTTGTTTGTTTGAATCGGTAGGGGTGTTCACGGGTGCTGTAATTTCCTTCCCTTTCACTTCAGACAAATTGTGCTTCACGGTTTTCGGCGCTTCCATTGGAATGCCGGCGTCAATTTCATTGGCCGTAAACCCGGTAGCGATGACGGTGATGCAAAGATCTTCGTCCAAGGTTTCGTCTGCACCGTAGCCCCAAATCACTTCGGCGCTCATGCCTGCTTTTTCTTGGATGTGGTCCGTAATTTCGGTGATCTCGTCCATCAAAACTTCATCCATTCCGTAGGTGATGTTCAAGAGAACGAAATTAGCTCCTGTGATGTCGTTATCGTTCAAGAGTGGAGATTCCAGAGCTTGGGTTACGGCAGCCATGGCTCTTCCTTCACCGGATGCTTTTCCTGATCCCATGATCGCCACACCACTGTTTCTCATCACGGTGTTCACGTCGTTCATGTCCACGTTGATTTCACCGGTGAGGGTAATCACTTCAGCAATACCTTTTGCAGCGGTGCAAAGTACTTCATCGGCGTGGTCGAAGGCTTTCTTCAAGGAGAGGTTTCCGTAAAGCTCTCTCAATTTATCGTTGCGAATCACCAAGAGGGTATCTACTGCCTCGCGCATTTCTTTCAAACCGGCTTCTGCTTGGGTAGATCTTCGTTTTCCTTCAAACAAGAATGGTACAGTAACGATTCCCACTGTGAGAATTCCCATTTCTCGGGCTGCTTCTGCAATAACAGGTGCTGCTCCGGTTCCGGTTCCACCACCCATTCCAGCGGTGATGAAAACCATGGTGGTATTCTTAGCGAGAATGGCCTTGATGTCTTCCAAGGTTTCAACGGCGGCATTTCTTCCCACTTCGGGTAAAGATCCTGCACCTCTTCCTTCAGTGAGAGTAGCTCCAAGTTGAACTTTTACGGGTACCGGACTTTTGTCCAATGCCTGTGCATCAGTGTTGCAAACGATGAAGTCCACATCCTTAATGCCTTGCTCATACATGTAATTCACAGCGTTGCTACCTCCGCCTCCTACACCGATAACTTTGATGATCGACGATTGATCTTTTGGCAAATCAAAACGCATCATTTCGAAATTCTCTTGGTCCATGCTCATGCTATTATATTGGTGTTCAGTGTGTTTTAATGTGTTCACTGCTCACAATTCGACTACTACTAAGAAAAATAATTTGCGAATGCTTTTCACAATAACTTATTCAATGCATTCACTTTAAATTGTTGAAAACGCTATTCGTCTTCATTTTCGAACCATTCTTTGATCTTTTTCAAGAAGGAAAGCGATCCACGGTCTTCTCGCTTCTTGCGCAAATGCTCTGCTTCACTTTCTTCTTGACGAAGCGGACGAGGCATTTTTTCGTACCCCTTCAATACCAAACCAACACCGGTGGCGAAGAGCGGACTGATGAGCTCGTCACTTGGTGCTTTGGCGAGGTGCTCGTTAGGGAAACCAATGCGGCAATCGGTACCGATCATGTATTCAAAGAGCTGGGTGATGTGCTTCATTTGAGATCCACCACCGGTGACCACGATTCCACCAATGAGGTCGTTCTCATAACCACTGTTGCGAATTTCATAGTGCACGTGCTCAATGATTTCTTCCATTCTCGCTTGAATGATGTGAGCAAGGTTCTTAACAGAGATTTCTTTGGGTTCACGTCCGCGCAGACCAGGGATACAAACAATTTCGTTGTCCTTCATCTCATAGGCTAAAGCACTACCAAACTTGCGCTTGAGTTCTTCTGCTTGCTTTTTCATGATGGTACAACCACTCTTGATGTCTTCGGTAATCACGTTTCCTCCAAAGGGGATCACAGCTGTGTGGCGAATGATGCCTTCTTGGAAGATGGCAATGTCTGTAGTACCTCCACCAATATCAACCAAAACAACACCGGCTTCCTTTTCTTCATCACTCAACACGGATGAGGATGATGCAAGCGGTTCAAGGATGAGATCATTCACTTCGAGTCCGGCTTTGCTCACGCACTTGTAAATGTTGCGAGCTGCGGCAATTTGTCCGGTAATGATGTGGAAGTTGGCTTCCAAACGAATGCCCGACATCCCGATGGGTTCTTTGATCCCTTGTTCGTTGTCAACGGTGTACTCTTGCGGCAAAACGTGGATGATTTCTTCTCCTGGGAGCATCACCAATTTGTGCATGTCTTCCACCAGAGCGTTGATGTCGCGCATCGAAATCTCCTCGTCCAAGTTGTCACGCGTTCTCAAACCACGATGCTGTATGCTTTTGATGTGCTGACCAGCGATTCCGACGTTGACCACCCCAATGCTGACTTTCGACATTTCTTCTGCCTGCGCTACTGCGGCTTTGATTGACTCAACGGTTTTTTCGATGTTGGAAACAACTCCACGAGTTACTCCAACGGATTCGCTCTTGCCGTATCCAAGAATTTCAATTTTACCGTGCTCAGTACGACGGCCCACCAAGCAGGCAATTTTTGTTGTACCGATGTCGAGTCCTACGACGATTTCTGGTTCCATATCCGTGACAATTTATGGTTGATATTGTTATTAGAAGTAGCGTTCACACACCACTTGATCTCTGTACTTGAGGTTGATTGTTTTGTATTCATTCAGGTTTCTCGTGTGCACAGTAGCATCGTAGAAAGCCTTCAATTTGTTCAGTTTTCGCGTAATTCTTTCCGCTTTTCCCAAGAGAATGCGGTGGTTGCCTAGCCTTGGGATCATTTCAATTTCTCCGTTGGATCGAACGTAAAGGTGTTCGATTTGTGCAGACCAAAATGGGTCTTTTTCCAAGGTCTGTTGAAGGGCAAATACATCGTCGAGCAAGGTGTTGGGGGCAAGGTCGGCTTGCTCTCTTACTTGTGCCGGCGAGGTGTTGGTAGCGAGTGCTTCCGTTTTTTCCATCACTGCAATCAACACACGAGCGGTGTAAGTGTCGGAAAGCGGCATTTTTTTGCCTTCTTCGTCAATGTAATAGCTTTCACCATCCGGGTTGATGATGCGAAGAACGGGTTTGCGTTGCTCTACGCGCACTTTCAGAACACCGTCCACAGAGGGATAAACAGTGGCGTCTTTTACCGATGGCAACTTCAGCAGGTGATTTTGTATTTGGTTGATGTTGATGTCGTTCAGTGTGCTTCCGAGGATCGGGCTGCCCAAATCAAGAATGCGGTTTTCAATGGCTTCGGCATCAATGAAGTACATACCTTCGAGTTGTTTCACCGAGATGTCCATTTTCCAACATGCAGCCTTGCCTTGTTCCATTCGAGCAAAACCAAACAGCACCATGCAGCTCAAAAGGGCTACAGACCAAAGGGCGATATTTTTGATGGCTTTTTTCTTCAAAGCTTGCTTGTTCGGGTGTTCATCCAAGTACTAATCTCAGGCACCAATCGGTCAATGTCTCCCGCCCCTAGGGTCATGAGTACATCGAAATGGAGTTCCTCTAATTCAGGCAATAAACGCACTTTTGAAACGCACTTTTTGGGTATGCCGGAGATTTTATCCAATAACCATTGTGAATCAATTCCTTCGATGGGCATTTCACGTGCTGGGTAGATGTCCAAAAGCACCACTTCATCAAGTAATTCAAGGGATCGAGCGAATTCATCGCCAAAATCTCGGGTTCTCGAATACAGGTGCGCTTGAAAAATTCCGCAGATTTTTTTTCCGGGGTGACGCTCTCGAGCTGCGCTGATTGCTGCTCGAAGTTCACTTGGATGATGCGCATAATCATCAATGTAGACACCATTTTCGTCGTTCTTATGGTATTCGAAGCGGCGGTAGATTCCTTGGAATGAAGCAAGGGCTTTTTTGATGGCTTCCGCTTCAACGCCAACTTCCAAACAGGCGAGAACGGCGGCACAAGCATTGGCCTGATTGTGCTCCCCGGGCATTGAAAATTCAATGTTCTCAATGGTGGCTTTGGGTGTGCGAATGTCAAAGGTCCATTGGCCATCACGCTTCTGGGCTTCCGTAAAGACTGCATCATTTCCTTCTTGCTTTCCATACTTCAGAACGGTGGCAGAAGAGGTGATGCCTTCGATGCTTTCATTCAAAAACAGTAGTCCTTTGGGCGATACTTTGTTGGCAAAGTCCTGAAAGCCGTCGAAAAAGTGTTGCTGATCCTTATAGATGTCCAAATGGTCAGGGTCGATGGAGGTGATGATGGCCATGGTGGGATTCAGACTCAAAAAAGAACGGTCGTATTCATCGGCTTCCAAAACGGTCCAGGCGTCTTCACTCGAAAAGAGCAGGTTAGTATTGTAGCCCGCAACAATTCCTCCTAAAAATGCGTTGCAGCCCATTCCGCTGTCTTGTAAGATGTGGGCAATGAGGGAGGAGGTGCTGGTCTTTCCGTGTGTTCCTGCTACGGCAATGGTCTTATGTTCTCGGGTGATGATTCCAAGCGCAGCGCTTCGTTTCATGATGTGAAATCCTGCAGCGGTGAGGTAGCGAAGTTGGGGGTGAGCGGTGGGTACGGCGGGGGTGTAGACCACGAGTACTTTGGATTGCTTTTCCAAAAAGAGCATTTCCGGAATGGCTTTCATGCTCTCGTCAAAATGAACAGCGATGCCTTCTTCGATCAGCTCCTGGGTAATTCTGCTCGGTGTTTTGTCATAACCCTCAACGCGCTTGTCGAGTTTCTTGAAATACCGTGCTAGGGCACTCATTCCTATTCCGCCAATGCCAATAAAATACACGCTGTTGATGTCGTCCAGTTTCATGCTTCGAGAAGGTCAAGGATTTCATCAACAACGGCGGCAGCAGCGTTTGGTCTGGCCAAAGATTTCATGGCTTCCCGCATTTCTTCATACTTTTTTGGGTCTTGAATGAGCGTACTCACAGAACTTCCCAAGGCTGTTTTGATCTCGCTGTCTTTGATCAATACCGCAGCCCCATGATCGGTCATGCTCAGGGCATTCTTACTTTGGTGGTCTTCGGAAACGTTGGGGGAAGGGACAAGGATGCAGGGTTTCCCTACAATGGCAAGTTCGGCGATACTCATTGCTCCGGCACGGCTCACAATGAGGTCGGCAGCGATGTAAGCAAGGTCCATTCTCGAGATAAAGTCAGTAGCTACAACGCCATCCAGGTTCTTACTTTGAAGCCAGTTTTCGATTTCAGACAAATAGCGTTTTCCCGTTTGCCAAAGGACTTGGATTCCTTCGTTGTTCCAGGTTTCAAGATGTTCTTTAACAGCAGCATTGATGCTCGCTGCTCCCAAGCTACCGCCCATCACAAATAGGGTGGGTTTGTTTTCTTCCAGTTGGAAATGCGCACGGGCGCTTGAAGTGGTTTCGGTCGACTTCAAGACGCCCATACGAATAGGGTTGCCGGTGTACCGGGTTTTGGCTTTTGGAAACCAGCGATTCATATTATCAAACCCAGTACAAATCCGGTCAACTTTCTTTGCTAATATCCGGTTGGTGATTCCAGGAAATGAGTTTTGCTCTTGTATAAGCGTTGGGATGCCTTTTTTGCTGGCCACATGGAGGAGCGGACCACTAGCAAACCCGCCTACACCGATGACGATCTCAGGCTTAAATTTTCGTATGATGGCTTTGGCCTTGCTCAAACTCGAGATGAGCTTGAAAGGAAAAGAAAGGTTTTTGGTGCTGAAGATTTTTCGCTCAATGCCGCTGATCCAGAGTCCTTCAATCGCATATCCTTCCGCGGGGATTTTCTCCATTTCCATTCTTCCTTTGGCACCAACAAAAAGCAATTCCACTTGAGGGAATCGTGCTTTGATTTCCTCTGCAATGGCCAAGGCGGGATAAATGTGTCCGCCAGTTCCCCCTCCACTAATAATCACTCTACGCAATGCCATAGTTCGCTTCGTTTTGCTTGCTTTCTACTTGGTTTTCTTGCTCTTTCTCCCATTCCTCCTTGTTGTAAACACTCCTACTCACGGATAGAATCATCCCGATGCTCAGGCAGGTGAACACAATTGAGGTTCCACCCATGGATACAAGTGGGAGGGGCTGACCCGTGGTTGGGAAGAGCTTCACAGCTACGGCCATGTTGATCATGGCTTGAAAGGTGAGGAGGAAGCCCAGCCCTAAGGTGAGGAGTCCGCCAAAATGTTTCGGGGTTCGGGTGGCGGTCCGAATACTGCGGTACATAAAAATGAGGTAGAGCAACAACAGCCCAAATCCCCCCAACAAGGATCCATATTCTTCAATGATAAACGCGTAAATCATGTCAGAATAAGGGTGGGGTAAGAAGTTTCGTGAGTTTCCGGTTCCAGGTCCGGAGGGAAGCAGGCCACCTTCATTGATGGCTACTTGTGCAAAATCAATCTGGTAGTTTCCTTCAGCTTCGGCATTGCTAAAGTTTTCAATTCGAGCAATCCACGTGTCAAAACGAGTAAAGGTCCCTGGAGAAGCTTTGCCAATGAGGTAGATGAGCGCCAACCCAGCGACACCCATTCCCATGATTTTGAGCATGTGTTTCAAGGGAACTCCGCCAATGAAGATCAAAAGAAAGCAGGTTCCTCCCAAAAGTGCGGCGGTACTAAAATCAGAGGGCAGGATGAGTCCGCAGATCAAAAGTATCGGCCAAATGATGGGCCAAACGCCTTTCCAAAAATCGTGTAAAAGGGTGCGGTTCATGTTGAGTAATCGGGCCAAATGTGTGATGAGCGCGATTTTCGCAAAATCCGAGGTTTGAAAGGTGATGCCGATGAAAGGGATGCGTATCCATCGGGTTGCACTGTTATAGTTCACCCCGAAAAAAAAGGTAAATACAAGCATGATCACGGCTACCCAAAACAGAATTTGAGACAGTCGAGAGAAATAACGAAACTTTATTCGATGGACCACGAACATGGTGCCCAAGCCCAAAACCAACATCATGAAATGCTTGAACAAAAACTTCAATGAGTTTCCATCGTTTTTATAAGCCAAAGAAGATATGGAGCTGTAAACAGCCAAGAGTGAGATGACGGACAACAATATCGCTACCATCCATATCACCCGATCTCCTTGGAGTCGTTTGAAAAATGCTTGCATGTCAGGGAGCTTAAAGTCTGCGTACGGCTTGCTTGAACTTGTGTCCGCGATCCTCGTAATTCTCGAAGAGGTCAAATGATGCGCAGGCGGGAGAAAGCAAAACGGTGTCTCCTTCGTTGGAGAGGTCATAGGCTAAACGCACAGCTTCGTCGGCAGAGCGCACTTCAAGCACTTGCTCTACGCGTCCGGTAAAAGCGGCTCTCAGTTTTTTGTTGTCTGTCCCCATGCAAATGATGGCTTTCACCTTATCATCCACCATTTCATACAATTCGCTGTAGTCGTTCCCTTTGTCCACACCACCGGCAATCCAGATAATTGGCTTGTCGATGCTTTCAAGAGCATACCAAGTGGAGTTGATGTTCGTGGCTTTACTGTCGTTGATGAATCTCACTCCATTCACTTTCCCAACGTTCTCAAGTCGGTGTTCAATGTTCTCAAAGTTGGTGAGGCTGTCGCGAACGGTTTCTTTGCGCAATTCAAAGATTCTTCCGGTTACTCCTGATGCCATGGAGTTGAATAGGTTGTGTTTGCCCTGTAGGGCGAGATCTTGGATCTTCATGGTAAATTGTTGGTTTTGGGTTGTGATGTTCAATTGATCTTCAAAACAGAAGGCGCCCTGGTCAAAAGGTGGTTCTGTGTATTGATTAATGGTAATGGGGTATTGTTTCGCGAGTGGTTTAAGGGCTTCAATGCCTTCGCGAACAATGCTGTTGTCGAGGTTGTAAATGAGGTGGTCATCCGCACCCTGATTCTGAAGGATGCGAAACTTGCTTGCGGCATATTTGCTCAAATCATAGTCGTAGCGGTCAAGATGATCGGGCGTGATGTTGAGCAAGACGGCAACGTCAGCCTTAAAGTCAAAACAGCCGTCCAGTTGAAAGCTGCTCAACTCCAATACGTAAATGTCTTTTTGATCCTGTGCAACTTGTCTTGCAAAGCTCTTTCCGATGTTACCGGCCAAGCCCACATTCAATCCTCCTTCTTTCAAGATGTGGTAAGTCAAGAGGGTAGTGGTGGTCTTCCCATTGCTTCCGGTAATGCACACTTTTTGGGCTGATGTGTGTTTTCCCGCAAACTCAATTTCAGAGATCACGGGAATGCTTGCTTCGCGAAGTTGAACGATCAGTGGGGCATGGTCGGGTATTCCCGGACTCTTGATGACCTGATCAGCTTCCAAGATGCGCTCTTCGGTATGTGTGCTTTCTTCAAACGCAATACCTGCTTCCAGCAATTCGCTTTTGTACTTCGCTTTGATGCTACCTTGGTCAGACACGAACACGTCATGTCCGAGTTTCTGTGCCAGGAGTGCACTTCCCACGCCGCTTTCGCCAGCTCCTAATATGTAGGTACGCAGCTTTTTCATCGGAGTTTTAGGGTAACGATGGTGATTACGGCGAGAATGATCCCAACAATCCAAAAACGAGCTACGATCTTGGGTTCAGGGATGTTTTTCTTTTGGTAGTGATGGTGCAAAGGAGCCATGAGAAATACCCGTTTCCCTTCGCCCAAGCGTTTTTTGGTGTACTTGAAATACCCCACTTGCACCACAACGGAGAGGTTTTCGATGAGGAAGATTCCACAAAGGATAGGGATCAAAAGTTCCTTGCGAATGGCGATGGCAAACACGGCAATGATTCCACCCAAGGCCAAACTTCCTGTGTCGCCCATAAATACTTGGGCGGGATAGGCGTTGTACCAAAGAAAGCCAATACAAGCTCCCACGAAGGCGCTGATAAATACCACCATTTCACCACTGCTGGGGATGAACATGATGTTGAGATAATCGGCAAAGATGTAGTTTCCAGAGAGGTAGGCGAGGATGGCGAGGGTAACTCCAATGATGGCGCTGGTTCCTGTTGCAAGTCCGTCGAGTCCGTCAGTCATGTTGGCTCCATTGCTCACCGCTGTCACAATGAGGATGGTGGCGAGAATGAAGATGATCCAAACATAGTCACTGGCGCCGTCACCCATCCAAGAGATCAACCATGCGTAGTCAAACTCGTTGTCTTTCACGAAGGGGATGGTAGTGATGCTGGACTTGTGGGTGTCCCATTGAAGTACTTCTTCTCCAGCAGCATTGATGGTGCTGATTTGTTCGCCCTGATCGTTCAGAACGGCCTGTTTGATGGCAACGTCTGGGGAGAAGTAGAGCATGGAACCCACGATGATTCCACCACCGACTTGACCAATGATTTTGAATTTTCCTGCGAGTCCTTTTTTGTTCTTTTTGAAGACTTTGATGTAGTCATCAATAAACCCAATACTTCCTAGCCAGATGGTTGCAACAATCATGGTTTGAACGTAGATGTTGGTGAGGTTGGCGAAGAGGAGCGTAGGGATTAGAATGGAGGCCAAAATGATGATTCCACCCATGGTTGGGGTGCCTTGTTTCTGCATTTGCCCCTCCAATCCAAGGTCGCGCACGATTTCTCCAACTTGCTTTAGCTGCAACCATTGGATGATTTTTTTTCCGAAAACCATGGAGATGATCAAGGAGGTAATCACGCTCATTGCAGCTCTGAAAGAGATGTATTGAAACAGTCCCGCTCCTGGAAATTGATATGCTTCTTCGAGGTATTGAAATAGGTGGTAAAGCATTACTTGTTGAGGGTTTTCAAGGTTTCTTTTACGATTTGGAAGTCATCGAAAGGCGCTTTCACTCCCATGATGTCTTGGTAGGTTTCATGCCCTTTACCAGCAATCAAAATGATGTCTCCTTTCGCTGCCAAAGTGCAAGCGAGTTTGATGGCTTCCTTCCTGTTGGTGATGGAGATGTTTTTCTTGATTTGAATGGGGTCCAGCCCGGCTTCCATGTCTTTGATGATGGCGTCAGGATCTTCGGTTCTAGGGTTGTCAGAGGTGATGACGGTGCGGTCGCTGCCATCACTGGCGATTTGTGCCATAAGGGGTCTTTTGCTGGCGTCTCGATCTCCCCCACAGCCTACAACGGTAATGACTTGTTCGTTCCCGCTTCGGATGTCGGCAATGGTTTTCAATACATTCTCAAGCGCATCAGGTGTGTGCGCATAGTCCACTACTGCCGTGATGCCGCTTTCAGTGCGAAAGTGCTGAAACCGACCGTTCACGGGTTGAAGGGTGCTCATTCCTGTGAGTAATTCAATTTTGTCGATTCCCAGTTCAATCCCCACGGCATACACTGCGAGCAAATTACTGGCGTTAAATCCACCAATGATGGGGGTGAAGAATTCTTGTCCATCAATCATCATCTGCAATCCGCCAAAAGAACTCTCCAAGACCTTGGCTTTGTAGTCAGCCATGGTTTTGAGTCCGAAACTTCGCTTCTTTCCTTTGGTGTCGTGAACCATAGATTCGGCGTGTAAATTGTCGTTATTCACCAATGCAAAACTCCCGTTGGGAAGCATGTCGAATAGTCCTTTTTTCGCTTTGATGTAGTGGTTGAAGGTCTTGTGGTAATCGAGATGATCGTGGGTGATGTTGGTAAATACCGCTCCACTAAAGTGTGTTCCAGTTACCCGGTGTTGGTCGAGGGCATGCGAGCTCACTTCCATAAAGCAATGAGTGCATCCTTGGTCCAGCATTTCGTGTAACAGGGCGTTCAGTTCAATGGCATTGGGTGTGGTGTGGGTGGAGGGAATTTCTTTGTTGTTGATTTTGTTGACCACCGTTGAAAGCAAGCCCACTTTTTTTCCGAGAAAGCGGAAGAGTTGAAAAAGTAAGGTTGTAGTAGTGGTTTTGCCGTTAGTTCCGGTTATTCCAATGAGTTTGATGCGCTTGGAGGGGTTGTCGTAAAAATTAGCCGCCATCCAACCAAGGGCTTCTGCACTGTTTTGCACTTCTACGCCTACAATGCTTTCGGGCAAATTGTCTGGGAGGTTTTCAGCAACGATCGCTACTGCACCAGCTTCTATGGCTTTGCTGATGTATTGGTGTCCGTCCACCTGAGTTCCACGCACTGCAATAAAAACGCTGAAAGGTCTCACCTGACGAGAATCCATGGAAAGGTGTTCTATGGCCACGTTAGTGGAGCCGATCACGTTTTTGATCCGAACTTGGTACAATATGTCGCGAAGTATTTTCATTACGATAGTGCGATGGTGATGAGTTTGTTCGATGGTATTTTAGACCCGGGCATGATCGATTGGCTTTTCACCATTCCGGTTCCTTTGACTTGAACTTTTAATCCTGCATTTTCGAGTAGATAAAGGGCATCTTGAAGTCCCATGCCTTTTACGTTGGGGACGAGTCCACTAATGGTTTTCCGCTCACCCAAATTCACTCTGTCTTGCTTCGTTGATATTGATGCCCAATCGCTTTGGATGCTTCCTTCAGTGGGGATGTTCAGTGTGCTGAAAACAACGTTGAGGTCTTCCCAGCTTCCGTCCATAGACGTAGGTAATTTGGCTTCCGCTAGATTGATTTCTGGGGTGTTGTCTTGATGCATTTCATAGCGGGTGGCGTAGATCTTATCGGCCAATTCACGAAACACGGGTGCAGCGATGCTCGATCCATAATAAACTCCTGTTTTGGTGTCGTTCACCAGAACGATGCAGCTGTATTTGGGGTTTTCTGCTGGGAAGTATCCGCAGAATGATGCGCGGTAACGGTTGTTGTAATAGCCGCCAGATTTTGCAATCTTAGCCGTTCCCGTTTTGCCCGCACATTTGAATTTACACGATTGGAAAACGTAGTCGGCAGTTCCTCCTTCTTCACAAACGCCTTCCATCATCTTTCGAGCGAGCTCAAGGGTTTGGTCTTTGCAAATGCGTTCTTTCAATACGATAGGAGCGAAGGATTGAACCACTTTCCCCTTGCTTTGGATTTCTTTCACGAATTGCGGACGAAGCATGGTTCCCCCGTTGGCAACAGCATTGTAAAAGGCGAGGGTTTGTAGTGGCGTTTGCTGCACTTCATAGCCAATGGCCATCTGGGTCAACGAGAGTCCGCTCCAACTTCCTTCGCGCTCTTTTTTGTAAATCTTCGGGGCTCCTTCTCCCGGAATTCGAATGCCCAGTTTCTGTCCCAAGCCCATGGAATGCAACTTGTCCAAAAACGCTTGCGGATTCATTCCATAAGCCTCACGAATGGCCAAAGCTGTTCCAATGTTGGATGATTGTTCGAAAACTTCCTCCATGGTGATTTTACCGTGTCCACCGCTCCCATCGCTCTTGTAATTAGAGTCTTTCATGGGTTTGTTGTAGAAGTATTCAATGCCATTTCCGGTATCCACACTGTCGGTTAGCGAGAACATTCCATCGTCAAGGCCAGCAATGATGGAGGCCAGTTTGAAGGTTGATCCCGGCTCCACGGTGGCAGCAATGGCTTTGTTGTGCGTTTCGTAGTACTGTCCATTTTCAGGGTCGCGAATGAGATTGGAAATGGCTTTGATATAGCCCGTGTTGACTTCCATGAGGATGACGGTTCCCCAGGTGGCTTCATGTTGTTTGAGTTGACGTTCAAGGGCGTGCGATGCGACGTCTTGAAGGTGCACGTCAATGGTGGTGATGAGGTCAAGACCTTCTTTGGGTTCAACAATAAAATCGTTGCTCAAAGGTTTCCACACGTTTCCTGCCAAGCGCTGTTGCAATTGCTTTCCTTCAATTCCAGCAAGCTCCTCGTTGTAGGCGAGTTCAAGTCCAACCCGATTTCCCTCCCGGTCTTTTCCAATGGTTCTACCCGCGAGCTTTCCAAAGGGTTTTTTTCGGATGTCCACTCGCTCAAAAATGAACCCGCTCCGATTGGCTCCCAAAGAGATGAAGTCAGCACTGAGTAGGGCTTTTCTCGTCAAAAAGTCCACATTTTTTTGAATGAGTTGGTAGCGCAATTTTTTACGCTGTGCTTCTTTCAAAAGTTGGTTGTATTCTTTGCTGGTTCGGTCTTGAAATGTTTGAGCAAAAAGTGCACTAATAGTAGGTAGGTGTTTCTCTAAACTGTCTTGTTGAATCCCTTCTGATTGACTGTCCCAATAGATGTTGTAGGATGGAACTGAGGTGGCAAGAAGGTGTCCGCCTTCAGAGTAGATTTGTCCACGCGAGGGAGAAATGCTTCTCACTTGTTGGGTGTAGTTTTCGCCCATTTGGGTCCACTTTGCAGACTCAAAGGTTTGGATGTAGGCGATGCGTCCGAGAATGCCAATTCCAATCAGGCACATGAGCGCAAAAACCACCCAGGTTCGTAGTGATATGTCGGCACTATTCTTCAAGGTATCCTTTGTTTACTTCAATAAATTCAGGTGGAGTATCGGCATCGATGAGGTCCATTTCCTCGATGCGTTGGAGCACGGAGCTTTGTCTTTTCCGAGCTTCGAGTTCGCTTTTGAGCGATTTGAATTCTGTAATTTCTTCTTCCAACTGTCGGCCCACTTTTACTTTTTGTCGTTCCGTTTGCTCGAAAGAGTATCCCATGGCGATGTAGATCACGAAGAGGGCACTCAAGAAAAGAAGGAAGGGCAAGTGCGCAACAACGCCTTCCCTAGTGAGGAATTCTCCATTCAGGAGCGCATTGAAGGTTTTGGAAACGCGATTTTTCTTCTTCGGTTTCGATTCCTTGCTTTCTTGGCTTTCTTTGAATGCGTTTTTCATTTCTTTTCTGCAACTCTTAATCGAGCGCTTCTAGCTCTTGGGTTTCTAGCTTTTTCTTCTTCTGTGGCGGCTTCTCCTTTGACGATTTGCTTGAATGGGGTGAGGTGTTTTCCGAAGAAGTCTTTCTCCACTTCACCATCCAGCTTTCCTGCTCGAAAGAAGTATTTCACCATACGGTCTTCTAAGGAGTGGTAGGAGAGTACTGAGAACCTTCCTCCTGGTTTCAGCAGCTTCATTCCTTGTTCTAATAGCGCCTCCAATGCTTCCATTTCTTCGTTTACGGTAATTCGAAGGGCTTGAAAGACCTGTGCATGAAACTTGTGCTCTTTGCTGTGAGGCGCAAGAGGATTCAATGCTTTAATAAGTTCGAAGGTGGTGTTGATGGGGGCTTCGGCGCGAAGTTCTACCAGTCGTTTAGCCGCCCGTCCTGCGTTTCTCAACTCGCCGTATCTTTTGAAGAGGTCGCGCAACTGTTCTTCCGGCCAAGTGTTCACAATTTCACCGGCATGCAGTTTTGCTGCGGGATTCATTCTCATGTCGAGCGGCGCGTCAAATCGAATGGAGAATCCACGGTCGGGGACATCAAACTGATGGGAAGAAACACCGAGGTCGGCCAAAATACCGTCCACTTCTTTCACTCCATAAAAGCGCAAGTAGTTTTGAAGGTGTCTGAAATTTTGTGGTATCAAAGTGAAGCGTTCATCGTCCGGTGCATTTTGCGCTGCATCCGGGTCTTGATCAAAAGCAAAGAGTCTTCCGTTCTCAAGTTGTGAGAGGATTTCTCTAGAATGTCCACCGCCGCCGAAGGTAACATCCACGTACACCCCGTTTGGGTCGATATTCAGCCCAGCGACTGTGTCGTGGAGCAATACCGGTATGTGATAGTTAGGGGCTTCCATGTTATTGCTTGTTGTTAGGGTCGCGTTCAATGTCTTTTCGAACGTCTTCTATTAGTGCGCTCAAATCATCATCATCGGCATTCAGCACCACGTCTTCATACTGTTTCTTGCTCCAGATCTCCATGGTTTCCCCGATTCCCGAAACGATGATTTCATTCCCGTGCTCGCTAATCATGGCGTAGTCCAAGAGGGCGGCAGGTAGAAGTAATCTTCCGGTAGAATCAAAATCCACAAGGGTGGCTCCTTTCATGAATTTTCGTTGAAAGAGTTGATGCTTTCGGTCATACCTGCTCAAGCGACTCATCTCAGCGTTCACACGATCCCATTCCGGTTTTGGGTAAAGAATCAAACACTTTTCGAAGATGTCACGATTGAGCACGAGTCCGCTTGAAATCACCGGTTCAAGCTGCTTTCGCAGTTTGGCCGGGAACATCACTCGTCCTTTTGAGTCAACCTTACAACTATGTTCTCCAAGTAAATTCAGCATCTGTGGCGCTTAACAATTCAAAAGTAGCAATATTTTACCACTTCTTACCACTGGCTACCACTATTTACCACAGTGTGGAAAACTTATCATTTCCATTGGGTTGAAAACTTGATTTCATTCGGGTGTTTGGTGTCTTGAAAGCCTTGTTTTTGTTGGGTTTTTTGTTTTCAGGTTTTGCGGTGGGTCGGAATCTTAGTGCAAGA
This sequence comes from uncultured Comamonadaceae bacterium, assembly GCA_964649515.1. GTDB lineage: Bacteria > Bacteroidota > Bacteroidia > Flavobacteriales_D > Sanyastnellaceae > CALKGK01. The sequence goes on along the minus strand of CAZYPV010000061.1, from coordinate 3,328 downwards.
GTGGGGATTTGCTTTCAACAGGTTTTGAACAATTGACAATGTGATGATAAGTTCGGAGCTGATAAGATTTCCTCCAGCTTGTTAGGTGCTTCAGGAGAGGGGTAATTCCTTGGAAAATGGAGCTGAATCGTTGTTTGAGGTTCGAGCTTTGGCTTTTTCGCTATTTTTGCCCATTATCACGCCTATGCAAGAAGAAATTATTACCGAAGGGAAATTCAATTACATCGAGAAAGGAGAGGGAAAGCCGCTCATCCTTTTGCACGGATTATTTGGTGCACTTAGTAATTTTAAAGAAGTGGTTGATCATTTCTCCGATCGCTACAAGGTGGTTATTCCCATGTTGCCGCTGTATGATCTTCCAGTGCTTGAAACGAGCGCCAAGCGTTTATCGAAGTTCCTCAAAGCTTTTGTAGACCATAAAGGGTATGAGGAGGTCTATTTGCTAGGGAATTCCTTGGGCGGACACGTGGGCTTGATTTTCACGAAGAGGTATCCCGAAATGGTGAAAGCACTTATTCTAACGGCAAGTTCAGGTTTGTATGAAAATGCCTTTGGGTCCAGTTTTCCTCGGAGGGAGGACAAGGAGTTTATTCGTAACAAGGTTGCTTTGACGTTTTACGACCCAAAGTTTGCTTCTGACGAGTTGGTGGATGAGTGTTTTGAGATTGTGAATGACCGGAATCGGGTGCTACGAATTTTGGCGATTGCGAAATCGGCTATTCGACACAACATGGCGAAAGACCTCAAGGACATGCACATGCCGGCTTGCTTGATCTGGGGGAAAAACGATACCATCACTCCACCTGAGGTAGCAGAGGAATTTCATGAAAAACTTCCAGATTCGAGCTTGTTTTGGATCGATCAATGCGGACATGCCCCCATGATGGAGCACCCAGAGCGTTTCAATGAGATCCTGGATGAATGGCTCAAGTCCAAAAATCTCTAATGATGAATGTAGTTTCAGCAAGTTTCGTTAAGAGCAGTGCGGTTGTGAAGGACTGTCCAGCCCCAGAATACCCAGAGTATGCGTTCATCGGACGTTCGAACGTTGGGAAGTCGTCGCTCATCAATAGCTTGGTGAATCAAAAAAGCTTGGCCAAGACTTCTTCAACCCCTGGGAAAACGCAACTTATTAATCATTTCATCATCAATGAAGGAAAAGATCCGTGGTACCTCGTGGATTTGCCTGGTTATGGTTTTGCAAGAGCTCCGAAAAAAGAGCGTCACAAGTGGGCAGACTTCATCCGAGAGTATTTCTTGTTTCGCGAAAGTTTGATGGGTGCAGTGGTGCTCATCGATGCCCGACACAAACCCCAGAAAATTGATTTGGAATTCATGGAATGGCTCGGTGAGAATGATATTCCTTTTGTGATGGCTTTCACCAAATTCGATAAATTAAGTTCAGCCCAAAGAAGCAAAAGCATGGCGGCCTATCAAAAGGAGATGCTCAAAACGTGGACCGAAATGCCCATGTGTTTTTACACTTCAGCTGAAACGGGGTTCGGAAAGACTGAATTACTGAATTTCATTGGCGAAACCAACGTGTATTTCGGCCAAGATTAAGGCTGGAATAAGTTCATCTTTTCTGCAAAGTAATCACAGAAATCACGCATGGCCATGGCCATCTTATCTTCACCGGTAGAGCGCTCAAAACTGTCGGCAAGGGTCACCATGGTTTGGTGAACGAACTGTTTCATTTCGTCCACTTTCATTTCTTTGTCCCACAGATCAATTCGAAGCGCGGTTTGCTCTTTATCATCCCACATCGATAAAATCATGGCTTTGGCATCTTGTGCTTCGATTCCCGCGTCACTGGCCGACCAATGGATGTTTTCTGGTACGTTGTTCTCGTCTGTTACTACGTCAATTTTAATGGTAGAAGTTCCTTTGTTCATGGTGTTTTATTCTGGTCGGTAGGTATTCAGTATCTTGATGTAATTCTCTTCTTGGATGATTTGTTCTAAACTCAGATCAGGGTTTTTGGCTGCATAATCTCTCATCATTTGCCAGCCCATCCAAATACCGAGTCGGGCAGGAGAGTCTTGCGGGATATCTCCAGCATTAGTAAACGGTCCTTCTGCGGTCCAACGGTTAATTTCAAAGGGCTTGGTTTCGTAGAGCATGTCGTGCTGGCTCAATTCAATCCACACACTGCGCTCTTTTTCCATGCACCATTTGATTTCTTCTGGTTGGTAGTCGATTTTAAGATGGTCGGGCATATCAGGGAACACTGCATCCATAATGAGCATCATTTTTCCCCAATACATAATTGTACTCAGGAGGTTCTTGTCGGAATACAAATTTTGATGATGGAGTAAGATCCAACCTCGCATCGCACTTGGTGTAAGGTATTCCGGGTTCATTTTGTTCTTAATGTACATCGGAAAAATGGCAGGGTCCAGGCGTTGGGTGATGGGGTGATTGCTCCCCAAATAGTAATCGAATCCAATTCCAAGGTATTTGGGGTTGAAAGGATAGATGCTGGCGTTATATCCTGAATGCATGCCAATGACCTTGGGTGGGGTGGTATTGGGGAAGTGATAGGTGTAGTAGCGGAATGCCGTTTCGAGTTCTTCGAGGTAACGCTTCCATTGCGGACCGTGAATGCTGTCGATGGCCACAAATCCTTCTTGAGTGTCGGGAAAAGCAATAAAATCAGAAAGAATATTCATGCTGTAGGAGCTGTCTGCCGGACCAATCCTCAGTATGTCCTCAATATAGTCATCAATGAAGGCGCCGTTATTTTTTCGGAGGGAATTGATGTCGAGCCTTTGATTTTTGTTGAAGCTCTCTTGGAGTTCGATATCGAGCCGGTGACTCTCGAGTTCTACCTGAATTGCAGAAATGTCCACATCAAAGGGCTTTTCTTCACAGGAGAAGAGACCAAAGGAGAGGAAAAGCAAGATGATGAGGTAAGCAGACTTCTTTAGCATTTTTGAACAACGTCAATTGAAGTGCGAAATTATATCTTTTTTGTGTCTTTGTGATGGGAATGGAGGGGGAGAGATTCGTTGGTCTTGTTCTTGGCTTCGATTGCAGTTTTGCGCTCTAAATGGATAGGCATTTTTTTCGGGTTGAAATTTGGGCGACGTAAGCCTATAGGGGTGTCCGAAGCCCACGGTTTCAACCGTGGGAAATAAAGAATTGTACCCATCATCCTCAATCGTTTCAACGATTTCTCAGCAGTGCCCATGAAAATGCGCCTACGAGAACCGATGCACTCCTAAATCAGATGCGGTTTTGCGCTCTAAATGGATAGGCATTTTTTCCATATTGAAATTTGGGCGACGTAAGCCTATAGGGGTGTCCGAAGCCCACGGTTTCAACC
>CAZYPV010000060.1:0-20709 GCA_964649515.1 uncultured Comamonadaceae bacterium | reverse complement strand
CATCACCACAAAACGCGTATACGCCACAAAACCGCTCTTTTTGATTTGCAAGAGGTAGTTTCCAGGATGAAGGTTGGCCAATTGAACCTGCTCCAAATTGGCCGCACCAGCTTGCACTACCCGACCAGTAATGCTCATGATTTGATAATCAAAGTCGCTTTGCAGAAAACCGAAACTCTCCAAATGAAGCATTTGATTGGCTCGGGCAGGGTTAGGATAAGCCAGAATGTTCTCCCCAAGTAAAACTTCCATCATCTGCCCTATCTTTTCAGGTCGTCGAATCACAAAGGAACGCAAACTTTCAACGGAGTTTTCCCAATTTGCCCGGTTTTGAGGGTAACTCCATCGTGCAATGTGCTCTTCGATGTGAGGAACAATTTGCGCTTCAGTTTCGTCAATCAATTCCAACAAGGTAGCGCTGCTCAAGGGATCCAATACGAGGCTCATCACGAGCTCTCCGAATTGCTTCCTAATTTCGGGATGACGTAGGAGTGTGGACAAAAAAATGGAATGTTCTTCAGGATTCAACTCCGGATAAAACCGTTCCAAACTTTCATGCCTAAACTCATTAAAACAGGCATCACAATCGAAGAAAAAATACCGCAGTCGCTGATTTTCTATCGGACTCGTCCAAGCCTTCACATTTTTCTGAGGCCAGTCCCAATTGGCCATATAAAGCTGAACAGCATTATACAACAACAAAGCATCGAGATCCACTCGCTCACGAATCCAGTTCAAGTTTTCCTCATTCAACTCAGGATGATCTCGAACGTAGCCGATGATTTCATGATAGCTCAACGAAGTACTTTCCGTTCCATCCAGCAACTCTACATTATCATCATCTACGCCGTAATACGTCTCGGGATAGTGATCATCCATACTGTCTTGAATCGTATAAATTCCCCAATACTCCCCATTGAGAAATAAGATGGCCTGCTTGCTGTTTGGAGCGTCCACATTCAGATCCTTGACGGCAGTCATTGCCAAGTGATCCGTCATCATGCTCCGAATGAAGTCGTTATGATTCCCTCGAATATTTATTCTTTTGAGCAACTGCGGACCATCTTCAAAAAATACGTTGGGCAACTTGCTTCTCCCATATTCCGAACGGGCATAAAGTTTAAAGCTTTTCTGTGGCGACCACCGACTGGATTTCCCACGAATGCGCACCCCTACATTTTGTTGAAGTTTCAAGACCTCGTTTTCAAAATAATGCACACTGGCATCTCGCTCCCAATCTCTTCCTTGAAAAGCAAAGTTGTACCCCGTATTGCCGTAATCGTAAATACCTTCATCTCCGAACAGCGCTTCTCTTTGCGTGCTGACACTAATGATGGGCAGCTGGTATTTCGAAGCCACCTCATTGCCCATAAAGTAAACATCTCGACGTACATCACTCACCGGACAGCCCTCTTGAAAGCCTTGCATTTGAATCACATGGGCCGTTTCAACACTGCCGTGGGGTGGAATGAACTCTCCTGATGCAGGAATGTAACTGAGTTCTGCTGGAGGTGTTTGTTCTGACAAAACAATCCCTTCTTCAGGAAAAACCTCTCCCCTTCCTTCAATCGTTTGTCCTTCTCTCGCATACACCACATATTGATCCAACCAAGCCGATGAAATCAGCTCCAAATGCAGTTCTTCATCATAAAACCCTGAAGGCGAGCTCGGTTCAACATCCATGGGTAAAAAAAGCAGCTCTTCTCCCGCATTAACCATTCCCGGAGAAGGCACAAGAAAATGAACCTCTTGCAAAAGTGCATTGAGACCGTAACTTCTGCCTTGGGGCACGCATTGCTGTTTTAAGCGACTCGAGTCTCCGTCAAAATGAAAACTGAAGTGCGAGCGATCATGCGCAAACATGCTTTGGTGAACCAAAATCTTCCTTTTGCTTACGGGGTAGTTTTCTGGGCTGAAGGTAAAATATGCCTCGGGCTGAAGCACCGTATCGCCCACAAGGAAAAGAACCTCATCGTTCAATTGAAGTGTTGCGCCTTCAATGTTCACCGCTGTGTTTCCCACATTTTGAATTTCAAACCACATTGGCCAATCCTCAAACCCAGCGGTTTCTCCATATTCTGTCAAACGAAGCACCTGCGCTTGTCCGTTCAAGCAAAACAGCAGGAAAGCAACAAGAAATATGTGGTACTGAAATTTCATCGACCCATTTGAAGATTGATGGCAAAAATGAGCGCTATACGATCGTCCTTGATTTCATAGGGATCGCCAAAATCTGGTGTAAATTCGAGAATTGCGGGCTGACGAGAAAGGGAAACGCTCGGCATCATTGCCCAACTGTTTCCAAGATCAAACTTCCACTGAGCGCCAAGTTCAAAATAAAAGCCGCCCTCCAGTTCATACTCCTCACTCTCTATTTCAAATTCACCCTTCCCTGAGGAATAACCGAAAGACGTTAATAAGCCCAATGCCTTGTTGGGGTCATTCACCCATCTGAACTGCAGTACGAAAGGAAAAAAGAGGTCTTTATCGAATTGATTCACCCCTAAAACCAAGGCCACATCGTGCTTATCAAGAAAGGGACGCTGAAGTCCAATTCGGGCCATTCCCCCACTCAAATAGTTGAATTGATTTGGAGAAAAACTCCCTCCACTGAGAAAGCCACCGCCAACAATGGGTCGCAACTTTCCCCCCTCGGACGCTTGACCAAAAAGTGGTGCAGCAAAAAACAGCCAGACGCTGCAAATCATCGTAAAGTAAAAGGGTCTCATTCCTACCTAAGTCAGTCGCAAAGGTAGCTTTTGGCCATGGAGAACGTGCGTAAAATCTGTTAAACAAACGAAAAAGGGCTGGAACACCATCCAACCCTTCTTCACACATGAAAATGTGTTGCGACTTCAGTTCACCATCCTCTATCGCAGAACGAAAATAGGGAGCTTCTTTTGAAGGTCAAGGCAACTTTCGATGAACGGTTTTGTTTTCCCGTTTTTCGGTATTCTAAGCGCTTTTATCCCTCAAGTGAATCAACAAACCTTGCTTGTGCGCCCTCGAAACCGGCAACGAGTATTCGCCAACAATGATCTCATTCTTCAGAAAATCGACCACCTGATTCACATTGCAAATAAAGCTGCGATGTACCCGCACAAAACGACCATCTTCTTCGAGGGTTTCTTGCATTTTTTTCAGTGTTGAATGCACCACCAATCGCCCCTCTTTGGTTCGAATGTTCACATAATCTTTCATGCTTTCAATGAACAGAATATCCGTATACTCCACCCGGGTGAGCTTGCCATCGGTTTTGACGTAGATGTAGCCTTCATCCGTTCCATTGCTTTGCTTCAACTCTTCCAAATCAAGCACCTTTTGCACAGCCTCCTGGAAACGACTCGATTTGATGGGTTTGGAAATAAAATCCACCGCCTTCACCTCAAAGGCATCAAAGGCATAGCTCTTATGAGAGGTAGTGAAAATGACATTAGGAGCCGATTCCAAAGATTTCAGCAATTGAAAACCATTGAGATCAGGCATTTCGACATCAAGGAAAACAAGATCAACGGTGTTGTGCTTTAAATAATGCAAAGCATCCTTGGCATTCTCGAAGGCTTTTTCAAATTCAATGTTCTCATGCGCTTCACAAAGATGCTTCACGGAAGCTCTTGCCATGGTTTCGTCATCAACAATAATGCATTTGAGTTTCATAAGCTAGGGTGTTGGTAATGGAGAGTGGTTATTGAGCGCTAGCCGTGAGGTAGTTTTTCATTCGTGCTACTTCTACGGCCGTCATGTACATGATTTGTGGTAGCCTCGACTCAATGCTTTGAAACGCTTTGATTTTCTGTTCATCTACCGGACTTGTTCGCTGGCTGAGTTCCTTCAAAAAGGCGTTGAACCGGCAAATCCCAATCATTCGAAACAGGGGCTTGAGATTGTGTGCGGCATGGTACACTTGATCGCTATCCCGATCCCGAATCCCACGTGTTAGTGCTTCCCATTTTTTTGGAAATGCTGTTCGGAATATTTCAAAAAGCTCAATGGTATGAGGGAGTCCGCCTATATAAAAACCGTGCAAATCACTCGCATCGAAGAACGAAGAAAAAACAAAATCGTGCGGTTTGAAATCGGTCACTATCTGTTCTGAAGAGTAGCCGCGATCTTTCATTTCCTTCACACGAGCGCTCAAGGCGTTGGCGTAGTTGGCGTGCATTTTCATAGCATTGTTTAAAGAGGTTGTATGATATTACGGAACCAAATGAGGAAAGGTTTCGATGCCATCCTGTGCAGTGTGTAGGAGAATTCTGAAGCTTCAAAACCTTCCCATAAGATCACGTTCATAACTTCCTACGAGTCCGCTTCAAATGCTAGGGCTAACCCTATTATCTTTACTCCATGAAATTTTTCGCGCTCCTTTTCTGGTGGATGATCCCCGTAGCTGCGATGGCACAACACAGTGCTTCTGATGTTTCTGAACGCTGGAACCCCGATTCGAATTCATGGTTTCACCAAAGCATATCCAAGCGTTTGTCGGAAAATCCTGTTTGTCCGCCCCCCTTCAAGGAAAACATTGCAAGCAAAGGCGAATTGGAAACCGCCCTGGAAGCACTTCCCCTTCACCCCGAAAAAGAAAACGAGTACATCGAATTGCTCTTAAACCAAAACTGCCAGCGCTTTCTAGAAATTCAGGCTTTGGCAGATCTTTATTTCCCACTATTGCACAAACATCTCGAACGGGTTGAGATGGATCGAGATTATGCTTTTTTGACCATGGTATTGAGCGGATTAAATCCTTCTTTCAGAAACCAGCAAGATCGGGCCGGACTCTGGGCAATGGATTTTGTGCGTGCGAGGCGCCAAGGCCTGCGCGTGGATCAAAACATTGATGAACGCCGAGCTCCTTCCATTTCTACAGAGGCAGCTACTGAATTGCTCCGGGCCTATTATGAAGTGTTCGAAGGGAGTCATCTTAAAACCCTCGCCGCTTACGTCAAAGGCGCTAAATGGACCAATGCACGAGATGAAGCAGCGATTTTGCTCGACCCCGAAATGCAAGAAGTGCTTCGTGCTTTGAAAGTGTGCATTCGATTGAGAGAAAACTTTGAAAGAGAACATCAGCTTGTTTTCTGGCTGAATGAAATCAACGCATTCGATGCCCTTCCCATAAGCGACACCATTCATCGGGAAGCCCTCATATCCATGCTGGAATTGGATAAAAACACCTTCAACAGCATCAACCCTGCCTACATTGGAAGCCTAGTTCCCGGACCGTATCGGGACGTTCCCGTAGTTGTTCCCGTGGAGAAACTAGACCTATTTAAGCAACTGGCCGACAGCCTTTATGCCTGGAAGCCCGCTGCTCCAAAACCACTTCCACCCTCGCCACCCGAAGGAGATGAACAGGAGTACATTGTTCAAAGTGGCGATGTATTGGGGAAGATCGCCGGGAAATTTGGCGTTCGTGTGAGCCAGATCATGGATTGGAATCAACTTCGAAGTGATCGCATTGACGTGGGGCAACGATTGCTCATCTATGCAAGCACTAAAAACGATCGCAAGACAAACACCCGTCAAGCCCCGAAAGTTAAAGAGTCCACAAGCACCACAAACCCGGGAACAACAGAAAGTGTATATACCGTTAAAAGTGGAGACAGCCTTTGGTTGATCGCACAAAAATACCCCGGTGTTTCCGCTGAAGACATCATGCGATGGAACAAAGTGAGCACCGATATTCGTCCCGGACAAAAACTCATTATTCGTCAACACCCATGAGTACGATTTCACCCTTCACCACCTTTTTATGCCTATTCATTGTTGGCGCAGCATCTTTTGCCATTGCCAGCGTTTGGCCAGAAGAAGGCATCTCCATTCACGATGGATTTGAATTGAAGTTTGCCCAAACAGAAGATTTTCAGCCCTTCAAAAAGAAAAAAAAGAAACTCGACGTCAACGCCCTACTCAGCAGCTACCGAAGCGATGAAAGCGAGATCGAAGACAGCACAACGCTGACAACAACGATGGCTCCCACCTTGGAAGAATTGCGGGAAGATTCCCTTGAAAAAGCCAGATTGAAAGCCATTGAAGTGCAAAAAGCTTTGGACCGACTTAAAATTCAAGTGCCCAAAGGTGAAACGGCTTTTTTTGATCGCCTGTTTGAAGCACTTGAGAACAGTGATGAAGAACTGGTGGACATCCTTCACTACGGCGATTCTCAAATTGAGACCGACCGAATCACCAATATTCTGAGAAAGCACTGGCAGGGAAAATGGGGAGGAAAGGGTCCGGGACTCGTACCCGTTGTTGAAGTGGTTCCCTCCTCTGCCATCAAACAAAAAGAGCGCAAATCCTTCGAAAGATTCACCCTTTACGGAAAAACCGACGAGCGCATTGAACACAAACGCTACGGCTTGCTCGCAGCCTTTGCACAAGCACTAAACATCGAAGACAGCTCTGCATTTGTCACCTTCGAACCTTCGCGATTGGGCTATTCCAACACCAGAAGCTTCCACCGTGCGGGAATATTTTACGGACACACCCCCGCTCCTGGGCGCGTCAACTATTGGTTGAATGACAGCATCATCGCCAGCGACACCCTTCTTGTGAACAGTGAGTTGAAATACAAATCCATTGCCTTCAATGAGAAAGTAAGCAGCTTCAAAATCGAGGTGGTTGGCACAGCTTCTCCAGAATTCTACGCCGTGAATTTTGGTTCTTATAAAGGAGTACAAGTGCACAACATCCCCATGCGTGGAAGCTCGGGTACCCTCTTCAAGAAAATCGATCAAGAACAACTCGCTAAGCACTATCAGCAATTGAATCCCCAATTGGTATTGCTTCAATATGGAGGAAACAGCGTTCCTTACGTGAAAGACAGTACCCAAGCTAAAAACTATGGCCGCTGGTTTGCTGCTCAAATTGTCAGACTAAAAAGCCTCATGCCCGAAGCCACATTTGTGGTGATTGGTCCTTCAGACATGGCCAGAAAAGTGGACGATGAATTCCTCACCTATCCCTTCCTCACCATCGTTCGCGATGAACTCAAAGCAGCCGCTCTCAATAATGGTTGTGGTTTTTGGGACATCTATGAAGTGATGGGGGGCGAAAACTCCATGGACAGCTGGGTGAATGCAGATCCACCACTCGCCGGAAAGGATTACGTTCACTTTACCTCCAAAGGAGCTAAGGAAATTGGAGAACTCTTCAATCAATCCTTCATGAAAGAATATCAGCAGTGGAAACAGAGAAAGGGTGAGCAATAGAATGAGAAACATTGGAATAAGCGGACTATTCGGCAGTCTGATTGTATTGCTGGTCATTTTTTCTTTTCGTGAAGAAGAACAAAAACTTCCCATCACCTACGACCCTCTGCCCTTACCCCTGCCGCAATACGATTTTTTGAATCTCGCAGAAAACGTGCTTCAATTCCCTCAAAACGACACCGCCTTTGCATCGGTTTGGGAAAGTTTGGACCGTGCCCTTTTCGAAGACAGCGTTAGTTTCAACATTGTACACATGGGAGGAAGTCATGTTCAAGCCGGCGTACTCAGCGAACGGCTACGCGAACATTTTCAACACCTCTCTCCCGGCTTGGACGCCAAAAGAGGCCTGTTCTTCCCCTTTAAATTGGCCAAAACGAACGGACCCTCCAACCTTCGATTTGAACGCATTGGAGCATGGAACGCCCAAAGGTGTGCTCACAATAAGCACGACGCCATCTGGGGAATGTGTGGAATGGAAGTGAGCAGCAGTTCAGACACCTGTGGACTCGATCTTTATGCCATTCGAACAGACAGTAGTCGGTACGGATTTCACACCTTCACCCTCATTCACAACATTGAAATCCAGCCCGACCATCAACTCCTGCACGCCGATCGCATTGAAGTGGACAGCACCTTGAGAACCACCACCTACCATTGGGACACCCCGCAAGACTCGCTATCCTTACGCTTTTATCCGGAAGAAGGGGAAGAAGTTCGATTATTTGGCGGACTCTTGGACCATGAAAAAGGAGGCATTGCTTACCATGAAATTGGCGTTAATGGAGCCAGCACCAAAAGCTACTTGCGCTGTGAAAGAATGCCCAAGGAATTGGAGCTGTTGCAAGCCGACCTCGTTGTCTTTGGTATCGGAATTAACGATGCCTACATGAGCAAAAACGACTTTGACAAAGCAGAATTCAAACTGCGGTACAAAGCCATTGCAGAACAATTTCGCGCCGTTAAAAACAATGTACAATTCCTTTGGATCACCAATAATGACAGTTACTACAGAAGACGTTATCCCAATAAAAACGCCTTTGCAGTTCAAGAAGCCATGTACGAACTCGCCGCTGAATATGGAGGAGCCGTTTACGACCTTTTTGAAGTGATGGGCGGACTTGGAAGCATCTCCGAATGGGAGAAAGCAGGATTGGCCAAAGCAGATAAAATTCACTTCTCTAGAGAAGGCTATGTGTTGCAAGCCGACCTGATGTTCGAAGCCATCCGGCAATCCTATGGGAAGCACCTGGAAGAAAAATACCTGACCAATAATATCAAATGAGCATGAGTCTATTGGAAATCACCTGGGAGAGCATCAAACCCGTTCTTTTTTTCGATAAAAGCTTGCCGTTGATCTTTACCAACCTCCTGTTTTGGTACTTTTTTGCCTTTGTGCTCTTGGGCTACAGTTTGGTGTACAAACACACCGCCGTTCGCAATGCCTTCCTCTTTTTGGTGAGCATCTATTTTTACTACAAAACCTCAGAATGGTTTTTCTATCTCCTGCTCTTCTCCACCATTTCTGATTACTTCATTGGAAACGCCATTCACAAAAGCGAGAAAGTGCTGGTGAGAAAACTCTGGTTGGCGCTCAGTATTACTATCAACCTCCTCATCTTGATCTACTTCAAGTATGCCTACTTCTTTGCCGACAGCTTCAACAACCTTTTTGGAACCGAATATCACCCCATCAACCACTTCGCCCAACTATCCAATCAACTCTTTGGTACTGGGTTTCGCTTTGAAACCATCGCACTGCCCGTGGGAATCAGTTTTTACACCTTTCAAACCATCTCCTACGCAGTGGATGTCTTCCGAAAAGACGTTCGTCCGGTTAAAAACATCATTGATTTTGGCTTCTACGTGAGCTTTTTCCCTCAACTCGTTGCTGGTCCGATCGTGCGTGCCGCAGACTTTGTACCTCAACTTTACCAGAAATACCAACTCAGCAAAGCCACCTTTGGTCTAGCGCTTTTTTGGATATTGAACGGACTATTAAAAAAGCTCTTTTTGGCCGACTATCTCGCCTTGAACTTCATCGATCGGGTTTTTGCCGCACCCGGGTCTTACACCGGATTTGAAAACTTGATGGCCTTGTATGGATACAGTCTTCAAGTATATGCTGATTTTTCTGGGTACACCGACATCGCCATAGGCATTGCCTTGTTGCTTGGATTCTCCCTCCCACAAAACTTCAACTCGCCCTACAAAGCAGATAGCGTGGGCAATTTTTGGAAACGCTGGCACATGAGTTTGAGTTCTTGGCTGAAGGATTACCTGTACATTCCCATGGGAGGAAATCGTGGGGGATCCGTATTTAGTTTGGTATCGCTCAGCTTCATCGTAGGCTTTATCTTTTTTATTTCTGGATCCTTTTGGGTGTTAGGACTCACTATTGGAATCTTACTCTTCGCCTACATCTTAGGAAGGTTTGTACCTGCGTTTGGAAAATGGAGCACCACCAACATCAACATGATGATGACCATGCTCTTGGGAGGATTGTGGCACGGGGCAAGTTGGAACTTCGTGATTTGGGGTGCTTTGAACGGACTCGGACTCGTTGTTTTCAAACTCTGGAACAAAGTCAGCCCCTGGAAAAACAAAAGCAAATGGTGGAACCGTGTTTGGGGGGTATTTCTCACCTTCAACTTCATCTCCTTTACTCGGATTTGGTTTCGAAGCGGATCCAACAATTCCTGGGAAAACCTCGGTGAAGCGCACAACATCATGGAAGAACTCTTCACCGCCAACACCATGCTCAATCAAATTGTTGGGAACATGGACTGGAGCATTGCTTGGGAAGTGATCTCCTCCTTTGCACCGGTATTTTTGGTGATGGGACTCGGCTACCTCATTCACGTGTTGCCATCGAGGTGGAAAATGTGGTACCGCCAAACCTTCATTTCGCTACCCATTCCGCTGCAATTGGTGTGCACCGTTGTTGTTTTGTTGGTGCTGTATCAAGTCATTACTGCCGACGCCCAACCCTTCATCTACTTTCAGTTTTAGGCAAAAAAAAGCCCCGTTATTCACGAGGCTGTTTGGGGGAATGGGGAGTGAAGAACTAGTCTTGCACTAAGTTTTCTTGGGTGTTTGATGCTTGCTCAACGCCGCCATAAGCTGCGCATGATTCTGCCGAATAGCAAGAAGTAAGGACAACACTCATTGTGAGTAATCCGAGGAACAACATAATGAGTTTCTGCAGTACCTCGTGGTACTTCTCTTCCGTAATATTCATCTTAAATTTGGTTTAAAGTTAGATTCGTTCTGTCACGAGTGTACGTTACTCCTCCTCCTTTGGTTTCAATAAGGTGAGGGAAAATACAACCTCCTTTTAGAAATCACAAATTTTTTAGACGAGCAAAAGCACTAATGCTCCGATTCCTAGCAAAAAAATTACCGTTTTTCGGGTGCCCGAGCTGAAGGTTCGAGCCTTGGTTCGAATAGTAGCCATCTTGATTCAGTTTTTAAAGTTTAAGACATGTTATTAACAACATGGATCAACATTTACGAAAACACCTACAAAAGGTTTCATTTTCAACCACATGCATTCTAAACCCTCTGATATAGCACATCATTCAAAACATATTTCTTTCACAAAAAATCAAAACCCATAGTACTATGTGTTGCATAGTACCTTTTTTTAGACATATATTTGCAATAAATAGAACGGAATGAACATTGAGAACACAAAAGCCCAAATGAGAAAAGGGGTATTGGAATATTGCATTCTTTCCATTCTTGCGAAACAAGAAGCCTATCCTTCCGACATCATCAGCGCCTTAAAAGAAGGCAAGTTGATCATCGTTGAAGGAACACTTTACCCGCTGCTCACTCGCTTGAAGAATGCAGGACTCCTTCAATACCGTTGGGAGGAATCCAGCTCTGGTCCGCCACGCAAATACTACTCACTCACAGAAACGGGAAGCCTTTTCCTCAAGGAGCTCGACAAAACTTGGAACGAGCTCAGCAAGGCAGTTACACTAACGACCTCTAATTCGGCCAAATCATGAACAAAACCATCACCGCAAACATCGGAGGCTTTGCCTTCAACATCGATGAACAGGCCTACCAACTCCTGCTCAACTACCTTAAAACCATCGAAGCCACCTATGGAAAACAAGAAGGTGGAGATGAAATTATTGCCGACATCGAAGCGCGCATTGCTGAACTTTTTCAAGAGAAATTGGACGACTCCAAACAAATCATCACTACAACAGATGTAGAAGGAGTAATTGCCATCATGGGAAAACCGGAACAATACGAAGCCGATGGTGAAGAAGATTTCAGCACAGAACAAAGCACTCCAAAGAAAAGACGCAAATTCTACCGAGATACGGATGAAGGTATGCTTGGAGGTGTATGTGCAGGATTCAGTCATTATCTCAACTGGGACCCCATTTGGTTAAGAGGCGTTTTTATAGCCCTTGTCATCCTTGGCTTTGCAGGCATTCCCATCTACATTCTTCTTTGGATTCTCCTCCCGGAGGCGCGAACGAGGGCGGAAAAGATGCACATGAGAGGAGAACAGATCAATGTTGAAAACATATCGAAAAGCATCAATGAAGAACTCAATAACGTGGGGGAATCCATCAAGGGTTTTGGAAAGAAGGCCGCTGAAAAGGGAGAACGTTTTAGCAAAACAAGCTCCAAAAAAGTGGCCAAAAACGTGGAGAAGGTGGCTGGCGGACTAGCCCATGTGCTCCGCGTGCTCTTTGGTGGAGCAGCCCTGATTTTTGGTTTGTTGATGTCGGTATTCCTCATCGTGGGCTTGGTGGGTTTCGCTACTGCCACCCCCATTGGAGACACAGTGAGTTACCAGTACTTGAAGGACTTCATTTTCTTCGACCCTCTTATGCTCATTTTTGCCACCATTGCCCTAGCCCTACTTGTGGGAGTTCCCCTCTTAAGTGCCATCTATTTAGGGCTTCGTCTTCTCCTTCGAACGGGCAACCGGGTGAAAGGTATTGGGATTAGCTTGTTCATCCTCTTCCTCATTGGTATTGGATTGGCGATTACCGTAGGCATTGCTCAAGGCACGAAGTACAAATCAGAAGCCAGCATGGAGGTGAGCTCGCAATTTCTCCCTCTTTCCAACGATTCTATTTTTGTGGTCTTGGAAAATGACCCTTATTTCCACAATCAAATCATTTTGAGCGACGGCGATTATCAAGAGTTGATGAAAGTAGATGAAGATCGGATTGTATACGGGTTTCCGGAGTTTCGAATCAACAGTACTTCCGATGCACAAGCCCGTCTCGAATTGGAATTCTCAGTGAATGGAAGCACGCGCTCCAATGCCCTAGAAATCGCAGATCGGATGGAGTATCAGTACCGCTTCAAAAATGACACCCTCTTCCTCTCCCCTTTCTTTAGCGGTGACTTGGATGATAAGTACCGAGATCATGAGGTGCAGCTTGACCTCTACCTTCCCGACAGCACGCAGCTCATCCTTCCGCAAAACATCGAACGGATCACTCGTGGAAGAGCCGGTTTTAAAAATCTTCACCCCAGAAATTTGCGCGGAAAAACAGTTCGCGTGCTGCTGAATGAAGTAGAGTGTTTGAATTGCGATTGAGTCAAATCGAGCACCATTTTTCAACAAACATCAAAAAGCAGGAGGCAACGGTTTCCTGCTTTTTTGCATCCCATCGTCAGCCAATAAATGTGTAACTTGGCTTGCAACATGAAGTATTTCCTCCTTTTATGTCTTTCGCTGTTCATTGGGCTTTGTCGCGCACAAAATCCCATTCCTTTGATTGAGAATAAAGGACAATGGCCACAGCATGTTCACGGTGCTTTTAAGTTTGAAGGCGGACAAGTCTTTCTCGAAGATGGAGCACTTCGCTACGACCTCCACGACTTTAGTGAAATTCAAGCGATTCACGGTGGTGGAGAAAACAACGAAAACGCAAAGGCCTACGGTCATGCCTACGAGGTTGCCTTTGAAGGTGCCAAGGGTGGTGAATTCCTCCCCGAAGCTCCTTTTGACACGTATCACAATTACTTCCTAGGGAACGATCCCTCCCGTTGGGCTTCACACGTGGGTACTTTTCGCGGGGCTTGGTTGAAGGGAATTTATAAGGGGGTAGATGCCCATTTTTATAGCAAAGATGGAGTACTGAAATACGATTTTATTCTCGCTCCTGGGGTCAGCCCTGAACAGATTCAATTGAAATACACTGGTCAGGACAAAATCAACATCAAAAATGGTCGCTTGCACATTTCCCTGAGCACAGGAATGGTCATTGAACAACAACCGATCGCTTTTCAAGAGATTGAAGGTGAGCGAATTCGAGTGGCCTGTGAGTATCAACTGGACAATAAACTCCTGAGTTTTGCCTTTCCCAAATCGTATGATCCTGCTTATCCCCTCATCATTGATCCAGAGTTGATCTTTTCCACCTACAGCGGTTCGTTCTCAGATAACTTCGGCTTTACGGCTACTTTTGACGACGAAGGACACTTGTACAGCGGAAGTTCTGCTTTTGGTGCCGGATACCCCACCACACTCGGAGCTTATCAAGAAGTTTGGGGAGGGGGTGATGGTCAAGGTTCGCTGGCGGGTACGGACATCGCCATTTCTAAATATGCCTTGGACGGCACTTCGATGATATATTCCACTTTCATTGGAGGTGCCAACGATGAACTTCCCCACAGTTTGATTTGTACTTCGGCGGGCGAATTGATTGTTTTAGGCACTTCGTCGTCGCTCAATTATCCTACCACCATCAATGCCTATCTTACTAATTTTCAAGGAGGCTCGAACGTTGCTCCTTCTGGAGTTGGTGTGCAGTATGTGAATGGCTCGGATATCGTGGTTTCCAAGTTCAGTGCTAGCGGTGGGAGTTTACTGGGGTCCACTTTTCTCGGTGGAAGTGATAATGACGGGGTGAATACTTCTGTTACGCTCAAATTCAATTACGCGGATGAATTTCGAGGGGAGGTTGAACTGGATGAAGACGAAAACATCCTGATTGCTTCTTGCACGTACAGCTCCGATTTCCCTGTGGTAGATGCAGTTCAAACCAATTACAATGATGGATTGGATGGAATCATTACCCAACTCAATCCCGATTTAAGCGAGGTGATTTGGAGTACTTATTTCGGCGGAACAGGTGATGATGGCGTTTACTCTTTGGCGGTGAGTGATGACAATGATATTGCGTTTTGTGGTGGAACCAACTCTTTCGACCTGCCTTTCATGACCAATTGGGAAACCAACTACCAAGGGGGCATTGCCGATGGTTTTGTGGGGAGAATTAGCGCTGATGGGGCAAGCATCAATGCTGGTAGCTTTGTGGGGTCTGCGGCCTATGATCAGGCTTATTTTGTTGAACTGGATGGGGACAATCAAGTTCATCTTTACGGACAAACACAAGCGCCGGGCGATCAACTCATCATCAATGCAGATTACGGAATTCCATCGAGCGGTATGCATGTGGCCAAGTTCAGTCCAGATCTCAATGAACTCATTTGGAGCACTGTTTTCGGAACGGGTTCCGGGGAACCGAATTTGAGTCCGACGGCCTTCTTGGTGGATGTTTGTGGTAAGATTTATCTCTCGGGCTGGGGAGGAAGCACAAATACTTCTTCCAACCCCAATACGGACAATGTCTTCAATATGGACATCACCCCAGATGCTTTTCAAAGCACCACCAACGGTTCCGATTTCTACATTTTGGTGATCGAAGATGATGCTTCTGCCTTGGTCTATGCTTCGTATTTTGGTGGAGGAACGAGCAACGAACATGTGGATGGAGGAACGAGTCGGTTTGACCGAAAAGGACAGATTTATCAGTCGGTTTGCGCAGGTTGTGGGAGCAACGACGACTTCCCCATTTTCCCCTCCAATGCCCACAGTGCAACAAACAACAGCAACAATTGCAACAACGGTGTTTTTAAGTTTGATTTTCAATTGCCAATTACGATTGCCGATTTCTATGTTCCTCCCACTGCTTGTGCCAACGAGCCCCTTCCATTCATCAATAGCAGTACAAATGTGAGTCAGGTTGAATGGGATTTTGGCGACGACACAGGAAGCACCACCTTTTCTCCCCAACATCAATACTTGGAACCGGGCATTTATGAGGTTACCCTTGCCGTCAGTAACCCGCTCACCTGCAACATAACGGATACACTGAGGCGAACCATTGAAATTGTGGAGGCGAACAGCAGCACTGAGGACTTACAATCGCTTTGTGTTGGTGATTCTCTAACGATTGGTTTGATGAACGAAAACCCGGAGTTCGATTACTTGTGGACCCCGAGCGCTGGTCTGGAATCGCCCACCAGTGCAAGTACTTTTTTGATCGCAGAAGAAAGTGTTTCTTACACCTTGTTGATCGATACGGGTGTTTGTGTTGATACCCTGTATCAGGAGGTTTTTGTGGAAGAACTGAGCTTTGACCACTCCCCCGATGTGCTACTCTGCGATGAAGAAGAGCTGATTTTGGAGGTGAGCAATTATCCTCCAGGAAGTGCCATTACTTGGAGCGATAGCTTTGACTTTACCACCATTTTGAACGACGATGAGCAGGATCCCGACATCGTGGTTTCCCCAATGGGTAATACAACCTACTATGTGTTGCTCGAAGGCGATTTTTGTTCGAGAGAAGAGGTGGTGAACGTTGAATTCATCCAAGCGCAAACTCAAATTGTGGGCGACTTGAATGCTTGTTTCGGGGACACCATTCAATTGAGCGTGCAGAACCCCAGTGCACTCCTCTCCTATTCTTGGACGGGTGATGCTGTGATTCTATCGGGAGCAGACACTCCAAACATCACTGCGGTGGTTAACGAAGATGCACTTTTTACCGTTTTTGCCGATAATGGCAATGGTTGTACAAGCGAGGATGATGTTTTTGTAGCGGTTTCTGCTCTCAATCCTTCCACCATTGATGTAAGCGCAAACCCGAGCTTGGTGCAATCGGGTGAATCGGCAGAACTTAGCGCTGAGCCAACAGGCTTCAACTATCTGTGGAGCCCAGCGGAAGGATTAAACACCACAACGGGGGAAACGGTGATCGCTAGTCCGGAAGAAAGCACTTTCTACACGGTTGAAATCATCGACGGGGAATGCATTTACACCAGCGGGGTTGAACTTCGGGTTTTTGACTTCACCTGTGGTCCGCCCAATGTCTACGTTCCCAACGCTTTCTCCCCCAATGGCGATGGTGAAAACGACTTGCTTTATGTTCGAGGGAATTTCATTACCGACCTGAAATTTCAAATTTTCAATCGCTGGGGAGAATTGGTTTTTGAAAGCAGCAAGCTCGACGACCCGTGGGATGGTACGTACAATGGAAAACCTGCCGATCCCGCCGTTTTTGTTTATCACCTCACCGTGGTTTGTGAAGATGGGCAAGAGCATTTTGAAAAAGGTAACATCACCTTATTGCGATGAAGGGAATTTCAGCGAGCATATTGTTGATCTTACTTCTGGGAACGGTTCGAGCTCAGGATATCCATTTTTCTCAGTTCCAAGCCGCTCCCTTGCACTACAATCCTGCGTTTACAGGACAATTTGACGCCGATTACCGACTCTCAGGCATACAGCGCACGCAATGGCGATCCGTTACAACGCCCTTCGTCACTTTTGGATTTGCGGGAGATGCTCGATCCATTTTTGGAAGAGATGATTATGCTGGCGGAATTTACCTGATGCAAGACCGCGCCGGAGACTCCCGCTTCAATACCTTCCAATTGAACACCTCTTTGGCCAAGCGCTTTCTGCTCCAAAACCGTGAAGGAGAATCCTTGGCCTTTGGAGCTCAATTGGGCTTCACTCGACAAAATATTGACTTAAATGCGCTTCGTTTTGACAATCAATGGAACGGTGTGCAATACAGCTCTAGCTTATCTTCAAGAGAGAATCTATCCCGAGAGAGCTTTACCTTTCTGCAGTTGAACTTGGGTGCAGCTTATTTCAAATCTTGGTCGAGAAGAAAACGAATTCAATCGGGAATTTCTGTTTACCAATGGCATGCCCCTGCTCAAACGTTTTACGATGAAGAGGATGTGCGCTTGAATCCTCGGGTCGGACTCCAATTCGATGCTTCCCTCCCTTTGGATGAACATTGGGACATCCAACCCGGAGTAATGATGAGTTTCCAAGCGCGCTACCGTGAAATCTTGATTGGCGCGCAAGGAAGATACATTTTGATGGATGACGAACGATTTTGGCGAGCGCTGTATGGCGGGGTTTTCTTCCGAACGAGGGATGCAGGCTATCTTGTGGCCGGAATGGAATATGATCAATGGAAGGTGGGATTGAGTTATGACATCAATTATTCCGACCTCGAAGTGGCCAGTGCAAATCGCGGTGGCTTCGAAATAAGTGTGGTCTATTTGATGCATAAATTCCGTCCACCCGAGATCAAAGAACGTCCATGCCCCGATTACTTATAAGCGGGAACAAGTCTTTGCTTGCTCGTGAAACTTTCCTCACCTTTGTAGAAATTTAGGAGTCTTTGAAAAAGCGCGAAAAACCCTCTACCGACCAAGTGTTGCTTGTGGTCATTACTGTTCTTTTTGTGATGATGAACGTCTTATTCATTCTGGGCAAATTCTTTCCACTCCACTCACCGAATTTTTGCTTGGAGGTTTTTCAAATGATGAAAGAAAACCGAGGTTATTTCACTGCGCTTGAATTTCTGGGTGTTGCAACGCTTTTTGTCGATTTGATTGGTCGCTTCGAAAAGTTTTCCAAAAGCCAAAAACTCTTGCGCGTGGTTTCTGTAGCCTTCATCATGGTGATGTTCCTCGTGAAGATTTTTGTTTTTTACATCGACAGCGCCTACCTCACGGAATAGGACAAAAAAAACGGCAACTTTCGCGCTCTTGCACAAAAATCACCGTTAAATGAGTTTAGCCATCAAAGGACAATAAGCACACCGCCCAATGATGAACTGTTCTTCCTGAATTAGTCGTTGATGAAGATGGTCTCCTCTTCGCAACCTTCGATATCCACCACCCAAGAGTAGCTGTCGTCTGGACCAATATTGTCTTCCAAACCAAAAATATCGTGCTCTCCTTCATCCAAATCCAACACCAATGTTCCCTCTGGGTCAACATAGTGTTCTTCGTCATCATCCACGTAAATGAACCAACCATCGTTGTCTTCATTAACAATCTCTAGCTGTCCTTCTTCACAAATGCATGAGTTCATTGAAACCATCGCCAAGACAGCTGCCGTGCAGTAGTATACTTTCTTCATAATTTAATTTTAGCAGGCCGAAGTTAGCCCTTTTTCTTGGTCTGGAAGGGATAGGAGATAATGCTGTTTGACAATCTTGGAGACCTAAGTCAATAGCACTTGTTTTTTGGAATACCCTCCTGATTTATCGAATGCGCAGTATGATGGAAGAGACTCATTAACCCGAGCAAATCATCAATCGTCCAAATGATAATTGAAATCGCTGTCTTTCATTCTGGTACCGATGCTTTTAAAATCGACAAAGCGTTCTTTTACGTATAGAATGAATTCGTATTGCGACCACCGTTGGAGCACCGCATCACCGGGATCAACGTAGGCAATAAAATCGTCGAATTCTTCATCGTTCAGTTGGATAATATCGTATTCCACATATTTGATGAACAGTTCTCTCAGAAGGTCTCTTCTGCGGTCCCTATTTTCCAAGGCAAAGGCTTCTCGTTTGCTTTGCTCTCGTTTGGAAAAGGTTTCGTAGAGGAAGGTAATCGGACTCGAAAGTGCATCTACCCCGCTCACCTTGTAGTCTTTTTCATTGTACCCCAACTCCTCAATGTCTGCGATGATATCTCGGAGTTCACGCGGAGCAATCACCTGAGCTTCCGCCAATTGAACTTGCAACCTTTTCAATCGAATGTTGAGCACATATTGGGGTTTGTAGGTGCTATCTTTGAAGGAAACACGGTAAGAGTTGAAACCAAAAGCACCAAACTGAAGGGCATCACCTTTTTTGATCTTCACCAGAAAAGAGCCATCAGCCTCACCAAAAACACCTTGTCCGGTTGAACGATTGACCACCATCAAATCGCCCAAGCCAATGCCCTGCTCGTCCATCACCACACCGCTTACATAGATGCTGCTATCGTTGAGGTTGGCTTGCACTTCTTGTGAACGAGATTCGAGCAAGAGAAGCAGAAAAAGAAAGATGAGTAGTGGTGTTTTTGTCATGTTGTTTGAACGTGCTGTTCCCTGCTTTTACTACAATTATAAGGCCGAAAATACTTCCTCACCAGGGTGTTTTTTCATGGGTTTATGGGAAAAAGTGCAAAGAAGTTCAAGAATCCCTTATTGAGCGCGTTCAAAATCGAATTTCAATTTTCGATACACCCCATTTTCATATCCTTCAATGGCCACCCTCAATTCATCTTTCGAGGTAAGTTCGTAAATGATGCGCTGGGGAAAATCGTGTTGAACGTTTTCGAAAATGATCTTATTCTTCGATTGTTCTAGCGCTTCAAAGGGCACTTTTCTTTCGTTGTTTTGATTGCTCACTTGGGCTTGATACACCGCCTCCCCGTTTTCAATTTCAATAGCCAGGGATTCGATAAAGACCGTATCGTTCTCACTCAGAACGTAACCTCTTCCTTCAAGCAATCCCTCATCTACCCTTTTCCATTCTTCGTTGAACGCAGTATCCTCATTGATGTCCATCCACTTACCGCAGAGCTGGTCAAACCGAAAACCTTCCACCGTATCCGTTTTGTTCATCCCACAAGAGAATGCCATCAGCAAAAGCCAAAAGGGGTATGGAATTTGTTTGAGCATGATACGAAGTTAATAATGTTCCTCGTTTCTAAGTGCATCATGGACTCATTTGGAACATTTTTTATTCTAAAACGTAGAGGTTCAAACACCTAACAAAAACATGTACAGCCATTTTTCGCAATATCTTCTCACCTGGTGCTGGCTCTTTTTAATTCCGAGCGTGCTTGACTCATCAAGGCCTTCCTCCACGGCCAAATGTTCCAAAACAACGATGGCGCTTCCCGCTCCAGTGATCAGTTATGAATTGGCCTTTTCCCTCATGCCCAGCTACGTTGAGCCCATAACCTACGCCGAGGTAAGCATTCATAAAGGACAAATTGTGGCCAAAAAACACCTCACTCAACAAGAATTCATCGATATCGCCACCGGGAACTTGCTGTCCAAAAGCAATGAAGATGGTGCACATTTGTTTCTGAAGTACGGGGTTAAAATGTGCAAGTCGAAATACGACTCGCTTTCCAACACCTATTACGGATCGTGCCACGTGATGGATCAACTTTGGAAGCTCCGGCATCAAACAAAGCCCGGAGACTTTGAAATCACCTCAACTGAAGACAGCAATATAGAATCGGCCTCCGACAAAGAGCGGGGATGGTCGAATTTCAAGCACGCCCCAGACAAGAGTCAGCTCATCAAGCTCAAGCCTTTCGGCATCAACCGACTCAATGATTTTGCGGTTGGAAGTAAAGCCTTCGCTTTGATCAAAGCGGTGAATGATCCTGAATGGGTAAGGGAGTATTGAAG
>CAZYPV010000059.1:0-21059 GCA_964649515.1 uncultured Comamonadaceae bacterium | reverse complement strand
CATATTTATTTCAAATATTGAAGACGGGGTAATCTCCTTGAAAGGCAAGAATTACAATCAGCCCGAAAAGCAAGCATCATTCAAGCAATAACAATGATCATTTTTTAGAAAACCGAGATATACATAATAACCCTGCATTTCCATTAAAACTTCGCGCAAGGAACAATGCGTCGTTTGGCCAAGCGGGCGTTGCGTTTGTTGGACCATTCGTACTGGATGGAAATTTCATGGGCTCCGCCTGAATTTGGACTGCCAAGCTGCGAAATGGTTAAATCATAGCTGTACCCGATTTTGTATCTCTTGGTATTGATTCCCACCAACAAAGCCAAGGCATCTTGGTTAAGGTATCCGTAGCCGTTGCTCTTCGCCAAAAGTCCACGGTACCAGAGTCCGAAAGTGAAGGGCTCGGTTTCCACATAGGCGCCAAGATCGAGTTGATTAAAATCGCCTTGCTGCTTGTAATTGAAGGCAGCCACAATGTAATTCTTGGAACGATTGTAAAACTTACCCGGCATTTTCATGCGGTAACCACCGTGCGCGCTGTATTTCCGAGCAAGAATGGATACCGTTTGAGGGAAAAGGCTTTCGTTGGGTTCGTTGAGGTGGTGCACCGCCAAGCCGAACCAGTATTTTTTGCTGAACAACAAGGCTCCTGCACCCATGTCAAAAAAGCCGTGGGGTTGAATTCCGTTGGTTTCCAAAGAGTTCTCAGCATTGTCGCGAATGATTTGATCGCTGAAAACAAGGTCGTTAAAATTGATGTTTCTATTGGAGTAGCCAAATTGAATCGCGGGCAAAAAGAAAACATCTCTTCGAATGGGCACTTCGTAGGTGTATTGCAAGGCCACCGTATTGCTTCTCAAAGCCCCACTACCTGCCTTTTCGTGCATGGCGAGAATACCGAAACCACTGTTGATTCTGGGGGCATAATGATCAAAAGCGAAGTTGTAGGTTTGCCACCCACCAGCAATGGAAGGCCACTGGTTTCGTCCGTTTATGGCCAAGCGGTTTTGCACCGATGTTCCAGCAAAGGCGGGATTCAGGTAGGTGGGAGCCGCATAGAATTGGGTAAACTGACTATCCTGAGCGATGGTCGAGCTTGCCCAAAGGAGGCACAAAAGAGACGATATGATGAGCTTCAGCTTCATTCTTTAGGTAACAAAAAGTCAGGTAAAATCACCTCCACTTCTCCTGTTACGGGAAAATCGAGGAAGAGTTGTTCACTGCTTGTCTTGTGCCCTTCGGCTTCCAAAATCAAGCGGTATTTCATCAAGGGGTTCAAGACCAAAACAAAGGCACCTGTTTTTGGGTGACACTTATAAATGCCTTGCACTTGCTGGTCGTCTTCGTTCAAAACGGTGATGGTGGTGTGCACTGCTTCACCGTCTTGGTTGGCAATTTTACCTTTAACAATCAACTGCACTTGTTGTCGGTAGATGAAGTCGATTTCATACAAATCTTGTTTCCCATAGCCTCCGCTCTGATCAGATGAGTAGTAGCCTTTTCGCCCACCGGCATCTACGGCTAAATAAATGTCGTCAAACACCGTGTTCACGGGGTAGCCGAGGTTTTCAACGGGGCTCCATAATTCCGGACCTTCTACATAGGCTCTAAAAACATCGTAACCACCAATGGTGCTGTGTCCTTTAGAACTGAAATAAAGTGTTTTGTTGTCGATGTCCATAAAAGGGGCATCATCATCGTAAGGCGTGTTGATGGCCGGACCCAAATTCTTCGGCAAACTCCAATCTCCAGTGGGGAGTCGTTTTACACGGTAGATGTCTTTTCCTCCGAAGCCTCCTGGACGATTGGAAGAGAAGTACAAGGTGTTTTTGTCTGGCGAATAGCAGGCAGAAGCCTCTTGGTAGGGCGAATTGATTTCTTTACCGAACATTTTCGGGTCGCTCCAGCCTTCACCACTTTTCTCCGTGAAATAGAGATCACCTCCTGTCAAATTAGCGTTGGTGCGGTAGATGATCATGGTTTTCCCATCCGATGAAATGCTCACCGTAGCATCGTGAGTGGTGGTGTTCACGGGCGCACCGATGTTTTGTGCTGGGGTCCAAATGTTGGCTTCAGGGCGCGAGCTGCTGTAAATGTCTTCGAAGTACTCTTCGTTGGGGTCTTTCAGTTGGCCTGTGCTGCCTTTTCTTCTCGAGGTGAAGTAGAGGGTGCTGTTGTCTGCACTCACAATGGGCACATATTCTGAGTAAGCGGTATTGATGGTAGGCCCCATGTTCTTGATGCGCACATCCACGGGGTTTTTGATGGCCGATTTAGCTCGCACGCTCATGGCTTTGTGATATTCCACCGTTGCGAGGTCCACTTTTGGGTTCACCACTTCTTGGTACTTGCTGAAGGCCAAATGGGCATCGTCAAAACGCAGGTTGAGGTGCAAGGCTCTTCCGTAGTAAAAATAGGCTTCAGGCCTGCTTTCAACGGCTTTTTCAAGATGAGCGAGGGCCTTTTTTTCGTCCATTCCCAACTCAATCATGCAGGCGCCAAGTTGATAGTTCAAACGGGCATCGCTGCTGTCTTTTTGAAGCAGTGGTTGCAAGAGGTCGTAAGCAAAGTCATACATCTCCTGTTGAAAGGCAATGTCTGCTTCATCCAAACTGCGCTGATCCTTTCGGTCCCATTCCACTTGAGCATTCAGCATGAAAACGCTCAAAAGGGCCAGCAAGAGGGTGATATGTTTTTGTCCTTTCATCATCGAATAAT
Organism: uncultured Comamonadaceae bacterium; assembly: GCA_964649515.1. GTDB lineage: Bacteria > Bacteroidota > Bacteroidia > Flavobacteriales_D > Sanyastnellaceae > CALKGK01. The sequence goes on along the minus strand of CAZYPV010000059.1, from coordinate 18,338 downwards.
CAGTGTTACATCTCCCGCTTCAATACGTTCTTGTCCGTCAACAAATTTCATCTTCGCCTTCCAAGCATACACATCTTGTTTACAAAGCTCTCCCTTGTAATAGCCGTCCCATCCAATGTTCACGTCTTCACTTTCGAAGAGCAATTCGCCCCATTTGTTGAAGATTTGAAGTTGGTATTCTGTTACACCGAAGTGGGTGGGGAAGAACACGTCGTTGTTGAAGCCGTTAGGGTCGTATGTCCCGCCGTTGCTTTCGCTGGTGTTCGGACTAAATGCATTGGGGAAGACAATTTCGCCCAGGGCAATGGCATTCAGAACATCATAGCGAATGAGGGTATCGTTGCAGCCAAATTCATTGGTGGCCACCAATTGGATGGAGTAAAGGCCTTCTTCTTGGTAATAGTGCACGGGTTCAAATTCGGTAGAAGTAGTTTCATCGCCAAAATCCCATTCGTAAGCCGTTGCGTTTTCAGAGAGGTTGACGGTAAACATGGGTTGGTTGGGCACCACCACTTCGTTGGGCGAAATGGTAAAGCCTGCTGTTGCTTTTGGGTGAACCGTAATGATTTCTTCTTGCACCAATACATCGCTGTCGCCTTCATTGAAGCCAAAGGCGGTCAAGCTGACGCTGTAGGTTCCGGCTTGGTAGTAGGTGTAGCTAGGGCTGTTGGCCGTGCTGGTTCCACCATCTCCAAAATCCCACAAATAACTTGCGCCATACTCCGAAGTGTTTTCAAAATTTACGGTGAGCGGTACACAGCCTTTTTCTTGCGCCTCAAAGTTGGCGATGGGTTCTGGAGCAATGATTTCAATGGTTTGACTGAATTGGTCGCTACAAAAACCGTTATCAATATCTAGGGTGATGGTGTATTCGCCCCAGGAGTCGTAAGTGTAATCTGCAGGGTTGATGCCGCTTTGATTTCCGTTATCTCCCATGTTCCATTGAAAGTTCGCCGCATTTCCAGCGCTGCTCAAGTTGTCGAGGCTGATGGTAGCATCTGGGAACACTTGAGATTCGGGTGTTGCTGCAAACAAGGCTTCAGGAGTAGCGTACACGTTAACGTTGGCGTAAGTGGTGTCGTAACAACCAAAAAACGATTGGGCCACCATCATCACTTCAAATTCCAAGTCTTCGGTGCCCTCATTCACAAAGGTGTGCTGCGGATTTGATAATGAACTTTCGCCCCCATCACCAAAAAACCACTGATAGCTAATTCCCCCTTGCGACTGGTTTTGGAATTGCACATTGAGGGGGGTACAGCCTTCAAATTCTCCCGTAAAATCGGCCTGAAGTTGTGGCAATACATCCACAGTCAATTGATCGCTGGATGCGCATCCACTAGCGCTAGTAACATTCAAGGTAACGTCGTAAGTGATGGGCTCCGTGCCGAAGTTAAAATAGGTGTAGGTGTGAAACTGCTCTGTGGTTCCGCTCACTTCTCCGGTGCCATAAACCCAAGTAACTTGGTCGGCATTGATGGACGCATTTTCAAACACCACATCCAAAGGATAACAACCAAAAGTGGTGTCGATCAGCGCAACGGCGGTTGAGGTAGCCAAAACGGTAACCGGCACATAGCTGGTATCGGTACAACCATAAACAGACGAGGCAACGAGCATCACGTTGTAGGTGGTGTCTTCTGGAGAGGTATTGGTGAAGATGTGCGAAGGGTTGGTTTGCGAAGAGCCGATGCCATCACCAAAATCCCAATCAAAACCAGAATTTGCTCCCAAAGATTGGTTGGAGAAGGTCACGTTCAAAGGAGCACAGCCCGCTTCAACGCCTTCAACCGCTGAAGTTACCAGCGGGAAAACGGTGTAAGGAATGCTGGTTTGGTCTGTACAACCTGCGTCAGAAATGGCAGTAAGACTCACCACATATTCCACCGGTTGGGCGGAAGTGCTCGACCAAATGTGCTGGTGAAGTGGGGCGTCTTCGTTACTAAAACTCGCATCGCCATAATTCCACTCGTAAGATGTTGCGCCGGTACTGGTATTAAAAATATCTGCCGGTGCTGGGTGGCAGCCTTCTTCCTGGCTTAAGCTGAACTGTGCAATGGGAGAAGGATTCACAGAAATGGGCAGGGTGAAGCTGTTGGTGCATCCGAAATCGGTAATGATGCTCAAACTCACGTTGTAGGTGGTATCGGTGGCGGTCGGACTGAAAAAAGTGCTCGATGGGTTCTCGTTCACGGAGTTGAGTCCGTTTCCAAAATCCCAAGAGAAGGAATCGCCGTTCGACGAGGTGTTTTCAAATTCCACCAAGTAGGGCGAACAGCCATCACCAGGGTCGGCAAAAGAAGCTACGGCTTGCGGATAAACTTGGATGGGTAAGGTGAAGGAGTCAATGCAACCGTCGTCCGAAATGGCGGTCAGCTCAACTTCATACACGACCACTTCATCGCTCAAATTTTCAAAGGTGAAGCTGTGATTGGTGGCGCTTTCATTACTTGTGCCCAGTCCTCCATAATTCCAATCGTAGGTGTCGGCCTGAATACTCAAATTCTCAAAATTCACCGTGAGGGGACTGCATCCAGCGTTCACATCTGCACTAAATTGAGCAATGGGTTGTGGGTTCACCCAAACTTCACTTGAAGTAGTATCGGTACAACCGAAGGGCGAAATACCAATCAGCGTTACTTCGTAAATCGCAGGATCAGTAGTTTGGTTCTCGAAGATGTGCGTTGGTGTAGGGAAGATGTTGATGTCTGATCCATCACCAAAATCCCACTGAAAAGAGTTGATACCTTGAATGAAGGGCATGGTAACAATCAAGGGCGAGCAACCACTATCGGGCAACAAATCGAACTCCCAATTGGGCGTGGGGTAAACGGTGATGTTCGAAAAAGTGGTGTCATGACAACCGTTGTCCGCATAAGCAATCAGCTCAACCGTGAAGTTCTGAAGAAAGCCGGTTTCGTTCAGGTACAGGTGTTCGGGATTTTCTTCTGTTGAAGTGGTGTTGTCTCCAAAGTCCCATAAATAGGAACTTGCTCCTGTACTGGTATTCACAAAATCTGCGTCAAAAGGGGCACAGCCTGGAGGTACAGAATTGTCAGTAAACGAGGCTTGTGCTCCAGGGTAAACCAATACTTCAAGGGTATCAGAAGCTCCACAACCAAAGGCAGAAAACGCGGTAAATACTACTTCGTAAATGGTATCGTTTGGGGTGAAGTTGAAGTAGGTGTGGCTCGGTGCTTCGTCTGTGCTCGCGGTGTTGTCGCCAAACAACCATTGATAAGTGGCGGCTCCGGCTGTAGCATTTTCGAACTGCACTTCTAATGGAGCACATCCTTCGCTTGGGTTCAATCCAATGACAGGAACGGGAGCGGGCTCTACACTTACGGTTTGGGTAAGGCTTGCACTACAGTTGGCGGTGGTTACGGTAAGGGTAACGTCATAACTTCCGTCTGCTGCGTAGGCATGTTCGGGATTTTGATCAAAACTCATTCCTCCGTCACCAAAGGTCCAGGCCCAAGAGATGATGGGGTCACCAGGATCGGCTATGGAGAGGTCTGTGAATTCAGCGGCGGTTCCCTGACAAACATTGGTGGCCAAAAAGTCAACGTCTGGAGATGCATAAACATTCACCAAAGCTTGATCGGTGTCCAAACAACCGTTCAAGCCTTCTACGCTGAGTGTGGTGATGTAATTTCCAGGACTGTCATAATTGATCGCAGGAGGCGTGTTCCCTGTAAAGGTGTTGGGCGCCACGTCGAAGGTCCAGGTAGCGTTGATTCCTCCCGTGCTAAGATTTTCGTAGTCTACAGTAAGGTTGTCACATCCCGTGAGATCAGAGGCTCCAATCAGAGCGACCGGACTGGGTTGTACCACAACAGGAACGCACGTGGTATCTGCACATCCACCAGATGCGTTGTTGATGCCCACGGCAGAGCACACATTGTAGGTGCCGGGGTTGTTGAAGATGTAAGTGATGTTTCCTCCGCCTGTTGGCAACCACCCGTTTCCATCGTCGAAATTCCACGAATAGGAGTTCGCACCCCCGCTGGCTTGTTGCAAGAAGGTGATGGGTTCACCCACGCAAATGGTGTCGTTGGAGGCTTCAATGGCTGCCGTTGGAGGTGGTACAATTTGAATGTTGATGAATGCGGTGTCAATTCCACAGAAGTTGCTATCGAGAAGCATCACTTCATAGGTTCCAATTCCAGGATAAGCAATGGTTTGTGGAAAGGTGGGTGGCCACGGGGTCCAATCGATGATGGAATCCTGTCCTTCTCCCCAATAATCCCCAAAATTCCAGTATTCGTAGCGCTGGTAAATGTTTCCTTGAAAGAGGCAATTTCGTTGAGAGGTATTGCTGAGTTCAACTACGGTATCGGGGTAGCAAAGCACGGTTGCACTGGCGGTAATGGCGGCTTGATCCACGTCCCAAATTCGGATGGGGTTAAAGGTGGCTTCAGATGCTCCACCTTGGATGGTATTGCAGAAATTTTCAGCGGTGAGCATGACTTCGGTCTCACAGTCTACGGTGTTTTGCTCGTAGGTGTGCGCAACCACTTGGTTCCAGTTGGTGTGGTCAAAGGTGAGTGGCGGGCTCCCATCGCCAAAGTCCCAAGTGAAGGTGGTGTTTTCCGATACGTTGGTGGAAGAGTTGATGAATTCCATTTCCTGAGGCGCACAGGCCTGGGTTAATCCACCCACAGGAATCTGAATTGAGGCGCTTGTGGATTCTTCCATCACCACCGTTCCGATGATTTCACAACCCGTGTCGAGGTCGGTAATCGTTACCGTATAGGTTGCCACGGCAGCAGTGTATAGGTGGTTGATGGATGCAGGAGAAACCCAGCTAGCACCCGTGGTGTTGGCTGTTCCATCGCCCCAATTGATTTCATATGCCCCCCAATCATCTGGAGATTGAAGGTTGAAATTGAAGTTGCCTCCCGAGCATGAGAACCACATGGGGTCATCTACCGCATTCCCATAAAAGTCAAAAACTTGCGGACACTGTCCGAAGGCGCTTCCAGAGAAAAGGAGGGCGAACAAAAATATAGGGCGGAGTAAACGCAAGGTTTTAATCTTCTCCATAAGAAAGGTATACGCATCAAAGCGGTCTTAGATACGTTATAGATAGGGTTTTCGACGAATTTACTTGTTTGTGCGATGAATCCCGTTCGCGAACGGCTTCCGTGCACATCCAAAAATAGAGAAGGGAATCAGGCCTTTGTGGCTGCGGTTTGAATTTTCTTAACAATCAATTGTACAGCAGGACAAACGAGGGTGTTCTTGAGGGTGAGGTTCAAGATTTGGTGCATGTTTTTTCGATCGGTATGAGGGTACTCCCTACAAGCTTTCGGTCGGTGATCATAAACGCTGCAGGTATTGTCTTCATTGAGGAAAGTACAAGGCGCGGTGTGTAAAACAAAGTCGCCATCATCATCGATAATGAGGTGTTCAATCTGAAATTCAACGGGTTTCATTCCCAAGTGCTTTGCGAGTCTTTCGATGTCTGCAGTGCGAAAAATGGGGCTGGTGGTCTTGCAGCAATTAGCGCAACTCAGGCAGTCGTGTGCCTCAAATATTTCTTCGTGTGCTTGGTGAAAATCGGCATCGAGCTGTTTGTGCGGACGCTTGGCTTGCTTCTTCACCCAAGCTTGATTGACTTTTTTAAGGGCTTGGGCCTGGGAAAGGGTTTTCTCTACCTCAAAAGCTTTATTCATGCGGATTTTGGAAGTCGGGATTGCTGATGAAAGTAGTGTCTGTCAAGGTTTTCAAAAACGCAATGATGTCGGCTTTTGATACGGGGGGAAGCATCAATCCGCCTTCGGTGTACTTCATGAAAGGATCGACTGTGGACGATGGTAAACCACCGCTGTTGTAATGTTCAACCACTTCTTCGAGGGTGGTAAATCGACCGTCGTGCATGTATGGAGCGGTCAGTTCCACGTTGCGGAGGGAGGGTGTTTTGAACCGACCATAATCGAGCGGGTTTCCTGTAATACCGCCCCAACCGAGGTCGGTAAAAACAGAATCCAAGCCGTTGTTGTGGGGAAGGTAATCGGTGAACTGGAGTCCGGCCTCACCGTGGCAATGGAAACAATCTGCACCAAATTCCCCGCCTTGCACAATGTCGGGATCACCACCTTCTTTTTGAAAGAGTTCATACCCTCTAAACTCTTCTTCGGTAAAGATGTATTCTCCTCTGCGCCATTGATCGAACTTTGAGTTGGCCGAAATCATGGTGCGAAGAAACTGGGCCATGGCTTTTACAGCCCGATCTTCGGTAATGCTTTCGTCGCCAAAGGCTGCTGCAAATTTTTCGGGATAGAGTTCCGTTGCGCGCAATTTGTTCAAGGCGTCTTCCCAAGATTGGTTCATTTCAATGGGGTTGGGAATGGGCTCTCGAATTTGTTCTTCCAAGGTTTTTGCTCTTCCGTCCCAGAAGTAGTCTTTTGCCCAACCGAGGTTGAGTAGTGCCATCGATTGACGTGTTCCAACGGCTCCAGTAATGCCAATGGAGAATTGTGCAGGGTCTGAAAAAGAGTGCTCAGGGAAGTGACAAGATCCACAACTCATGCTGTTATCACCTGAAAGCAAAGGTTCCCAAAACAACAAACGTCCGAGCTCAACACCTTCAACGGTGGTGGGGTTGTCCACCGGGATATCCATGGGTGGAAAGAAGGGCGGAATCTCGATTTCGTATGGAGTTCCAAACACGGCCGGTTCACATTCTTCCACATAACCTTTCCTGCATCCCCCCAAAAGAAGGAGAACAAAAACGAGAATGCTTATGGGAAGAAGACGCTTCATGATTCAAATTTACAAAAGTGCGGTTTAAGGATAAAAGGCCGGGTTGTGTCTCAGGCTTTCATCACTCAAACAATTCAAAAAGGCGATGAGGGCATTTTTTTCTTCTGGGTTGATCTCAAATCCTTGAATTCGAGGGTCTTTGTTGGGGTGTGCCCATCCACCTTCAGCAAAGAAATCCACAACTTCTTCCAAAGATCCCACACTTCCATCGTGCATATAAGGTGCTGTGAGGGCCACGTTGCGCAGCGAAGGTGTCTTGAATTTCCCCCAATCGTTCGGGTCGAGGCTGATGCGTTCTCGTCCTGAATCAGAATAATCCTCGTACAAACCAATATTGTGGTATTCAAAATCAGTAAACAGCACCCCGCTGTGGCAGGAAGCGCATTGCAGTTCGTCGCTATTAAAAAGTTCCATCCCCATCATTTCTTCTTCCGTGAGCATTGCTTCCCCCTGAAGATAACGATCATATTTCGAGGAGGTACTCACGATGCTTCGTTCGAAGGCGGCTAGGGATCGGGTAATGGTGAAGGGGTTGATTTCTTGTTGATACGCACTCAGCGCCAAGGCCCGCAATTGTGGGTCGGTATTGAGCTCTTCGGCTACCAGCAGTATGTTGTGGTCCATTTCATTTTCATCGGCGATGGGAGCAAGAATTTGCATTTCCAAGGTAGGAACTCCGCCATCCATAAATAGACGAGGTGCAAAACCAACGTTGGCGAGCGATGGAGCGTTTCTGAAGCCAAGTCGTCCTTCAATGCCTATGCTCACTTCTTCGCCATCGGTGAAGGCAAGGTGCTGCAAATGACACGTAGCACAGCTCACCATTCCGTCCCGTGAAAGGCGGGTATCGTGGAAGAGCAAACGCCCCAACTCAACAGCATCCTCCGTCATTGGATTATCCAAAGGGATCTCCATTGCCGGAAAATGGTCGGGAAGTTCCAATGCATAAGGGCGGTTTTCAGGCATAAGAAGTGCTTCTGGCTCAGGTTTGCAGGCGGCAAGTCCGAGTAAAAGGACCAACAATGCTATGTGCACGTTTCGTATCAATTCAAAGAGATGGCTTGATTGAATAAGGTGTTGAAGCGCTCGGCAAGCTCTACGTTCCCGCTGGTATGGGTGATGTTGTCTTGGGCGATATTAATGGTGTCATTGTCGTTGTAAAAAAACCGATCAGCATGAAAGTCGAGATACAAGACTTCCGTTGCTTCGCCAATGGTGAAAGGCCTTTCGATGAAGTGCTCTGCGAACAAGAAGTCTTCGCCCACATGGTAAGCCCAAGGTGCTAGAATGGGTTCAGCCTCCCCATCAAGATTCGCTTTTCCTTCAAATTTGGTAAAAATGTATCCGCTGTTCCAGGTCCAGAACATGCCCGCACTTCCGTTCACGGAAAGTGGATGGTTGCTGGGGTATTGCGCAGGGTCTTGGTCTTTATTCATTTCCTCAGGCACGCCCATGGCAAACTTGAGTCCTTGATATTCTCCTCGTTCGAGGGTCCAATTGTATGTGGGTGCATCGAGAAAATTGATAAGATCAATGCCCAATAATGGAACTTCACTTCCATCGGCCTTCACGGCAAACACTTCTGAAATGTAGGTCTTGAAGCCATCAACCCGAAGCGTGTGGCCAAGAACATCGGTGTAAGCAACTCCCAATTCTAGCGGACTATCATTGAAGTATGCTCGTGGTGCTAAACGAAGCATGCCTTCTGTTTCGGGCTCAGGTTCTTTGGTGCATCTCGACTGTAAGAGTGGAAATGCAAGTAAGATCAAAAGATAATATTTCGTTTTCATGCCGATGTGTATTGGACGAGTGTAATTAAAGGACGCAACATCCGCTCGAATGTTGCGTCCATTTCAAGTCGATTTATTCAAAGCTCAAAACATTGTTCTGGATGTTATCAGCGATGCCGTTGGTCAAATCCGAAGCACCGTGGGTTCCGCTCAAGTTAGCGAAGTCTACTCCTTCAAACATTTGTTCATAATCGATGTTCAGCGGCACGATGTTCTCCCCTTCGACCAAATCGATCATATGCAGGGTACTGAGTTCTCTTCGAAGAGCATCGGTGGCTGCATGAATGCTAAACGGAACCATGTTCCCATCGGCATTGATGTCGGCACTTCCTTCCACTTTCAAAAACTTGTAACCGGCATCCGGATTCCAGCCCCAATGCATGAGCGGGTCGTTTAAGGGTGCTGAGGCGATGGTAGGATCGGAATGATTGGTGATGCTGTCCAAGCCAAACATGAATTGGAGTCCGTGCAATTGTGCATTGTCCGTAGCTGCAAATGGAATAGTAGTCAATGCTTCAGCCGAAATCAAAACGGCTTTTTCGCCAGCTTCCACTTGATTGGTCATGTCCGTCATTTGAAAGTTGGACAAGTAAAAACGTACTTCGTTGAAGCTCACGTCCACGCCGTTAATGTTGTAAACGGTGTTCAATTCAAAGGTTTCCTCTCCCCAGTGGTGGGCTGGCGCAAATGCAAGGGTACTGCGCAAACCAATGTCGGCAGGATTGCTCGTAATCACCTCTTCATTCTCTTCTTTTTTGCACCCCGTAAGCAGAAGGAGCGCTAAGGAAAATAGAACGGAAGCATGAATGAATCTTCTATTGCGAATAATTTGATAAGTCGTGTTTTTCATGATTATTTTATCTGGAGATCATGTAACTGAGGCCAAACTGCACTTGAGCCAGCGCGGGTATTTGTACTCCCTCTTGTTCTTGTGCGATGCATCGTTGCCATGTCCCGTTAATGGATACATTTTTAAATTGATATTCCATACCGAGGCTCGTAAAAAGGTATCGGCCTTCGGTACCGCTTATGGCAGACCCGTCTTCTCGGTCTGCGCTTAATTGTTCAGCATAAAAACCAACAAAGGGCAAGAAACTTCTTTCCTCATTGCCAAGAACAACAAAGTGTTGGTACAAGAGGCTGGTCACATGTCCGTGTTGATATGCAGATAAATTGGGTGTGTTTACCCGGCCCATCCCATTGACCATCACTCCAAGGCGTTTGTATTTCGCCATGTATTCAAACTGGAGCATAAAATCATAGCTTCCCGTTCCTGCCTGCAGGTGATGATCCAGCACTTCGCCTTCGTATTGCTTTTGTGTTTCTCCTAAGGGAAATTTAACTCCAAAAGCGCTCACCAAACGGTGCTTAAAGTTGCTGTTTTTATCGGTTTTTTTGCTTATCAATGGCGCATAGCGAAGCATTAAAATGGGGTCGCCAATACCGGAGTTTTTCCCTTCCATCTCCGCATTTAATGTTCGTTCTCGTTGAACGATAGGGAGGAGGGCGAAAACCGACCAGCGTTCGTTGATTTGATAGTTTCCGCGAAGTTCAAAACTGGAATACACTTCTCGGTATTCGTCGCCAACAACTTCGTCGGGCTCTTCTTCCAAATGCTTGGGGCGTGCTTTTGTTTGAAAGGGTTCGAAGGTGCCTTGGTGAAATCTTGAGCGCTGCCAAAATCCCAAACGATGATTAAAATCGTAAGGACGAATTCCTTCGAAAATACTACAAACATCACAAGCAAAAACAATCCCCTGAAGCAGGACGAAGAAAAGCAAAAAGATGGTTTTCTTCATGGTTGATTATTGTAATGAAAGAGATCAATTTTGCCACGTGCATCATTGATCCAAAAAATAGAACAGTGGACTTATGAGTGTACTTCTGGAGGGAATTCTATGCGCGTTTGAACACCGGGCAGTAACGCTAATCCACAGATTTGTGGGTGTTCTTTTTTGAAAAGGATCTTGTCGAAATGGAACTCGGGAGCGGCACTTAATATCCATTCCCAATGAACCCAGCTTGGCAGTTCTTGATGCTCTTCTGTTGGGCTTGCAGTTTTCTCCAAAGAATCGTTCAAATAACACTTTCCTTGGCAGCAGGAGTTGGGTACATTGCGTTCGACACACTTCTCCGCCGCAATTTTCGCTTGGTTGATTTCAAAGTGAAATAGCACCAATGAAGGAGCGAACTGCGCAAAACAGAGGGCGATGAGGGTGCCGATGACAATGAAATGCTTCACGCCAACAAAGGTAGAATATTCTTACCTTGCTTCGAGCTTAAATTCTGAGATAATGACCACCCTTTCCGACAAAAAATTCCTCGTTTATCGCGCCTCTGCGGGTTCTGGAAAAACATACACCTTGGTGAGCATGTACATTTTGTGCTGCTTGGAAAAACCGCATGCCGATTATTTCAGACACATTTTAGCCATCACCTTCACGAACAAAGCGGCCGGTGAAATGAAAAAACGAGTCATGAAGTACTTGGAAGAAATCCCGAAAGGAGAACACGAATCCATGCTTCAGTTTTTCACAGAACACACCGGAAAGAGTGAGGAGGAGATCAAAAAGCAACTGCAGTCCATCCACAAAACCATGCTCCACCGCTATGGTGAAGTGAGCATCATGACCATCGATCGTTTCGTGAATAAGCTCATTCGGAGTTTTTACAAAGATTTGGGACTCGATGCCGATTACCGCATTGAATTGGATCAAGCTAGAATTACCGGTTCGGCGGTGGATCAATTGCTCAGTAAGGTGGGCGAAGATGCCTTGCTCACCAACATTTTGGAGCACTATGTGAGCGACCTTGTGGAGGAGGAGAAGAGCTGGAAAGTGAGAAATGTATTGGACGAATTTGCAGGAAACATCTACAAGGAAAGTGTGCAGCCTTTTTTAGATCACATGCGTCAAAAGTCGCCCTCCAGTTTATTGGCCGCACAATCAGAAGTGAAAAAAGACCTCGCCCGAATGCAGGATGCTTGGAAATCAGCAGCGAAAAAAGCCTTTGCTGTTATCGAAACCCATCGGGTAGAGCATTGCTACAATCGCAACTCCCTCCCAAAATATTTACGGGCCATCAGCGAGGGAGAAGTCAAAATGCCATCGCCCACCCTTTTGAAAGAATACCAAAACGGGAGTTTCGTTGTTCCGCAAAAAATTGTTGGGCATGACCGTGAGCGCACCGAAGAAGCAGAAGCAGAACTGGTTTCAGCCTTTGCCGATTTGATGGGCATTTTGAACGAAGAGAGCATTGGGAAATACCTCTTGTTGCAACGTTTGAGCGGTAAAATCTATCAAATGGCCGTGCTTTCGCAATTAGAAGGGGAAGCGAAATTGTATCAGGAACAGCAAAACGTCAAAACCTTTTCCGACCTCAATGCCATGATCTCGGATTTGGTGCGGAACAACCCTGCGCCTTTTGTTTTTGAGCGAATAGGGATGCGCTACCATCATTTTTTGATTGATGAGTTTCAAGACACGTCCATTGTTCAGTGGCACAATCTTTTGCCTTTGTTCGAGGAAGCATTGGCAGGTAATCACTTAAACTTGATCGTTGGAGATGGAAAGCAAGCCATTTATCGCTGGCGAAATGGAGATGTGCAGCAGTTTCAGAACATGCCCCATTTAGTGGATCCCGACCCTTCCCCCGAGATGCGAGCACGGGAGGCCGTTTTGAAGATTCATCACGAAGATCAGTTCCTCAAAACCAATTACCGCTCGCACGAACAGGTGGTGAACTTCAACAATGCCATGTACACCGCCCTGGCCAGGCACTTAGATCCAGATTTTCAATCGATTTACGACGAACATGAACAGCACACCAACGAGCGCAATCAGGGCTTCGTGCGGATGGAGTGTGTTTTTGGCAAAACGGTTCCGGAACGCAAGGAACAACGCCATGCCCAAATGGTGGAACGGATCAGAGAAATGGAGGCAAAGGACATTCCTCTCAATCAAATTGCCCTTCTTTTTCGAACCAACAAAGAAGCAGCATCGGCAGCCAATGCTTTGCTCGAAGCGGGAATTCAACCCATTACAGAAGAGAGTTTGCTCTTGAAAAACCACCCGGGAATACACGCCACCATGGCCTATTTGGCTTACTTGGTCAACCGCAACGACGATCGGGAAAAGGTGCAATTCGTGAGTGCACTGGCCCAGGCTAAAGGAGATATCGACGAATTGGCCGTGTTTGAAAAGTACACGGTGTTTTCCGAGGCGAATAAAGGAAACAGTGGAGGACGAACGCGTTCTTCCTTCGATTTGGAGCGCTACCTCGAAGAAGAACTTCCGGTGCTGAGCAGCAAAGGTTTGGGCGATAAACAGCTTTACGAATTGCTGGAAATGGTGATGGATGAACTCGGGATTTACACTGTTGCACCCGCCTACGCAGAAGCGCTCCTCCAATTGGTGTTGGATTACAACGCCCAAGACCAAGAGGGAATTGCCGGCTTGCTCAAACACTGGGAACTCAAGAAAGGAAAGGCGAGCATTCGGGTGAATGAAGCTAGCGATGGTGTGCGCTTGTTGACGGTCCATAAATCCAAAGGACTGGAGTTCCCATACGTGATTTACCCCATGGCTTTAAGCGACTGGTGGGACATTCGAGGAGATTTACCCGTGCAGTTTGATGAAGAGATCTACGGTTTGAAAAAAGCGCTATTACCACCCAAAGGAGGAATGGGGGGTGAACAAATTCAGTCGCAATTTGATGCAGAGACGAAGCGCTTGTTTTTGGATGAACTCAATACCAGCTACGTGGCCACCACACGAGCTGAAAAGGGCCTTGTTCTTCTGTTGGAATTGAAAGATGAACAGGCCAAAGGCAGTGGAGGAAAATGGCGTATCCCCGAAATGATTTTTCATTGGGCAACAGAAACCCTGCCCGAGTTTGCTGAACATTTGTCCTACAGTAAGGGCGAAATCAAGAAGGAAACCAAAGAAGAATTGAAGAAGGAGCAAGAAGTGGAAAACCAGGACTCCATGGAGCTGACCACTTCCTTCGAAAGAGGTCCGCTTTCTTCCAGACTCAAAATGGCTTTCGATACAGAAGGAGTGCTTCTTGATGCAGCTCAGTTGAGTCCGAGAAAGTTGGGAGACGAAGTGCATTTTGTGCTGTCAAAAATTCAAACGAAGGCCGACCTCAACAACCTGAAAAAAAGAGATTATCCTTGGATGAGGATGGAAGCGTCTGATTGGTCCGCCATCCTCCATCAAGTCGAAAACGTTTTAACACACCCCAAGTGCGAAATGTGGTTTGAAGAAGGCAGGCGAGCACTGGTTGAGCGCAGCCTAATCGATCAGTCCGACAAAGAACTCCGGCCAGATCGCATTGTATTCATGCCAGATCACATCGCAGTTATTGACTTTAAAACAGGTGCTAAAGAATCGAAACACCTTCAACAGGTGCGAAATTATATGCAAGCCGTGAAGCAACTGGAAAAAGGAGAAGTGAGAGGTTTTGTGGTGTATTCTGATGAGGTAGAGGTGCTTGAAGTTGCTTTGGAAGAGGGGCAAACGCGCATGGATTTTGGCGGATGAGTTAGAATTATTCCTCTTTTTTCGGGAGCAGGTATTTGTAATCGAGCCCATCAAGCAATAACTTGCGCTTACCTAAATTCTGATCATGAACAACGCTCGTATTCCATCACTCCTGTTGGGGCTGTCGCTCCTTGTGCCAAATTTCCTTTTCGCTCAAAAGGTGCTGCCAGAATGGGAGTTCAATCGTGATGATAACCATCAAGTTGCTCGAGCAGCAGCCTGTGCGCCCGCCACTGCCATACGAGATTTGGAATGGAACAACGTGCGTGCTCTCATCGAAACAGGCGGTTCGCTGTGGCACGATAGAGCGGTGGGTAGAGGTTCCTATGAAGTTCCCAAAGGTGGTGGAGTTTCCGTAATGTACGGTGGAGCACTTTGGTTGGGAGGAATTTCGCCCGATCAACAACTAAAAATCGCTGCCGTGCGCTACCGAAGCAGTGGAAACGACTATTGGCCGGGTCCGCTCACCAACGACGGAAGCGCCGAGGTAGATGAATCCACATGCTTGCAGTACGACCGCTTTTATATGTCTTTAAGAGCAGATGCCATCCGCCACAGACAATACCACGATTGCTTGAACGACCCCACCTGCGACGTAGATGTGGATTTTCCTGAGGGGTATTCCTATCCCGCCTACTTTGATGAGTATCCCGCACACGGAAATGTAGCACTCAACCAAGATTATTACCTCGCTCCTTTTAAAGATTATGACCTCGATGGAAACTACAACCCCAATGCTGGAGACTATCCTTGGTTTGATTTTGCGGGCGAAATCAATTGTGCAGAGAGAAGAAGGGACGATGCTGTTCCCTTGTATGGAGATCAAAACTACTTCTGGATTTTTAATGATAAAGGAAATGTTCACTCCGAGTCTCAAGGTGAGCCCATTGGAATGGAAATCCGCGCTCAAGCCTTCGCCTTTTCTACCAACGATGAGGTGAACAACATGACGTTTTACAACTATGTATTGATCAACCAAGGAACACAAACGCTCACCGATACCTATTTTGGAAAGTGGGTGGATTGTGATTTGGGCGGACACGTGGATGATTACGTGGGGTGCGATGTTCAACGCGGTTTGGGCTATGCTTACAATGGAAATGCAGTGGACAATCCCTCCTCCGTTTCCTTAGGCTATGGGGAAAATCCGCCGGCGTTTGGAGTTGATTTTTTTGAAGGACCTTATCAAGATGCTGATGATCTCGACAATCCCTTAACCACCAATTTCTCCGATGCGATTGACTCTCTAGGTATTCCCTACGCAGGGATTGGTATTGGATACGGAGATGGGGTTGTGGATAACGAACGTTTTGGAATGAGAAAGTTCTTATACCACAACTTCGGAACGGGCATCAACGGTTTGCCTTCTCTCGCCCTTGAGCACTACAACTATCTCAAAGGATTTTGGAAAAACGGTCAGCGAATGAGCTACGGTGGAGATGCGCTTAACCCGGGGTCGGGTGCAGATTTGTCCATTCCCGCCGATTATATGTTTCCAGGAGATACCGATCCTTTCAACTGGGGAACAGTAGGGATTGAAGTAGACCCTTGGACGGAACAAACTGCTGAGAATCCTCCGGGCGACCGCCTTTTCATGCAAAGTGCAGGTCCGTTTACCCTCGAACCGGGCGACTACAACAACATTACCGTGGGAGTGGTATATGCCAGAGCTACGGCTGGTGATCCCTTCGAATCAGTAGAACTTCTGAGAATTGCCGATGATAAAGCACAAGCTCTTTTCGACAATTGCTTCGAAATTGTATCGGGTCCGGATGCACCGGATGTTAGCTTCCAAGAGCTCGATCAAGAAATCATCCTTTATTTGAGCAATGACAATCCATTGAGCAACAATTTCAATGAAGAATACCTCGCTTTTGATCCTGCAATCCCCGGTACTCTTGAAGACGGGTTTGTTTTGGACTCGCTCCAACGTTCTTTCCGCTTCCAAGGATATCAAATCTACCAAGTGGCCAATGCGACCGTTTCACCCACGGATTTGAACAATGTAGATCTTGCTCGATTGATTGCAACGGTAGACATCAAAGATGATATTGATGTAGTGGTAGATTATGAGTTCAACCAGGAAATGGACCTTTCTGTTCCTCAACTGAGAGCGCAAGGAGAAAATGAGGGTATTCGCCATTCTTTCCAAGTAAAAAGCGACGCATTTGCCCAAGGGGATGCTCGACTAGTGAACCACAAAACCTACTATTTCATTGTTTTGGCTTATGGCTACAACAATTACCGCACCTTCGACCCTGTGACCGGACTTGGTCAGGACAAACAGTACAAGGCCTCTAGAAAAGCAGCGAGTGGGTCCATCAGAACCTATTCGGCCATACCCCATAAACCGGCTGTTGAAAATGGAGGAACCGTGGCCAGTGTTAATTACGGCGATGGTGTTCAAATCACTCGATTGGAAGGACGTGGAAACGGAAACAATGATTTGGCTTTGACTGCTGCCAGTGAGCAAGAGATCTTGCAGAATGTGTATGTGGATGAAGTGACGTATGAAGCTGGTCGCGGACCAGTGAACATCAAAGTCATTGACCCCTTGAACGTGCCTTCTGCTGATTTCGAATTGAGACTCGCTCCTGATGATGCTGACATTGAGGATGCAGATACTGCCTTCTGGCAAATCTCTAACCTCACCATGTTGCTCGATGCAGATCCGAACAACGATCTTCAAGCAGTAAAAACATCGAACAAGGCCATCAACGTATTGAACGAAGAGCTCTTGCTCGATTGGGGACTCTCCATCACTTGGGAACAGTACTTCTACCCGAACAATGGCGATTACACTGAGCTTATCAGCGCTGATATTGAATTCAAAGACAGCTCTCGTCCCTGGCTCCAAGGAGTTCCAGATCAAGAAGGATTTACCGAACTCAACTGGATCCGTGCTGGAACACAAGAATCTGACCCAGAAAACGAAGCTGAGGTTGTGTTTGATGACATCAAGCCGGGTGATCCTTTGGATGAGTCTGAAGCTTACGAAGGGGTTCTTGGTGGAACTTGGTCGCCATACTGCCTCGTTTCTTACACCGATGAAGTGACGCCACTTGGAGCAACCGAGTCGATGTTGATGCCAATGGTAGCGCCAACCATCGAAGATCTTTCTGGTGATATTGCTCAGAACTCCAATGTGAGTGGATTGAACAACGTGGATGTGGTATTTACCAGTGATAAGTCGCTTTGGACCCGTGTTCCTGTATTGGAAATGCAAGCCAATGAAGACCTCGCTCAAGATGCTGATGGAGATGACGGAAACGACACCGCTCCAGAAAAGATGCGATTGAGAAGACACCCATCTGTGGATAAAAACGGATTGTGGAATTCATCGCAACCGGGCTACAACCAAGCAGAAGCAACCTTGAACGGAACTCAGCCCATTGGAATGGGATGGTTCCCAGGATATGCTATCGACCTTGGTACTGGTGAGCGCTTGAACATGGCCTTTGGTGAAGACTCTTGGTTGGGTGCAGACAATGGGAAGGACATGATCTGGAATCCATCGTCGAGAATCACCTCTAACCTCGGTTCCACCGTGTATGCTGGTGGTCAGCACTGGATCTATGTATTCAAAAACTCGCAACGTGAAGAAGGTAACGACACCCGTATGCCGGCTTACGATGAAGGAGCTTACGCCTACAACGCCTTGGAGGCAGACTTCTCTTCTACCAACCAAAGACGTGTTTACAGAGCATGTACATGGGTAGGTTCAGCATTGGTGAATGATGATTTCCCACTCCTCCCCGTGAGCGAAGGATTGATTCCGAACGAATGCCGAATCAAGTTGAGAGTGAACAAGCCTTATGCGAAGTATTCTCCAAGTCAAATCGATGCTGAAGAATATGGCAACGATGAAAACTTCTGGAATCCATTGTACACCTTCTCAACAAGAGGTGTTGCAACGCAGGTGAACGACAATCCTACTTTAGTAGATGTGTTGGATGAAATCAACGTGGTACCGAATCCATACTACGCTTATTCTCAATACGAGACCAGCAAGTTGGACAACCGTGTGAAAATCACCAACCTCCCTGAAGAGTGTACCGTAACGATTTACAACATCAACGGAACATTGGTGCGTCAGTACAGAAAAGCAGATCCATTGACCTCATTGGATTGGGATTTGAAAAACGAACGTAATATTCCAATTGCTGGTGGTGTTTACATCATCCATGTGGACGTTCCAGGAGCAGGTGAAAAAGTGCTCAAGTGGTTCGGAATTATG
>CAZYPV010000058.1:0-21149 GCA_964649515.1 uncultured Comamonadaceae bacterium | reverse complement strand
AGGAGCGTGGTTTTACAGTTCGTTGTTCGATTCTCTTCTCGTAATCTTTACCTTGGAAAATGCGTTGTACAAAAATTCCCGGGGTATGAATTTCATTGGGATCAAGCTCCCCGATGGGCACCAACTCTTCTACTTCGGCGATGGTGATTTTCCCGGCCATGGCCATCACGGGGTTGAAGTTGCGGGCCGTCGCCTTGAACACCAAATTTCCAGCCGTATCGCCCTTCCAAGCTTTTACAATGGCAAAATCTGCGGTGAGTGCGTGTTCTAAAATATGGGGCTTTCCGTTAAACTCCCTCACCTCTTTTCCTTCACCTACTTCGGTTCCATATCCTGCAGGCGTAAAAAATGCGGGAATTCCTGCTCCACCTGCGCGGCAGCGTTCGGCCAAAGAGCCTTGAGGGATAAGGTCCACCTCCAATTCTCCACTCAACATTTGGCGCTCAAACTCATCATTTTCACCCACGTAAGAAGAAATCATTTTCTTGATTTGTTTCCCTTGAAGCAACAGGCCCAAACCGAAATCGTCCACCCCGGCATTATTTGAAATGCAAGTGAGGTCTTTCACCCCCATCTTCACCAACTCCTTGATGCAATTCTCAGGAATTCCGCAAAGCCCAAAACCGCCCAACATGAGGGTCATTCCACTTTCAATTCCTGCGCAAGCTTCTTCGGCCTTGCTCACCACTTTATGTATTGCCATTGTGAATCTTGTTTATTCAAAAAACTCGTCCGTCTCCTCCATAAATCCTTCTTCTCCATCTCCAAAGATAGCAGATTTGGAAGGGTCTGCGAATTCGTCACAATCCAAGGCTGCAGACTCATAGCCTTCCGGTGCTTTGAAGTCATCAGTCGGAAAATCAAGGGAAGTGTCGTCATAAATGTTCTTCATGAAATAGCCATAAATTGGAAGGGCAGTATTGGCTCCTTGTCCGAGCGAAGTGGTCGAAAAACGCACCGCAGGGTCGGCAGCCCCCACCCAAACTCCGGTAACGAGACTCGGTGTTAGCCCCATGAACCAACCATCGGTGTTGTTTTGGGTTGTTCCTGTTTTCCCGGCCATGGGTGCTTTAATGCCGTCATAGTCCCTGCTTTTAAGGTCCATTCGAAGACGCATTCCCGTTCCACTTCGCTTGTCCAACTCGCGATTGTATGCTCCGTCCACTACACCTTTCATCATTTGAACGGTCATGTAAGCCGTGTACTCATCCAAGCCCTGTCGGATGTTCAATTCAGGCTCATAAATGGTGTTCCCATTCTTGTCTTCAATCCGCACGATGTAGCGGGGCTCAATGTACACTCCTCCGTTCGCTAAAGCGGCATTGGCGGCCACCATTTCATAAAGCGACAATTCTGCCACCCCAAGGGCAATGGAGGGTACGTTGGGCACATTGCTGGTTATTCCCATGTTGGCTGCCGTTGTGCGCACCACGTCGGTTCCGTAGTCTTTAATGAGCTTGGCGGTGATGGTGTTCATGGAGTTGGCCAAGGCATATTTTAGGGTGACGATCTCCCCGTACTTGAAGTCGGAATTGTCTGGACACCAAGCGGGCTGACCATCGGGCATGTCGATGCAAATTTTTTGATTGGGCAGTTCTGTGCACGGATGCAGACCTAAACGAATGGCAGAGGCATAAACAAAGGGTTTGAAGGTAGAGCCTACTTGCCGGCGCATTTGGTACACATTATCATACTGAAACTGTTTAAAGTCAACCCCTCCAACCCACGCTTTAACGTGCCCGCTCGTTGGATCCACCGCCAACAAGCCCGCATGCAAGAAGGTTTTGTGGTACTTGATGCTATCCATTGGAGTCATAACCGTATCAATCATCCCCTTCAAGCCATAGACCTTCATTTTCGTTGGGGTATCGAAGTTCTTGTCAATTTCTTTGTCGCTGGGTTTCGGCCATGTATGACTGCACCCTCCCTTTTCTTCGTCGCAATGCCACATGTTTTTTCCTTCCACTTTTCTACCTCCGATGTAGAAAGCCGGGCGTTTACAATCGGGACAAAGTTTTCCTGTTTGCATTTTGTAGCGCTCCGATTGTTTCTTGGAAATGTTCAAAATGCGCTCGGCATCCTTTTCTTTTATTCCGTTATAAAAAGGGTAATTTTTGTCTTTTCGCTTCTTGAGGTCTTTATTAAATGCGGCTTGAAGTTCGCCACTGATGTGTTCTTTCACCGCAAATTCTGCATGAGCCTGCATTCGGGAATCGATGGTGGTGATGACCTTGAGTCCGTCTCCGTACAAATCGTATTCGCTACCGTCTGCTTTGGTTCTGATGAGCTTTCCGTTCTCATCTTTTTCACTCAAAATGCGCTTCATTTCTGCACGAAGGGTCTCTCTGAAATAAGGTGCCATTCCTTCATCGTGGCTCACTCTTTGGAAATTCAAATCGAGTGGAAGGACTCTCAAAGAATCGTAGTCTTCTTGGCTGAGCCCTCCAAACTTGGTCATTTGCTTCAGCACCACCTCTCGTCGTTTTTCCACCAACTCTTTTCTTCTCATGGGGTTGTAGAGGGAAGAGTTTTTCAGCATTCCCACGAGCATTGCCGACTCCTCTATGCTCAATTCCTTGACCGGTTTTTTGAAGTAGATGTAGGCCGCAGACTTGATCCCCACCGCCTGATTGAGGAAGTCGTACCGATTGAGGTAGAGCGCGATGATTTCCTCTTTGGTATACTGACGCTCCAAACGGCTTGCAATGATCCATTCTTTTGGTTTTTGAAGCAAGGCACGTTCCACAAAACTTACTCCTTCATACTCTTGGGTGAAGAGCAACTTTGCCAATTGTTGGGAGATGGTAGATCCTCCCCCTTTGGATCCCAAATAAGCAATGGCGCGAATGAGTCCTTCAAAATCCACCCCACTGTGATCCCAAAAGCGGGCATCTTCCGTGGCCACCAAGGCCTCCACCAAATGCGGAGGAAGGTCTTCGTATTTGATGTCTGAACGGTTTTCTCGGTAATACCGCCCTATCACCTCATTGTCCGAAGTGTACACCTCTGTGGCCAAATTGGTTTTTGGATTCGCCAAAGCCTCTGTGTTGGGCAAATCACTCATTGAAGCCAACAGCAGCAAGATCGACAAACCGATAAAGGGAGCCAGAACAATCAACCAGAAGAGAAAAACGAATTTGCCATATTTCGGCTTGCTCTTCTTTGGGGTATTTTTTTTTGTACTTGATTTTGCCATGGTGGATGCTGTTTCAAAAAGGACGTTCAAAATTAGGCAAACGTATGGAGTGCAGCTTGGATTTTGAGTAAAAGTGCCACTTTTCCAAAAATTAGTGAAATAATCTGTGCTTGATTCCTGTGCTTGCTCTCATTTGTTAATTTTGGGGTTCATATTTTACGCATGATCGTACTCATTAAAGCTGCTCAGCTCATTTTAAGCCTTTCTATTCTTGTTGTACTTCACGAATTAGGGCATTTCATCCCAGCTAAACTCTTCAAAACCAGAGTAGAAAAGTTTTACCTCTTCTTCAATCCATGGTTTTCATTGATCAAGTTCAAAAAGGGAGAAACCGAGTATGGAATTGGTTGGCTTCCTTTGGGAGGATACGTTAAGATTGCTGGGATGATTGACGAGTCCATGGACACTGAAGCCATGAAGCAACCTGCTCAGCCTTGGGAGTTTCGCTCAAAACCCGCTTGGCAACGCCTGATCATCATGGCGGGTGGAGTAACTGTGAACCTTATTTTGGGATACATCATCTATTCCATGGTTTTGTTTGCCTATGGTGAAAAGGAGCTTCCCCCTTCACAGTTGCAGCACGGCTTGTACTTTGATCAGGAACTCATTGACCTTGGATTTGAAAATGGCGATAACATTGTGGCCATTGACCAAGTGGAAGTGACCAATGTGAACGACCTTCGAAAAACCCTCTTTTTGGAAGATGCTTCCACCGTTCAAGTTCAGCGAGATGGAGAGCGAATAGACATTCAGTTGCCCGGGGATTTTGGGCAGTACATGATCGATAGCGGCATCAAAAATCCTTTTGAAATTCAGTTTTTGAACGAAGTAGAAAGTGTGGAAGAAGGTTTGCCTGCCGCACAAGCGGGAATCATGCCCGGAGATTTGATTACCAGCATCAACGGCATGAACAGTCCTTATTTCAACGATTTTGTTCGTGTTTTGGCCAGAAGTGAGTCAGACACCGTGCTCGTTGGCTGGGAGCGCAATGGTCAGTATCAAGAAGCAAATATCGCCTTGACCTCCGAGCGGAGAATTGGCTTTGGAAGGACACGCGCCGAAAAAGCATTTGAATTTGTTGAAATCGATTATTCCTTCGGGGAAGCCATCACCAGTGGTTTTTCCATCGCCAAAGAAACCCTTCAAAACTACGTCTTGAGCTTGCGTTTCATCTTCAGCAAAAAAGGAGTTCAGGAAGTTGGGTCTTTCGTTACCCTGGGAAGCATTTTCAGTCCTGAATGGGATTGGGAAGTTTTTTGGAAAAACACCGCTTTTTTATCCCTCATTTTGGCCTTCATGAACATCCTCCCCATTCCCGCTTTGGATGGTGGGCACATCGTGTTCTTGATCTATGAAATCATTGCTGGGAAACCGGCGCCAGACAAAGTTTTGGAAAAAGCGCAAATTGTTGGTGTTGTTTTGCTTTTGGGCTTGATGGTTTTGGCCTTGGGGAACGATATCATCAAAGTCTTTACTGGCGGATTCTAGCTCTTAACATGCCTTCTGGGATAACAATATTTTCAGTGGGGATTACTCCCCAGAAATTGCCGTACATTCCCATCATGAGAAAGTTGAATCTACTCTTTTTTGTTGTCTTTTTGGGCGGAACTTGCCTGCATCTACGAGCTCAAGACCAAACCCGTGCAGCATGGGGAATGCAGCTCTTTCAGGAGCAAACTCCCATGCTGGTTGTTCCCTTTGAACCCAAAATGCTCATTAGCGATCTTCACCCGCCGATGTGCAAACAGAACGGGATGGAAGATGAGGAACTTATACGCGCACTTCAAGCATTGATTGTGGAGAGTTTTTCTGCTTTGGAAGGGGTAAGTGTGCGGAACGATGGAGATCTTTCTTCCAAACTGCCTCATTTGGGATACCGCTATTTGCCCGTTCCTGGAAATGAGGAGAAAAGCAGCAGCACTTCCGAGAAGAAAAAGCACCCTTTCGCAAGAAACACAGGAGTTCACGGCGGTGAAGTGAGGACATCGCGCAGCAAAACACCTCACTACATGAAGCCCATCATAGCGCCAGAAGACGTGGTGTTACTTTTTGAAGAAAGCTCGTCTGAAGTGTTGTGTTTGATCTCGGAGCTGGATTTTAAGGTAGATCATTATACCTCCGTAGCTCCCGGTGAAGCGCATTATAAAACCATTGCGCTTCATTTCGCATTGTATGATCGGAAGGGAGAAGAATTGCATTCAGGACTCGTGAGCATCAAAACCAACACGGTGGATTACCAGCTCGCGCACCTCAAGAATGAATATCTTGTACCCTTGTGTCAAGAAATCTTGCTGCAATGGAAAAATGTGCGCGCCGCAGCACAAGAAAACGAAAACGAAAGCACTGAAGCCATTGAG
Organism: uncultured Comamonadaceae bacterium; assembly: GCA_964649515.1. Lineage (GTDB taxonomy): Bacteria > Bacteroidota > Bacteroidia > Flavobacteriales_D > Sanyastnellaceae > CALKGK01. The sequence goes on along the minus strand of CAZYPV010000058.1, from coordinate 15,596 downwards.
AATAAGGGAACTTCAGAAAGCCAACCGACACTGAAAAACAAGGAGAAGAAGAAGCGCGAAGAAGACGACGCAACTTTGGACGAAGACTTTTAACATGAACATCGACATTAACGCTTATTCCATGGTGATTGCCGCCTCTTTGGTGATCATCTTTTCCTATTTCGCGAACGTCATTTCGCGAAAAACCAACATTCCAAGCGTACTGCTTCTGATCGTTTTGGGGATCTTAATTAAGCAGAGTTTTCCTTATTTGGGAATCTCCAAACTCCCCCACGAAGGTCTGATCTTGGAAGTTCTGGGCACCGTTGGACTCATTTTTATTGTTTTGGAAGCGGCCTTAGATTTGGAATTACGAAAAGACAAGTGGCCCACCATTTGGAAATCCCTGCTGGTAGCGCTTGGAGCCCTCTTGATCAGTTCTTTTGCCATTGCCTCATTTCTCAACTGGATTTTCTTTAACGACTTCTACAATGCGCTCGTTTATGCCATTCCACTGAGCATCATGAGCTCTGCCATCATCATCCCCAGTGTGGGCGGACTTGTAGAGCACCAAAAGGAATTTATGGTGTATGAGAGTACGTTTAGTGACATCTTGGGCATCATGTTTTTTTACCTGCTACTTGGAAATGAAGACGCAGGTTCTGTTTGGACAGTAGCCAAAAACGTGGGAATCAACATTAGTGTGACCGTTGTATTGGGTTTGCTTGTGAGCTATGTGATGGTGTTCATGCTTCAAAAAATTACGGGGAACGTCAAACTCTTTCTCACCATTGCCGTGCTTTTGCTCATTTATGCCATTGAAAAGCTTGTGCACCTTTCACCACTCATTTTGATTTTGGCTTTTGGCTTGATGCTGAACAACCACAAGATATTCTTTGTCAAGAAAATGCGGCAATTGGTGAACGACGAAAAAATTGAAGCCATCACCAAAGACTTTCATGTACTTACCTTGGAAACCGCCTTTGTGATCCGCACCTTCTTCTTTGTCATCTTCGGAATTACCATTGTATTGAGCAGCTTGATGAGTTGGTCTGTCATCTTCTATAGCTTGGTGATCGTTGTGATTCTGTACGTCGTTCGCTACCTCTTTTTACAACTATTTGCCAGGAAAGATACCTTCCCCATGCTTTACATTGCCCCTCGAGGTTTGATTACCATTTTGCTGTACTTCCAAATCTATTCGGGTCATCCAGAATACGTTCACGACGGCTTCGATCAAGGCATTCTTTTGGTGGTGATTATGGTGACGAGCATTGTGATGACCATCTCCTTGATTCAAAACGGTTTTGGTGTTTATTCGGTAGAACGTGATGAAAAAACCTCAGAATTTGCTTTCTTGCATCAGGAAGATGAAAATCAACCAACAAGCCCCGATAACCCAACTTTAAACCCTTCAGATGAAGCGGGAAAAAGTGAGCAATAAGATTGCAAAGCCGAGATCTTTTTCCTACTTTCTGTGACAGTAATCCGGTACTACTTTGATCAACCTTGACAACCTCAGAGCCCTTTCCAAAAACAACCCTGCCTTCATTAAAGAAATCCTTCAGGTATATTTAGAAAATGCTCCTGTGGACTTTGATAAGTTGAAGCTGCATGCCTCTGAGAAAGACTGGGCACATGTTCGTTATTTTGCGCACAAATTGAAGTCAAGTTCCTTCACCATTGGCTTTGATGAGGGCTTCACCTTGTTCCAAAAAATGGAGCGCATCATCAAAAACCACGAAGACACGAATGCCATAGAAGGATTGATTGGTGAGGCCGAAGCATGTTGCGAACGCTCCTTCATCGAAGTAAAAAACGAACTCCAGCTCCTTGAAGAATAAGTCCGTTTAATCTCTCAAGATCTTTTTTTCGTTTGTCGGAAAAGACTGACGCTCATTCGGGTTTCCTGCTTACCTCATCCACCAAAAAAGTGAGTTAAACTTGTATCATTAAATGAAACAAGACATGCTGAATTTACAACTCATTACGAAGATTTCTGGGAAAGACATGGCTTTTCGCAATACCATCATTACAATCATCCAAAAAGAGGCGCAGCGCACGTCGGAAGAGCTGAATAAAGCCGCTAAAGATGAGCGATGGATGCTTTGTTACACCGTGGTTCACAGTTATCTCTTGAAGATTCAGCCCTACGCCAACCTTACTTTTTTGAATCAACTGAAACAGCACATTGAGCGCCTTCGTTCAAGCAAGAACCTTCTTGAACGGAGGCACCTCGCTCAACAACTTGCCGAACAAATTTCAAGCATTACCCAAGACCAAAGCGCATCGCTCAAGAACGAACATAATGTTTCCCGGGCCTAGTTTTAATCAAGCCTTTCATCTCCATCTGCAAGAGCAGGGCTGAAAGGGCACCTTGTTTCATCTTCATTTTGTAGCTCAGTTCATCGATATGAATCGCCTCTCCGGGAAGTAAACAAGTGAGCACCGCTTGTTCGTTTTCATCCAAGTCAATCCGCAATTGTACGGCCTCTGATTCCACCGACTTCCACGTCATGGTCTCCATCAAATCGGCAGCACACCGCACCAATTGTGCCTGCATGCTCCTGATAAGAAAATTACACCCTTCTTTATTTTTTAAGCGTAAACTCCCTGGAAAAGCAAATACATCTCGGTTATATCCGTGCGCCAACCGAGCAGTGATCATGGAGCCTCCTTTGATACCGCTTTCCACCACCAAAGTAGCATCACTCAAACCTGCAATAATTCGGTTTCGTCGAGGAAAAAAGTTCCGATCGGGCATCACACCGGGAAAATATTCACTCAACAAACCACCCTCCTCCAGCATTTGACGCGCTTCTCGTTGGTGCACATTCGGGTAAATACGATCGAGTCCGTGCGCCAAACAAGCCACTGTTGGAATTCCTCGTTTGAGACAAGCCCGATGCGCCAGAATATCAACCCCATATGCCAAGCCACTCACCACGGTAACGTCGCATCCTTGGAGGTCATTGATCAACTCTTCGCACAGTTCCCTTCCCTCTTGGGATACCTGTCTCATCCCAACAACTGAAACCAAACGCGGCACGTTAAGATCGCACTTCCCTTTACCAAAAAGCACTACTGGAGCATCGTTGCACCACGATAAGCGGAAAGGATAATCCTGATCGGCAATAAAAAACACTCGGGCACCTTCTCGCTGCAAAGCCTCGTAAGCCAACTTCGCGCGATCTATCACCCCATCATAAAGAAAACTGTCAATCACCGTCCTCGAAATCCCAGGGATCACCTCAAGATCTTTCTTCTTCGCTTTAAAAAACAACTCCAAGGTACCGAAGTGCTCCAGTGCTTTTTTAGCGTAAGCCGGACCAATGCCTTGTATCAAAGACATGGCGATGGCCAAAACATTGCGTTCATCTGCATCCATCCTGTGAAGATCGTTTTCGAGGAAAGACACGTGGGAATAACTTTGTGAATGAATGGATTTCTTATACTTGTAGAATAACCTTGAACCAAAATGCGATTTCTCACCCTTACCTTGTGCCTCCTTTGGAGCAGTATTCTTCTGTCCCAAACAGGACGTGTAACAGGAAAAGTACTCGATGCTAGCAATGGAAGCTCCCTTCCCGGAGCAAGTGTACTCAATCAAAACGGCCAAGGGGCCAGTACCGATATTGACGGTGCTTTTTCACTGGAGCTGCCCGCGGGAAAACATGAGCTCACCTTCACCTTTATTGGCTACGACACCAAGAAACGAAACATTACTTTGAGTGATGGACAGACCTTGGAGCTCAATGTAAAGCTCGATCCCAGCAACTTCAATTTGGACATCGTTGTGGTTTCTGCGGGGAAGTTTGAACAAGACTTGAGTGAAGTTACTGTTTCCATGGATGTTATCTCCCCCACGCTCATCGAAAACAAGAACACCACAACCATGGACGACCTTTTGCAACAGAGTCCGGGAGTGAGCATTGTTGACGGAGAGCCACAAATTCGCAGCGGAAGTGGATATTCTTTTGGCGCAGGATCACGGGTGATGATTTTGGTGGATGATTTGCCCGTGCTGAGTGGAGATGCTGGAAGACCAACTTGGGGTTTTTTACCCGTTGAAAATGTGGAACAGATTGAAGTGATCAAAGGAGCCAGTTCTGTGCTTTATGGAAGCGCCGCTTTGTCTGGGGTGATCAATATCCGAACCGCCTATCCCAAAGCCGAGCCCTTAACCAAAGTGAACGTTTTTGGTGGAATGTTTTCTGCCCCTCAAACCTCCGAAGGGAAATATTGGAGCGGAAACGGCATTCGCAGCGGAATGAATTTTCTTCATTCTCGACAAATTGGCAATTTGGACCTCGTTGTTGGGGGGAATTTTTTGGGGAATGACAGTTATTTGGGACCCATTATCGACAGCACGGGTCAGGCAGCATCTTCCAATTACAACCCCTTTGATGTGAACCGTTATGATGCCGATAGCCGAGCCCGTTTGAACCTCTCTCTTCGTCAACGATCCAAAAAAGTTCAAGGTCTCAACTACGGAATAAACACCAGTTGGATGAAAGGGGAGTCGCTCTCCACCCTGCTTTGGGACAACGACACTACCGGATTGTACAGTGCTTTTGAAGGCAGTGCCACTCGAACCAAGCAGGTGATTGGCACCGTTGATCCATTTGTGGAATATTTCGCTCCAAATGGAAGCAAGCACCGACTGCGCACCCGCTGGCAGAAATTGGACAATGACAACGACAATGACCAAGGCAACTTTTCAGATGTCCTTTACGGTGAATACCAGTACCAACAGCAGTTTGACAGCAGTTCTGTGTTCCGCGGCTTGACCCTCACCAGTGGAGTAACGGGGACCTACACGGAAGGGATTTCGCAGTTGTTCTCAGGTGTAGAAGGCGGAGATGGAGTGGTGAACGTGGCCAAGAACATGGCCGCTTATGCTCAATTGGACAAGCGATTCAAAGACAAACTCACCTTGAGTGCCGGTTTACGCTATGAACATTTTGAAATCAATGGCGAGACCGATGCAAAACCCGTGTTTCGCAGTGGAATCTCCTATGATCTTGGTCAGGCAACCTTTCTTCGCGCATCCTATGGTCAAGGGTTTCGCTTTCCAACCATCGCAGAAAAGTTCATCAACACCGCCGTGGGTTTACTCGTGATCTATCCCAATGAAACCCTTACCGCGGAAGAATCTTGGAGTGCTGAAATTGGCATCAAACAAGGCTTTAAAATTGGCGAATTCAAAGGATTTATAGACGTTGCGGCCTTTCTTCAGGAATACGACAACTTCATTGAGTTTACCTTCGGGCAGTGGGGCAATCCCTTACAAGATCCGCTTGGAGGATTGGGTTTCAAGAGCTTGAACACCGGTCAGAGTAGAGTTAGCGGACTAGAATTTACCATGCTTGGAACAGGAAAAATTGGGAAAACCACCTTCAATCTCTTGAGTGGATATACCTTCACCAAGCCCATCAGCTTGAGTCCTGATTTCGTTTATGCTGAAGGAGCCTTGCCAGCATCGTACAACAGCACCTCTTCAGACAATAAAAACGACATCTTAAAATACCGTTTACAGCACCTTGTTCGATTCGATCTTGAGGCCCAGCGGGAAAAAATCACTGCGGGAGTGAGTGCCCGATACAACGATCGGATGCAGAACATTGATAAAGCCTTTTTGGACATTGAGGAACAAGGTTTGGCCGACTTCGGGTTGCGGAATTGGAGGAACAACCAAGCACCGGGTGACGTGGTAATCGACCTTCGTTTGGGGTATAACCTGCGTGAAAATCAACGGTTGATGTTGGTAGTGGGAAATCTTTTGAATCGTGAGTATAGTATCCGACCTTTGGCCATTGAATCACCACGAATCACCACCATCCAATACACCCTCACGCTGAAATGAAAATCATAGGACTCATCCCCGCCCGTTTCGGATCTACCCGATACCCTGGAAAGCCCTTGGCCGTGATCCATGGAAAGAGCATGATCCAACGCGTTTATGAGCAAGCTAAGAAAGCCGAAAAATTGAGCGATGTTTATGTGGCTACCGACGATGAACGCATTGCCCAAGAAGTGAATTCCTTTGGGGGAAAGTATGTGATGACGCTTGAAAGCCATCAAAGCGGCACCGATCGTTGCCAAGAAGCCCTCTTGAAATTGGGCCTAGAAGTGGATGCTTTGGTGAACATCCAAGGTGATGAACCCTTCATTCAGGCAGAACAAATCAACCAAGTAGCGTCCCTCTTGGAAAAAGGAGCACCCATTGCCACTTTGGTTAAACCCATTCAAGACTCCAGCACGCTTTTGGACCCCAATAAGGTTAAAGCCGTTTTGGATAAGAACAACCGTGCCATCTATTTCAGCCGGAGTCCGATCCCCTTTTTCAAAGGAAAAACAGCAGAACAGTGGTTGGGTGTGCATCAGTATTACAAGCACCTTGGGATTTATGGTTATCGGGCAGAAGTGCTCCATAAGATTAGCCACCTTCCGCCTTCTGCTTTAGAAATTGCGGAATCTCTAGAACAGCTGCGGTGGATTGAAAACGCCTTTGCTATTCACGTGGGAATCACTCGTTTCGAATCTCCCAGCATTGATACGCCTGAAGATTTGGAAAAAGTGCTACGCGAAATGCCCCAAGATTGAGTGATTAATTCGTATTTTTGAACCTAGCATGCAACTTCTTTCAGACTACATACACGTTTTATTGTATCACCACGATTGTGTGATCGTACCTCAATTTGGTGGGTTTGTAACCAATTTCAAACCAGCCACACTTCACCCACGAAAACACATCATTCTTCCTCCAAGCAAGCAAGTAAGCTTCAACAAGCACCTTCTCAATAATGATGGTCTGCTTGTGAATGAAGTTGCCCAAGACCGCGGTTTAGCTTACGAAGACGCCATTGAAATGGTGAAATTGGAAGTGGAAGAAATGAAAAAGGCCTTGCTTTCTGGCAAACGCATCGAATTCAAAAATGTTGGTGTTGTTTATTTGAACGAAAACCAAGCATGGCAGTTCATTCCCAACGGAAAAGTGAACTTCTTGCAGTCTTCGTACGGCTTCGCTCCCATTGCCCTGACTTTGATTGAAGGTAAAAACGAAGAAGATCGGGAAGAAAAAGAGACCCCCATTGTTCAGTTACCGCCGGATCAAGATCCAAAAGTAGTGGTGGTACCCGCCAAGCGGAAACGCAAAATTTGGAAGGTTGCTGCCGTAGCTGTTCCCATTCTTGCGGCTGCCTTTTTGTTGAACGTACCCATGTGGGAAGGTGAATCTACATTGAGCTTGGTTCAGTTGGATGCTTTTGCCCATCAAGAAAAAAAGAGCAGTTATTCTCCGCGATTTGAAGAAGAAGACATCTCCTTTCCAAAGGTTGAAATAGCGAATGCCGTTGATCTATTGGAGCGGGATTATCCTGAGATGGAATCGGTGTACTACTCTTTCGAAGACGAACGCATTTCGCCAGAAGGATACCTCATCCGCATGAAGGAAGAAGAAGCAAAGCCGGAAAGCTCTGAAGAAGTAATATCTCGTCCGCTTCAACTCCACTTCGTTATTGCCGGTGCTTTTGGAGATCCCGAAAACGCAGAAAACCTGCTTCAAACTTTAAAAGAAGAAGGATTTGATGCCGTTCTTGCCGGAACCTCTGGCAAGCTGGAACTCGTTGCATTTGGTTCATATACCACGAAGAAAGCAGCTCGCAAAGCTTTGCAGGAGATCAAGGCGAAAGGCTATGCTCAAGCATGGGTGAAATGAATGTAAAACACTTTCCTACCTTACAAGAAATTGATGCCATCATCTTTGATTTTGGTGGTGTTCTTTTTCACATTGACTACGATGCTCCCGTTCGCGCATTTGCAGAATTGGGCTTGGACAACTTCAAGTCTTTATACACCCAAGCCGCTCAAAACCCACTCTTCGACCTTCTTGAAACCGGGAAAATTAGCGATGCCGATTTTTATGAAGCATTGAGAAAACACTTTCACAGCGACTTGAGCGATGAGCGCTTAGAAGATGCGTGGAACAGTATTCTCACTGGAATTCCGAAAGAACGAATTGCCCTGATTCATCAACTCAAAGTGAATAAACGCACCTTTTTGTTGAGCAATACCAACGCCATTCACGTTCGGGAGTTTGAACAAATGATGGATCGACAATTTGGTTTGGATTATTTCCGATCGGCCTTCGAAAAAGTACATTATTCCAACGAAATCGGCATTAAAAAACCCGATCCCGAGACCTTTCTGGCCTTGTGCAAGTGGCATGATCTAGAACCTGAACGCACCCTGTTTATCGACGACAGTGTGCAACATGTAGAAGGGGCTTTGAAGGCCGGGCTGATGGCTTATCACTTGGAAGTTGCAAAGGAAGATGTTCGGGACGTATTTGCCGCTTGGCTCTGAGTACTTCAAGGCAGCACTATTCTTGATTCCCCTTTAGCTGGCTTGTTGTGTCATGCTTTTCCAGCTCAACCACATGGCTTCACTGCAGGGCAAAGCGCCGTTTTCGAGCATTTCGAAAAGCTCTCTTTTCCGGTCTTTCACTAGAGCTTTCGTTCCTGTAAAGATTTCTACACCTAATCCAGCTAATCCAACTGCGCCCCCTGCCACGGCTTGAATGTGTTCGGGGTTGGTGAGATCGTAAGGGGTGTCTTCAGCAATTTTAAGATGAACCATCTCCCACTTATCTCTGATTTGAAAAATGCGGAAGCTCTTCTTTTGTCGGATTTGGCACCATTTGAGGTTTTCCAGCACCTTGTCCCAGAAGATATCGGAAAACAATTCAATCATTTTTTGGGCAGCATCAGGCTGATCTTGTTTGATTCTAGACCAATCCTCTTTGGTAATGGAATTGCTCGCAAGGAATTTCACAAAATCCTCAGTCACTTCTTCCAACTCATCTCTGCGTAAACAACGGTACTTCATAGTTCAATTCTTAGAGAAATTAACAAGAACAGTTCCATTCGGTTCAAAACTTTTCATTTGCAATTTGCAAAGTTCGCGCTTTTCAAGCAAAAACAAAGAACCCGGCACATGTACCGGGTCCTAAAGCTCACTATTGAGGGTTTGTTACTTTGAAATTCCTTCTAGACGTAACAAGAAGGCGTATTCCATTGCTGTTTCCTTATATCGTTCAAATCGTCCACTAGCACCACCATGACCCGTGGACATGTTGCAGTACATGTAGAGTTGATTGCTGTCTGTTTTCAGTTCACGCAATTTTGCACACCATTTTGCCGGCTCCCAGTACTGCACTTGGCTATCCCAATACCCTGTTGTAATCAACAAGTTGGGGTAATCCTGAGCTACCACGTTATCGTAAGGTGAATAGCTTTTGATGTATTCGTAGTAGGTACTGTCTTTAGGATTTCCCCATTCGTCAAATTCTCCCGTGGTTAGCGGAATGCTTTCGTCCAACATCGTGCTCACCACATCCACAAAAGGAACCGCTGCAACAACTCCGTTCCATAAATCGGGACGCATATTGATGACTGCACCCATCAACAATCCACCTGCACTTCCACCCATGGCGTAGAGGTGTTCTGGTGAAGTATATCCTTGTTGAATCAAGAATTCACCGCAATCAATGAAGTCAGTGAAGGTATTTTTCTTCTTGAGTTTTTTACCGTTCTCATACCATTGACGCCCCATCTCTTGTCCGCCACGAATATGGGCAATGGCATAAACGAAGCCACGGTCGAGCAAGCTCAATCGAACACTAGAGAAGTAAGCGTCCATGCTTGCTCCATAGGATCCATAGCCGTAGAGCAAGAGTGGATTTTCTCCATTTTTCTGTGTTCCTTTCTTATAGACAATGCTCACGGGAACGAGGGTTCCATCGGTAGCAATGGCCATCAATCGCTCACTGGTGTAATTGTTTGGATCAAAGGTGGGGTCCATTACCTCTTGTTGCTTGAGCAAAGTGCGTTCTTTCGTGCCCAAATCGTAATCATAGGTAGAATTTGGCGTAGTGAGTGAACTGTAGCCGTATCTCAGCACCTTGGTATCAAAATCCGGATTGTAGCCCACGTATGCGGTATAGGCCGGGTCTTGAAATTCAATGTAATGATCATCCCCACCATTCCAAGGCATCACATGAATTTCGGTTAAGCCATTTTTACGCTCATCCACCACCAAATAGTCTTTAAAAATCTCGATGCCTTCGAGGAGGACATCTTCTCGGTGCGGAATTACGTCCACCCAATTCTCTTGTGTGGTCTTGTTCACCGGAGTTTTCACCAACTTGAAGTTCTTCGCATCTTTATTGGTAACGATGTAGAAATCGTCTTGGTAATGTGCCACGCTATACTCCAGTCCGTCTACCCGCTCTTGAATGATTTTAAATGTACCGTTAGGGTCGTTCGCATCCATGTAGCGATATTCCGAACTTTCGGTGGCTCCACTTCCAATAATGAGGTATTTCTTGGATTTGGTTTTGTAAACGAAGGTGTTGAATGTTTCGTCTTTCTCCTCGTAAACCAGCACATCTTGACTAGCATCTGTGCCCAGGGTGTGTTTGTAGATTTGAAAAGAACGGAGGGTAACAGGATCTTTTTTCGTGTAGAACAAGGTCTTATTGTCGTTCGCCCAAGTAGCTCCGCCCGTTGTTTTTGGGATCTGATCGCTCAAGATTTCTCCCGTTTTGAGGTTTTTGATGTGGACGGTATATTCTCTTCGACTGACGGTATCAACGCCATAAGCAATCATGCTGTTGTCTGGAGAAACGCTTTGTCCGCCAACTTGGTAGTATTCAAACCCTTCCGCCATTGCCGGCACATCGAGCATCACCTCCTCTTCGGCCTCCATGTTTTCTTTCTTTCGGCAGTAGAACGGGTATTCTTTTCCTTCTTCGTAGCGAACGTAGTACCAATAGCCGTTCACCTTAGTGGGCACGGATTCATCTGTTTGCTTAATTCTGCCCACAATTTCATCGAAAAGTTCCTTTTGAAACTCTTCGGTATCGGCCATTTCTTTTTCGCGGTAGGCATTTTCTTCGTTGAGGTAGTTGAGCACATCTTGAGTTTGTGCATCTGCCTCTTCTGCATTTTTCTGCTCATCGCTCAAGCGCATCCAGAAGTAGTTATCCACACGCGTATCTCCGTGAATAGTCAATTCTTCTGCAATTTTTTTGGGTGATGGGGTTTGAGTAGTCGTTTTTTTCATCGAATCTTCTTGCTTTACTTCTTGGTCGGAGCAGGCAACAAGCGCGCTAACTCCTAGTAGTGCTGCGGTGAACTTTTTCATGCTTTTCATTTGAGATGCTAATCTCGCTAAAATATGCAAGAACACATGAAAGAGAAGCCAAATAATCCTAAGTGTTTTTCTCTTGGAGAAGGTGGTATGATGGTTTAAAATATGGGGATTGGGGTCATTCACAAACGGAGCGTAGTCAGCTACAAAGTGGTGTTCGATTTGCTTGGGAGTGGCGTAAAAACGCCCGACCTTCTTCCCGCTGGATGGCAGGTTGGGGGTGGGGGGCTAGGGTGGGGCCCGCGAGGGCCAGGTTTTGCGCGAAAAAAATCAAAAAAATCGACTTTTTCGGGGCCATTTCGAGATTAGAAACCAACCTCGATTCAATCATCACTCTCCCGCTCCTTTCAAGAAAATCCCAATCCAACACCCCAAAGCAATCCTCTCCAAAAATCCTCCTCATCCCTTCAATCCCAAGCATTCAAGGCTCAATAATATCCTTTGAAATTGGTATCCTGAAGATGGTAAAAGTTGTGATGGTCAAATTAAGATCAGATACGCTCAGCTCTTCGACATCCTCAATCGAACGGGCCCTCTACCTTCCGTTTCTTCATCAACGATGAGTTTGAGAATGATTTGAGAACCATCCACGATCACTTCAAATTCCATCACTTGAGGTGTTTCGTAATTCTTTTGGGTCCCGTTGACGTCCTCTCCGGTAATGGTGATCTGCAAGCGCTCACCAAGAAGCAGCCAAGTTCCGGTTTCGTCTGGCACCAAATTGGGAGCCCCGTCAAACGGGTACTTCAACTCGTTAAAAATATTTGTCGCAGTAAATTCCCAAATGTCTTCAAATTGGTCGGGATCGTTGAAGTCGGTAATCGTCCAAATTCCCACTAAATTAAAGTCTTCAGTGGATGTATTCTGACCGAAACCAAGCTCGCTGATGAACAAGAAAACAAAGGCTATGAGATTCCTCATGAGCAAACACTTCTTCATGTCAGCAGCACTTTCTCATCACAGCAAATCCTCCAAATTGTCCCGATTTTCATACAAATAGTTGTTGCTAATGTAATTGATGACCTTATCTGGAATCAAGTAGCGCACATCCTTTTGGTTCTGGATGGAGTTGCGAAGGAAGGTGGAAGAGATCTTGATGCTGGGTGCATCGCAAACCTTGACCCGAGTGAAGTCTAGCCCACTGACCGCTTCAATGCGGGTTTCTCCCTCTGTTTGTGAACGGGGATAAACCAAGATGTCAAAATCGGCCAAAATGCGTTGGTAATCCTTCCAACGATCGAAACTTCGCAAGTTGTCTTCACCCATGATCAGCGTAAATTCGCAATCGGGATGGGTTTCTAGAAGGTGATCGAGGGTTTTGCTCGTGAAATTGGGCTGGGGCAAATCAAACTCAACATCGCTTGCCCATACTTTGGGATTATCCACTATCGCCAATCGAACCATTTGCAAACGGTGCTCATCGGGAAGGAGATCGCTGCGGTTCTTCAGCGGGTTGTGCGGGGTAACGACCATCCACACTTCTTCCAGATCTGTGTGGTTTGCCATGAAATTGGCAATCACTAAATGACCAATATGCACTGGGTTAAAAGTGCCGAAATAGAGTCCTACTTTTTTCAATCTTCCAAGAATGATTTTACCATTTCAAAAGCACTCTCTTTGGCTTCTTCTAGTTGGTCGTTGATGAGTATTCGATCAAACTTCGGCGCTTGCTGAAGTTCGTAATCTGCTTTACCAATTCGGCGTTCAATGCTTTCTGGCGTCTCTGTGCTTCTTCCTTCCAAACGGGCCCGAAGGTGTTCTTTGCTCGGTGGCTGAACGAAAATGGCCAAGGCGCCATCGCCGAAGTAGTTCTTCAAACTGATTCCACCGTCCACGTCAACATCAAAAATCACATGCTTTCCTTCGGCCCAAATTCGTTGGATTTCCGACTTCAAAGTACCGTAATACTGATCTTCATAGACCTCCTCCCACTCGATGAATTCTTCGTTCGCTACCCTTTCCTTGAACTCCGAAACGCTCAAATAGTGGTAATCTTTGCCTTCTCGTTCAATTTTTCTTGGCGCTCGGCTCGTGGCTGAAATCGAAAACTCCAAGCCCATGTTTCGCTCTAAAAGTGAACGCACGATGGTGGTTTTTCCCGCTCCCGAAGGCGCAGAAAAGATGATGCATTTGCCGGTGAATGGTTGCTTAGAGGACATTGAGAATTTGCTCTTTTATTTTTTCGAGTTCGTCTTTCATTTGAACCACTCTTCGTTGCATTTCTGCATCGTTGGCTTTGGATCCGAGCGTGTTCACTTCCCTTCCAATCTCTTGTGAAATGAAACCCAATTTCTTCCCTTGCATCTCACCATCTTCGAGGATTTCAAGAAAATAGTTGCAATTTCCAGTCAGGCGAACAAGCTCTTCGGTAACGTCCATTTTTTCGAGATAGTAGATCATCTCTTGCTCGAAGCGGTTGGTATCGATTTTATCTGCTTCAATCCATTCATTGAGGTTGTTTTTGATGCGTTCCTTGGTTCGGTTTACACGGGCATCGATGAGCGGACCCAATTCTTCTTGAAGTTGAAGGATGGTGTTGATTCTTGACTTGAAATCGTGGTAGAGCACTTCTCCTTCTTGCGTTCGGTAGCCGATGAAGCCCTTCAAAGCCGTTTTCACCAACTCCATAATCTGGCTCCATTCGTCTTCATTGAGCTCTTCTTTTTCGGGCCGAAGGACATCCGGTATGCGCATAATGGCTCCCAAATAATCGGGGTTTTCCTGACCAAAAGCTTGCGCCACTTCTTGGAAGTCTTTTTGGTAGGAAAGCATGAGCGGTTTGTTCACGGATATTTTCTTCTCTTCCGAGGAAGCCTCGTAGAAGATGGTGAGGTCTGACTTCCCTCTTCCCACCTCTTGGGCTAGAAAGGTTCTCAAAGCCATCTCCTTTTCTTTGAACATGCTTGGCATGCGAACGTTGAGATCAAACTGCTTGCTGTTTAAAGAGCGCAATTCAACGGTAAATTTTCGGGTTCCGATGGTTCCTTCGGCCTTTCCATAGCCGGTCATGGATAGAATCATGCAAAAGATTTTGGCAAAAGTACGGATTTTGAGGGGGATGGACCTTACAAGGGGCACTTCGATTCAGCCCAAGAAAAAAGGAGCCCGTTGGTGGACTCCTTCTTTTTGGATTTGAAAAAACGATACTTCCTTTAATCGGTATAATTTGTTCCGAAAACATTCAAGAAAAGAAGAAGATCTCCCGAGTTTACCGCTCCGTCATCGTTAAAATCGCCGAAGTTGGTGGCTACAATAACGATACAAGAACCATTGTCCACAGTAGCAGAAGGATGGTAATTTTCGGCAAACTCATAAGTACATCCGAGGCACAGGTAATCACAAACATCGGGCTGCGAAATTTCTGCCAAGGGATTGTAATTGCAAGCCGTTTCATCCATACAACCCGCAGGCACGGGCTGGTCAAAGTTGCAAGAGCCGTCGTCTGCATTGGCGTTGGGATCATAATTATTAGCGTTGGTGTAGGTGCAACCCAGGTAAACACATGAACCGTCATCTTCAGATACCGTAGGATCATAATTACTTGCTTGTTCGTCTGTACACCCCGAACAAAAATGTAAACTCGAACTCACGCCTGAAAGGACATCTCCAAACACATTATAGTAAGTCATCGTCTCTAGTGCCTCAATTCCCTCCTGAATGGAAGGCATTTGCGAGCAAAGACCAGTATATGAACGGGCATAGCGCTGCCATTCGCTATACGAAAACTCTGGACCAGAGCTGCTTTGTTCCTCCATTCTTCCTATCTCCCAACCACAACCCGTATTCCATATTCGCCATTCACTACAAGATGCCTTTTTGAAGCAAATAGAATCATCAACACTATCAGAAAAAGCGGGGCCTTCATCACTTGTACATTCATTGGATAAGTAGTAAATCCCAGCCATAGAAGTTGGTAAATCAGTATTATCTACACTTACTACAACGTAAGGAGTGCTGCAAGAATTCGAAGTGTATACGCAAGAACCATCGTCCCAATTGGCATCAGGGTTGTAGTTGTTGGCATTGGCATAGGTGCAACCGAGTACCCTTCCCGTTGGATAAATACAAAGCTCCTGAACAATGAATTGCACTTCAGAATCATAATTGCAAGCGAGCGGATCTGAACACCCGGCATTTCCATTCAGCAGATACAAACAGTTACCATTAATTTCCTCAGTAGATTGCGGCACACCGTCGTCATTCAAGTAAAGAGTAATGCCATTGAAAGTAGCCGTGCACCCATCGCTTTCGAATGGACCGGAATAGGAATAAGTGTATTCACTGCCGTCACTCGTTAAATAAACATCCACATTTTCGCCTTCCACATACAAGATGGACGCATCAAAAGGTGCTGAGTTCCCCGGATCACAGCTTGAACTCACTACTGCTTGCCACCATCCGTT
>CAZYPV010000057.1:18466-21632 GCA_964649515.1 uncultured Comamonadaceae bacterium | reverse complement strand
GAGCTGGGGCTTCAATAAGCTTAAAACGTTTAAGCCATTATTTTTTCACGAAGCGGATGCTTGAGCGAAGGTCACCTGAAGTGATTTCAACTACATAAATTCCAGCTTCAAGATCTACAACATTCAATTGAGCGTTGTTGGTTTGGAAGCCTTGCTCCATTACCAATGCACCAACCATGTTGTAAACGCGAACGTAATCCAAGTTGAGGTCTGCATTCAAGTTCAATACACTTGTTGCAGGGTTTGGATAAGCGTTCAATCCTAAAAGATCATTCTCTTCAACGTTAGTCAATACTTGTACTACATTCAAGCAGAATTCACCTGTTGCAGGCTCTGCATTGAAAGCGGTGTAATCGTAACCATCAACCATGATGTAATAAGTTACATCTGCTTCTGTTTCGAAGAACACATTGCTATAGTAGTTTCCGCCTCCGAAATCGATGTCTTCACCGCAAGCCACAGGCACCAAGTTTCCACAATCTCCTGAGTAAACAGCCATTTGAGTATCTCCTTGGAAGAATTCTGCAGCGCCGTTGCAATCGTTGGTTTCAATTTGGTAGTTCAAACCGTCACCAGTCATGCTGAACCAAACCGTGTTGTTCAACAAAGCTTCACCGTTCGACCCATCGGTATTGTTATCATCAAAACACTCATATCCAACAGTCAAATCTGCCTCAGCGGTAGCACCAACATTGGTGAACACGTCCGATGTTTCAACAACGTCCACGTCTGAACCAAACAAGTCGTTAATGTCAACCGCATCTGCACACATGTCGTTAGGTACACCACCCATGTTAGAACAAGCACTGTTCTCAAGGAACAAAGCACAAGCCAAACGAGGAGCAACGTAACCTTGGATGGTATCAGCGTAGGCACGACCTTTTTCAGCACTCATGTCTGGGTTGGTTAACAAACCTGCGTCATTGTTCGGGTTTGAAGATGCCCACCAGTCCCAAGGACTAGAATCAGCACCTTGTCCTTCCGGACGAATCACGGGGTAAAGTCCTTCAACTGAACCTGGGTTCGCTGTGGTCCATTCATCCATAAATCCAGCATCGATGAACAATTGGTTATTACCAAAGGTCGCTACTTGAGCCTGTACATCTCCAGACCCTGAAACTTCCACAACTGGAAGGTTTGCACCAGGAACAATCAATACACCTGTTCCATAAGGAGCAAATGGATCGGTTGGTGCGTGGAAAGAAATCATCGGCATGTCTCCATCTTCCAACCAAGAGATATCTCCCATTGCACCACCAAGGTTAATGCAAGCGTTGAAATCAGAGCTGTAACCAACGTGGTTAGGGTAGCAAAGGGTATCGCCGTCCAATGGGTTCACACCAACAGAGGTACCAAAAATATCACCATTTACATCTTCCAATACCATTGGCACGGGGAAAGGAGTTCCGTCAATGATTACTTCCGTGGTGAATTTTGGTAACAATACTTCTTGGTATTCATCCAAAGTTGCTGCTGCAAGGGTGATGTATCCACCAGTACCTTGTCCGAACATCGCAATTTTAGAAGGATCTACACCGTACTGGTTTCCATTCTCAGCAACGTCTTTTCTGAAGTAACGCACAGCAGTACGTGAATCTTGAACACCACGGTAAGCCGCATTGATCAAGGTATTCACACGCTCATCCTGCGTTTCAGCAATTGGGTTCCAGCCCAAACGGTAGCTGCAAGAAGCAACTACGTAGCCCATGCGAGCAAAACGCGAACACAATTCAACAGTGATTGAATCTGTACGTGTACCAGAGGTAGATCCATTTGCGGGGGTTGGTAGGAAGTTTCCAGTGTGGAAGTAAAGGATGAGCGGGCGCTCTGTTTCGGTATCTCCTTCCGGTGTATAAACATCCATCAAAAGGGCTTCGGGTACGGCTTCACCAAAAATGGAATAAGCCAAAACAGAAGCATTGGTTCCATACTGAACACCGCTTTCTACTACAACATCATCAAATACTTCGTCCAGATAACGCTGTGCATTCGCTGAGAATGACAACATCATCACTACCAAAGTGAGGAACGTAAGAGTTCTTTTCATAAAATTTAAATTAAGGGTTAACTACTATCTATTATCTAATTCAAAGAGAACGGAGAAGTAGGCCAATCGACCGATTCTCGGACCTCCATAAGTTTGTATTTGCATATTGTTCAACAAGTTGGACGCCCCAATCTTGAAGGTCGAGCTGATGCTTTCCACACGGTAATTCACCTGAGCATCCACCATCGTGTACGAAGGTACAAAACCCGTGAATTGTGGTGAACCTTCGAAGAGGAATCCTTCAACCCATTTGTAATTTACTCCAAATCCATATCGGTTTTTCCCCTCACCCCAAGAAGATTTCAAATCTCTTGCAGTGAATCCAAGGTTGTACTTGTGCTCAGGGGTATTGAACGCGGGGATGATGGGGTCGTCTTCATCTGCCGTCAATAGCTGATTCCAGCTATAGTTCCCATTCACCGAAAAGTACTCATTCAAGTAGTAATTCACCCCAATGCTGAAACCTTGGGTCGTTACAATATTTTGTGAATTCGCGGAGTAGCGATAAACTTGAAAATCCTGAACAAGATCATTGTTATCGAAATCTGCAATCAAACCAATATTGAAACCTATAAAATCGGTGTATCTCGAGTAATAGTACCCTGCATCAATGTAAGCGCGATCGAAGAGCGTGGTGCGGTATCCTACTTCAAAGGTCTGAACCCTTTCAGGACGAATGGCTTCGATATCAAAATACTCCAGTACGTCGGTGTCTTGAGTATTTCGGTAATCTGAAAAGCTTTCTAGGGTGATGAGGTCGTTGGCTCCGTTGAGGTTACCAGAGAGGATGGCCGGACCAACGTTCAAATTGAGGTACTGATCGGCAAGGGTTGGATTTCGCAGTGCACTGCTGAAGGATGCACGGAGGTAATTGTTCTCTTTAGGAGTCCACACCACGGAGGCGGCAGGTGAAATGACCAAATCAAAATTTTGATTTTTGTCAAAACGGACGGTTCCATTCACAATCCACTTGTTCTCATTGAACTTTTGCTCCACACCTAAGTAAGCACCCCACTCCGAATTCCGAATTTGAACGCCTGCTGTGTCTTCAAAGATGGTTCCATCGGAATTCGGCAAATACAGTCGGCCGTTTGCCCCCACGGTAATCTTATCTACAAA
>CAZYPV010000057.1:1652-18366 GCA_964649515.1 uncultured Comamonadaceae bacterium | reverse complement strand
ACCTCCGAATTGAAGGTGGGCTCATAATTATCTGCTTCCCAATCTTGGGCCGAAAGGGAATAAAAGTTGAGTTTATATGCAAAGAAGGGATCTCCATTTTTGTTGTTGATGGCTTCTGCCCAACGGAAGGAATGCTCAAACAAGCTTCGTTCACCAACTTTCATTTGAACGGCCAATCCGGGGTAAATGAAAGGGTTTTTGGTTTCCATGTTGATGACCCCATTAAATGCGCCCGGACCATAAAAAGCGGAAGAAGCGCCGGCGATGATGTCCACCGACTTCACATCCAAATCAGGCGCTCCAAGAAAGTTACCGAGAGAGAAATTGAGTCCGGGAGACTGATTATCCACTCCATCAATCAATTGCAAAGAACGCACGGGAGAGGTTGAGTTGAATCCACGGGTATTGATGATTTTAAAACCAAGACTGGCCGAGGTTAGATCCACCCCTTTCAAGTTCCCCAAACCTTCATAAAAACTCCCCGAAGGTGCTTCTTTGATGGCAATCACATCCATGGACTCTACGGTGAGTGGGGCTTGTTTTTGTTTTTCTGAAATGCGTTCTCCCACAACTTCGGCTTCATCAATCATGATTTGGGCAGCGCTCAATTTAACATCAATGCGCTTGTTGGCCGAAGTCACATTCACTTCTTTGGATTCATAACCAATAAAAGAAACAACGAGCCGAGCCGGCAGTTCGTCCACCACAATACTAAAATCCCCTTCAAAGTCAGTTGTTACTCCTGAGGTACTCCCCTTAACGATCACATTGGCATAAAAAATGGCTTCGTTATTGGATGCGTCACGCACATTTCCCTTGATGGTTACTTGGGCTTTGAGGCCGACACAAAAAAGACAAGCACAGCAGAGTGAAAGAAGTCTGAACATGTTATGATTATAGGTACAAGGGTTAAAACTACTAAATCCAAATGTCAGAAATAAGAAAAGGACCTGTAATTTATTGAGGAATGCGATAAAACGGACGTTTGAATAAACAAATTCCTTGCAAAGCACTAGCTGCTTTCAACACACTAAGCCTTCTCGGCAGCAACAATCAGCACACGCATTCCGCTTTCTTGCACCAACACCTCATCACCCACAATCAACTTTCTACGTTTCCTGAGTTCGAGCTCACCGTTCACCAGCACCTCCTCTTCTTCAATGAGGATACCTGCGTGCCCGCCCGTTTGCGCCAAACCACTGGCTTTAAGCAAACTCATGAGCGGAATAAAAGGTGTTTTGAGTTGAAATTCCCTTGTTTCCATTTTAGTAGATGCTTGGATAAGCACTTGGATTGGACTCGGCCATCATGGCATAAACCGCTTCCACGATATCATCTACTGAAGGTTTAGAGAAATAGTCACCGTCCGTACCGTAGGCGGGCAAATGGGGTTTTGCACTCAGGGTTTGTGGTTGGGCATCGAGTAAACGCCAAGCTCCTTGCTTATTGATCACTTGATCGAGCATGTAAGCACTTGCGCCTCCAGGCACATCTTCGTCAATGAAGATCACCCGATTGGTTTTGGCCAAACTTTTTGAAATGCTGTGGTTCACGTCAAAAGGAAGCAAGGTTTGAACGTCCACCAATTCCACATCGATGTCCAATTCTTCCAGCTCTTTGGCTGCTTGAACACAAAGATTGAAGGTTGATCCATAAGAAACAATGGTGATGTCACTTCCCTGCTTCACCACTTCAGGTTCTCCCAAAGCCACTTTAAACTCACCCAAATTGCTTGGCATGGCTTCTTTGCTTCGGTATCCGTTCAAACATTCCACCACCAATGCCGGTTCGTCTGCTTCCAGAAGGAGGTTGTACATTCCCGCAGCTTGCACCATATTTCTGGGCACACAAACGTGCATTCCTCGGATCGAATGGATGATGGCCCCCATGGGAGAGCCGGAGTGCCAGATGCCTTCTAATCGGTGACCTCTTGTTCGCACAATCAATGGCGCTTTTTGACCTCCTTTGGTTCGGTATTGAACTGAAGCCAAGTCATCTCGCATGATTTGCAAGGCGTAGTACAAATAATCGAGGTACTGAATTTCGGCAATCGGTCGGAGTCCGCGCATGGCCATACCAATCCCTTGTCCGAGGATGGTCGCCTCACGTATTCCGGTATCTGCCACACGAAGCTCACCGTACTTCTCTTGCATGCCTTCCATGGACTGATTCACTCCACCAATTTTCCCTGTATCTTCTCCAAATGTGACCAGTTGAGGGTATTTTGTGAAGAGAACGTCAAAATTCTCTCTCAGCACAAGTCTTCCGTCCACCATTTCGGCGTCATCTGCATAAATTGGGGCTACCGCTTCAATGTTTTTGGCTGCGTTTGAAGAGTCCGAATACAAAGCGGAATTGAAACGTTCTTCATTCTGCCCAGCATTGATTTCATACCAGTTCATCAAACCACTTCGGGCCGAACTTTCCTCGCCTCGCGTATCACGAAGTACCTTTCTCACCACATTGGCAATTTCTTTTCGAATCACCTCTTTATTGTTGGCCAAAGTGTTGATCGCTTCTTGAACGGGGTGATTGGGGTGAGCGGATTTGAGTTCTTCCAACCATGCGATGGCTTGTGTTTTTTCGAGGTCGATGGAGGCACGGAAAGCAGCCCAAGCGGCTTTTTGTGCTTCACGAGCTTCTTTTTTACAGCTTTTACGAATTTCGTCCAACTCTTCTTCGCTCGCAGCACCTTCCAAGATGAGGAAGCGCTTGTATTGCTCGATGCAATCATACTCTTGCGCCCAGCTGAGACGTTCCGGACTCTTATATCTTTCGTGTGAACCCGAAGTACTGTGCCCTTGTGGCTGAGTTAGTTCTTCAACGTGGATGAGCACTGGAATGTGTTCTTCCCGACTCATTTTCACTGCCTTTTCGTAGGTAACGATCAAATCGGGATAATTCCATCCCTTCACCTTAAAAATCCGGAATCCATTGGTATCGCCTCCTTTGGCGAATCCTGAGAGTGCTTCTGAAATGCTTTCTTTTACAGTTTGGTATTTTTTCGGCACCGAAATACCGTAACCATCGTCCCAAACGGACATCACCATTGGAACCTGCAACACAGCCGCAGCATTCATGGACTCCCAAAACAGCCCTTCCGAAGTACTGGCATCACCGATGGTTCCGAAAGCCACTTCGTTTCCTTTATGGGAGAATTGCGACATGGATTCTAGCCCTTCCAAGTTGCGGTACATTTTTGATGCCTGGGCGAGTCCGAGCAAACGAGGCATTTGTCCGGCCGTTGGTGAAATGTCTGCAGAACTATTGTACTGCTCCATCAAGTTTTTCCAAGAACCGTCATCGTTCAAATTTCGAGTGGCGTAGTGCCCACCCATTTGGCGTCCGCCAGAAGCCGGTTCATGCGAAGTATCCACGTGAGCATAAAGTGCCGCAAAATATTGCTGAACATTGAGGAGATCGAGATACATCATGATCGTTTGATCGCGGTAGTAACCCGATCTGAAGTCTCCTTTTTTGAATTGCTTTGCGAGTGCGATTTGGGCCAATTCTTTCCCATCACCAAAGATTCCAAATTTCGCCTTTCCCGTAAGCACTTCTTTTCTACCCAGCAAAGAAGCTTCTCTGCTGAGGCATGCCAAGCGGTAATCTGCGATCAATTGTTCTCGAATCTTGTCTTCGGTCATTTGCTCTTGTTCCTTCTGATTTGACATGGCGTGTAGCTTAAATGAATGGCTAAAAATGGTGTGCAAAAATAGCTCGAATTCGGCGAAATAAAAAGTGCTATTTCTCTTCAGTCCTCTCAAGAAAAGCTAAATCCTTGGCTATTCTTGCCGCCAATCGCACATTGGCCTGAATGAGGGAGATGTTGCTCTGCAAACTTTGTCCGCCCGTTCTTTCCGCAATTTCCTTCAGCAAATAAGGAGTGATGGCTTTTCCTTCTACTTTCTCATCTTTGGCTTTTTGAAGGGCTTCTTGAATGTAATGCTCCATGGTCGCTTTAGTCATCGAGGCCTTTGGGTCGATTGGATTGGCGATAATACTACCGTGCTGCAATCCGAGTTGTTCATGAACGTGGATCATTTTGGCTATTTCCTTGGTGTCGTTCATGGTGTATGGACTAGCAACGCCGCTTTGGGCACTAAAAAATGCCGGGAATTCTCTGGAATTATAGGTAATTGCTGGTATTCCTCCAGTTTCCAAATACTCCAAGGTTTTGGGGATATCAAGGATGGATTTCACCCCAGCACAAACCACATGAACGGGGGTGCGTTTGAGTTCTTCAAGATCGGCAGAAATGTCCCAAGTATCGGCAACACCTCGATGAACACCGCCAATTCCTCCGGTAGCAAATACCTTGATCCCGGCCTGATGTGCGATCATCATGGTGGCGGCCACAGTTGTTGCGGCGGTCTTTTTTTGGGCGATGGCAATGGCGATATCTCGACGTGAAGCTTTCATCACTTCATTCGAGCTGGCCAATTGATGGAGCTGATCGGAATTCAATCCAACGCAACAAACTCCTTCGATAATAGCGATGGTGGCCGGAACAGCCCCTGTATCTCTGCATACCTGCTCTACCTTCCTGGCGGTAACTTCATTCTCAGGATAAGGCATGCCGTGGGATATAATGGTGCTTTCGAGAGCAACTACCGGAATTCTTTCTCTCAATGCAATTTGAACATCCTCGCTAATCTTCAGGTTCCATCTATTCATCGCACAAAGTTCGCAACTTTTTGATTTTAAACTCGTTCAAAGGACTATGAAAACGCTTTTGCTATTCATCTCGATCACTTTGTGTTCGGTTTTAGGAACGGTTCAAGACGACCCCAACGAACTGGTTTGGAGTACTTGGAGGCGTTTGCAATGGGACGATTTCGTCAAGCGTGCGGGTCCGGAAGAACTTTATAAAGCCTACACTTACAGCGGCATCCGCTATGAGGTTACTGGTGAAAACGGCAGGGCCAAGTTCGTTTGTACGCCTTACTTTCGAAAAGATAAGTCATGGGTGAATGTGGAGCATCAAGAACTCCAACTTTTGATTCATGAACAAGGGCATTTCGATATCACTGCCATTTACGCACTTCAAATGGCGAAAGCCTTTCGACCCCTCGAAGTGGAAATTGCTGATTTTCAGAGCAAGAATTACATCGCTCGGAGTCAGGTAATTTTTGATAGCATCTACACCGTCATGGAGGCCCGACAATCGGCCTATGATTCCTTAACCCAACATGGGGTTGATAAGCAGGCTCAGCTGGAATGGAATCGACAAATTGCCAAGGAGATCGATGACTTGATGGAGTGAATAGTTTCAAATTGCTGCTTTCGTCACCGCTCAAGCAGCACATTCATTCATCCGAGAACTAAATGCTAGCCTTCAAGGTTGATCTCTTTCCAAAGAAGATCTTTGAGTTCCATGAGTCCTTGTTGTGCAACGGAGGAAATGAAGAGATGAGGGATGTCTGGAAGATCTTTGGACAATTCTTCTTTGAGTTCATCGTCCAACATGTCTGATTTCGAAATCGCCAGAATTTTCTGTTTATCGAGCAGCTCTGGGTTGTACTTTTTCAATTCGTTGAGCAAAATCTTGTACTCTTGGTGGATATCATCGGCATCAGCCGGCACCAAAAAAAGGAGTACGGAATTTCGTTCGATGTGTCTCAAGAAACGCAAACCGAGTCCTTTCCCTTCACTGGCTCCTTCGATGATACCGGGGATATCGGCCATCACGAATGAACGATCGCCTCGGTAGCTCACCATTCCAAGGTTTGGACGAAGGGTAGTAAAAGGGTAATCAGCAATTTCGGGTTTTGCAGCAGAGAGCACCGATAGCAGGGTTGATTTTCCCGCATTTGGGAAGCCGACCAGACCAACATCGGCAAGTAATTTGAGCTCAAGGATTTTCCATTCTTCCTTTCCTGGCTCTCCCGGTTGGGCGAAGCGAGGAGATTGAAAGGTGGATGATTTAAAATGATCGTTACCGAGTCCGCCACGTCCCCCTTCTAAGATAACGAATTCTTGTCCGTCCTCAGTAATTTCGAACATCACCTCTCCTGTTTCGGCATCTTTGGCAATGGTACCAATGGGGACATCGAGGTACTCGTCTTTTCCTTCGGCACCCGATTTCAATCCGCCACTTCCGCCTTCGCCCGGCGCGGCGATGACATGCTTTCGGTACTTCAAATGAAGCAAAGTCCAAACGTGCTTACTACCGCGGATGATGATGTGTCCTCCCCGACCACCATCACCACCATCGGGACCACCCATTGCAGTGGTACGATCTCGGTGAAAGTGCGCAGAACCTGCCCCTCCTTTACCGGAGCGGCAGCAAATCTTTACGTAATCGACGAAGTTTTGGCTGGCCATTTTTTATTGCTTAAGCTTCCAGTGCTTGATAGAGGCGTTGAGCGATTTCTTCGATCGTTCCTAAACCTTCAATTCCCTGATACTTGTTTTGATCGCGGTAGAATTCTGCCACGGGAGCCGTTTCTTGTTGATACACATCGATTCGTTTTTGGATCACTGCGGGATCTGCATCATCGACTCTTCCGCTCGTCTCGGCTCTTTTCGCCAATCGTGTTTTCAGCTCCTCTTCTGGGACCTCGAGTGCGAGCATTGCCGTTACCTCTGTTCCATTTTCAGCCAAGAAAGCATCCAAAGCTGCCGCTTGTGCTTTGGTTCTCGGGAAACCGTCAAATATAAATCCTTTGGGAGCATCGTGCTTTTTCACTTCCGACTCGAGCATCTTGATGGTCACCTCATCGGGCACCAATGCGCCTTTATCCATGTAACTTTTGGCCAAATTCCCCAGTTCGGTTTCTCCTTTGATGTTTGAGCGAAAGATATCACCCGTGCTTAAGTGAACGAGTCCAAATCGACTCACCAAATTTTCACTTTGAGTTCCTTTACCAGCTCCCGGAGGACCGAACAATACAACGTTCAACATGTTTTTTCAATTTTGGAAAGGGTCAAATTTACGCAATCCCTTTGTTTAAATCGGTGTTTGCGGGCACAAATCCCCGCAGCTCCATGGAAGTCCGACCCACTTGGCCGACCATCAATACTGGAGAATACTTACGGCTACGGCCAAGAAGACCATCGACAAAACCGTGAGAAGGACCATCAGTTTCCAAACCCACTTTAGCCACACATTGAAAGGCACACCTGCAATGCTGAGCACTCCCATTGTAACTCCGCTGGTAGGAATCACCAAATTGAACAACCCGTCACCAAACTGATAAGCAAGTACCGCAGTTTGTCTGGAAATACCGATGATATCTGACAAAGGGGTCATGATCGGCATGGTAATCGCTGCCTGCCCTGAACCCGATGGAATGAAAAAATTCACCATTCCTTGCACCAGGAACATGAGTTGCACACTGAGCACTGCTGGCAAATCTTCCACCACAGCACTGACGTGAAAAAGAATCGTATCGATGATTTGTCCGTCTTCAGCCACCACCAAAATGCTTTTGGAAATCGCGATGATGATTGCTGCAGGAAGCATGGTTTTCACTCCTTCGTAAAAAGCGTCCACCGAAGCCTTCGCCCCATTGGATGAAATCACAGAACTCAGCACCCCCAGTACAATGAACAATGCACAAATTTCAGGGATGTACCAATCGAAATAAATCGCACCAATCATGATGGCTACCAAAGAAAGCAAGAACAGAAGTAAAATCAACCTTCTTCTTCCGGTGAACACGAGTTCTTCAATTCCATTTTGATCAACTTGATTGCCCTGAATGCCCTTTTCCTTTTTCTGATCTAAGCGTTTTGCGTATCGGAGCACAAATAGGATGGCTGCTGCGGTGAAAATCGTCCAAACCACCAAACGGTATCCCGCTCCTGAGAACTGCCCCAAGCCTGCAATTCCTTGTGCAATCCCCACCGTAAAAGGATTGAACGCCGCACCTGCGAACCCAACTCCAGCGCCTAAAAACGGAATGGACAGGCCAACAATGGCATCGTAGCCCATGCTTCGGGCCAAGGGCAAGGTGAGCAGCACAAAAACCAAGGTCTCTTCACTCATCCCAAAAGTCATCCCCGCAAACGAGAAGACCGTCATCAAAATAGCAATGATGAGCAACTTCGAATTGGGTCTTGTACTGGCCATATTGATCACTTTAAAAAGGGCTGCATCCAGCGCTCCTGTGGCTGTCATCATCGAAAAAGCACCTCCAACGAGAAGAACAAATGCGATAATTTCGGCGGCCGATTCAAAGCCCTGCAAAGGAGCCTTCAACAAATCTCCAAATCCCTGAGCCTGCGCCTCCACACTGTGATACGTCCCCGGAACAACTACCGTTCTACCGTTCACCACTTCTCGATCAAAAGTTCCAGCAGGAATGACCCAAGTGAGTCCGGTCATCAAGATCAAAATTACGCTTACGATCAAAAGAGAATCTGGAGATTTTTTATACCACTTCATACACAAATACTTTGCCCGCAAAATAGTCAAACTCTCCTCAGCAATTCCTTTCAGACAAATCAATGTGTTTTGTACCTTCGCCATCTGCAAAAAAGAAGAAGCATGAAATACGACGTAATAGTATTGGGCAGTGGCCCAGGAGGATATGTAACCGCCATTCGCGCGTCTCAGCTAGGGATGAAAGTAGCCGTTGTTGAACGTGAAGCACTTGGAGGCATTTGTTTGAACTGGGGGTGTATCCCAACCAAAGCCCTTTTGAAAAGCGCAAACGTATTTGAATACATCAATCATGCGGAAGATTACGGAATCTCTGTGAGCGATGCCAAGCACGACTTCACGAAAGTGGTTCAACGCTCTCGAGGTGTTGCCAATGGGATGAGCAATGGTGTTCAATTCTTGATGAAGAAGAACAAAATTGACGTCATCATGGGGAACGGTAAAGTGCTTCCTGGAAAGAAATTGGAAGTGACGGCGGAAGATGGAAAGGCGACCGTGTATGAAGCCAATCACATCATTATCGCAACTGGAGCCCGCTCTAGAAGTTTGCCGAGCATGCCTCAGGATGGAAAGAAAATCATTGGCTACCGAGAAGCAATGACCCTCCCTACCCAACCCAAGAAGATGGTTGTTGTAGGTTCCGGAGCGATTGGAGTTGAGTTTGCCTATTTCTACAAAGCAATGGGAACGGAAGTAACCATCGTAGAATACATGCCGAACATCGTTCCTGTGGAAGATGAAGAAGTGAGCAAACAATTGGAGCGCACTTTTAAGAAAAGTGGCATCAAGATCATGACCAGCGCCGAAGTTACCGGTGTGGACACTTCTGGAGATGGTTGTAAGGTGACTGTAAAGACGAAAAAAGGTGAAGAAACCCTCGAATGTGACGTTGTATTAAGCGCTGCTGGTGTGGTTGCGAACATTGAAAACATCGGTCTAGAAGATGTTGGAATCGCTACCGATAAAGGGAAGATCATTGTGAACGATTTCTATCAAACCAACCTCCCCGGCTACTACGCCATTGGAGATTGTGTTCCCGGACAAGCCCTTGCGCACGTTGCTTCTGCCGAAGGAATCATTTGTGTGGAAAAGATTGCTGGAATGCATGTAGACGCTTTGGACTACAATAACATTCCTGGCTGTACCTATTGCTCACCAGAAGTAGCTTCCGTTGGAATGACCGAAAAGCAAGCCAAGGAGAAAGGCCTCGATATCAAAGTAGGTAAATTCCCGTTCTCTGCTTCAGGGAAGGCGAGTGCTGCCGGACACAAAGACGGTTTTGTGAAGTTGATTTTTGATGCGAAGTATGGCGAATTGTTGGGCGGACACCTCATTGGGGCAAACGTTACTGAAATGATTGCCGAAATTGTTGCTTTGCGCAAATTGGAGACGACCGGACACGAGTTGATCAAAACCGTGCACCCTCACCCTACCATGAGTGAAGCCATTATGGAAGCAGCAGCAGCGGCTTACGATGAAGTAATTCACCTTTAAAAAAGGACCTACAACTCTTTTTGAGTAAATGCATTATGAAAAAATGGCGAACACTTGTTTGCCATTTTTTGTTTCCTGAACAATGGTACGCCTAAGTTCCTACCTTTATCCCCAAGTGGAATTCAAGCGCATACATATCAAAAACGAAGAAGTTGGAGTAAGCATTGCAAGGATGGAAAGCAGCTACGACCAACGAAAAGGAGACCCCGGTCAGCCACACCGACATGACTTCTACACCGTTCTTCTTGTGGAAAGGGCGAAGGGCCAGCATTTCATCGATTTTAATGAGTATCAGCTCGAGGCACAGCAAGTGTTTTTTGTGGCGCCGGACCAAGTGCATCATGTTGTGGAGGCCAATGAGCCCCGAGGTTTTGTGATTCTATTCACCACCGATTTCCTTGTGAAGAACAACATACCGGTGCAGTTCATCGACCAACTCAATCTTTTTCATGATTTCGGACAAACTCCACCTTTACAACTTAGCGAAAAGGAGCTTCAAGACCTCAAAAGGTATTGTGAAGAAATGCTGGAACTCTCGGTTAGTGACCTTAGTTTCAAAACGGAAGCCATTGGCTCCTTGTTGAAATTGTTTCTCATTCGATGCAACAACGTTTGTTCTTTGAACGAAAACATCCGTCCGGAAAACGATCACGCTCAAGCCATCTTGCTCGAATTCAAGCAACTCATCAACCAGAAACACAAAGAGTGGCATGCTACCAGTGATTATGCCAAAGCACTGAACATCAGCGCAGATTATCTCAACCGGATTGTAAAGAGCAAAACCGACAAAACCACCAAGGAACACATCCAGTCGCGCATCATCGTAGCTGCAAAACGACTGCTTCATTTCACCGATCTCTCCAGCAAAGAAATCGGCTTTGAGTTGGGATTCTCTGAGGCCGCCAATTTCAGTGCTTTCTTCAAAAAATGTGTGGGAATAAGCCCTTCTGCCTTCCGTGCGAAAGGGTAAAATCAACTTAGATCGGATTTTCATAAGTCCTCAACGCATTCTCATACGTGCGCTCCCCTTCCTTCTCCTGAACTTTGTAGCATTCAAAAAACAAGAAGCTATGAAACGTAAAGAATTTTTAAAAAAATCTGTTTTGGGAGGTGCACTGGGCATGTTTGCTCCCAGCGTTTTTGGAAGTATTGGGAAAGCCCCAAAAGATGAGCTTCGTTTGAAAATGAACGAGCAAATCGGATTTAATCATTTGCCCAACAAAGAGGAAAAAACGATGAATACCGTATTACACAAAGCAAATTCTCGCGGACACGCAAACCATGGCTGGTTGAATTCATACCATACCTTTAGTTTTGCGAATTACCATAACCCTGAACGCATGCATTTTGGCGCTTTACGGGTGCTGAATGACGACACCGTAGCCGAAGCCAAGGGTTTTGGCACCCACCCTCACGACAATATGGAAATCGTTTCCATTCCTTTGAAAGGCGACCTGGAACACAAAGACAGCATGGGGAATGTGGCTGTTATTCGGGAAGGTGATGTACAAGTATTGAGCGCCGGAACCGGAATTTACCACAGCGAGTACAACAAAAATGCCGATGAGGAAGTAAAGTTCCTTCAGATTTGGATGTTCCCAAACCAACGGGGTGTTGAACCGCGCTATGATCAAATATCGACCCGTGACCTCGCCAAGCACAACGCTTTTTAC
Source organism: uncultured Comamonadaceae bacterium (assembly GCA_964649515.1). Classification (GTDB taxonomy): domain Bacteria; phylum Bacteroidota; class Bacteroidia; order Flavobacteriales_D; family Sanyastnellaceae; genus CALKGK01. The sequence goes on along the minus strand of CAZYPV010000057.1, from coordinate 6,810 downwards.
CAAGTACTCTCCCCCAACAAGGACGATGAAGGAGTTTGGGTGCACCAGGACGCGTGGTTCCATTTGGGCAATTTCGACGCCGGAGTGAAAACCGAATATCAAATTAAAAAGCCCGGAAATGGGGTTTATGCATTTGTGTTGAGCGGTGAAGTGACCATTGCAGGACAGCATTTAGAAGAACGCGACGGATTTGGACTTTGGGATTTGGATCGATTTGAATTGAACTCCAACAAAGAAAGCCGTGTTCTTCTCATGGAAGTTCCCATGAACATCTAAAATTGAAGGTTGGAATCAGAAAGAAAGATTCCACCACAAAACACATTCTTGATATCCATTAAAACAAATAAAAAACGAAGATGAACTCCATTTTAGCACCATTAAATTGGCGATATGCCACCAAAAAATTTGATACCGGTAAAAAAGTTAGCGCTGAAGACTTGGCCACCATCAAAGCCGCAATCAATTTAACTCCCACATCTTACGGCTTGCAGCCATTCAAGGTGTTGCAAATTGATAGTCCGGAGTTGCGGGCAAAAATTCAACCTGCAGCTTGGGGTCAGGCACAAATCGTTGAGGCCTCTCACCTACTTGTATTCGCACATTACACGGATATTGGCGAGAAGGAAGTTGCCGCATACATGCAGAACAAGGCAGACACAGCAGGTTTTGATGTGAGCGTTTTGAAAGGCTACCAAGACTTTATTGTGGGCAAGATCGACGCATTAAGTGCCAGTGAAAAAAGCAACTGGAACGCAAAACAGACTTACCTCGCGGTGAGCACAGCCCTCAACACCGCTGCTCAATTGGAAATTGATGCTTGTCCGATGGAAGGGTTCGAAGTAAATGATTTGAACGAGGTCTTGGGACTGAAAGAGAAAGGTTTAAGTGCTGCAGCCATTGTGGCTTTAGGCTACCGATCTAGCGAAGACGACACTCAACACGCTCCAAAGACCCGAAAAGCAGAAGCAGAACTCTTTGAAGTGCTCTAAGCAGCGAAAAGAATGAATAAAAAAGCCACGAGACGTGGCTTTTTTTGTTTCTGCTTCAAAATTATTGAACTGCAAGAAGCGTCCCTTCAACCCACCAAAAAAAAGCTAAAACTTCAACTTTCACGTTCGAACGGCATTTCACTCCCCAGCTCGTTCGAAATGAATTCACTTAATTTGCTTCATGAGGTGGATAAAAAAATCGATCAAGCTGATTGCAATCACGGTTGTTGGAGCGCCTGTTCTCTTCCTTCTCTGCTCATTCATTCTCACAAAAATCACGGTTGAGGGGAAATGCAGCGATCCTGTTCAAAACAAAAGTATTTTCCTTAATTCCAATGGTATTCATTTGGACCTCATCCTTCCTTTGGAAAACGTGAATGATGCGCTTTTGGACCATCTGGTGGTGAAAGAGGATGAAAAATACCTGTCCTTTGGCTGGGGTGAAAGGGCATTTTACCTCGAAACTCCTACATGGGGTGATCTCACCTTTTACAATGCTTGTCAAGCACTATTGTGGGAGAGCTCCAGCCTCATGCACGTGACCCGTTACGCTTCTAAGAAAAACCAATGGGTGGAAATCAAAGTCTCTTCGGGTCAGCTCGAAAAGCTCAACGAATACCTTTGCAACAGTTTCACCGTCAATGAAGCGGGTGAGAAAGCACTTTTGGACGAACCCGGTTACACCCCTTTCGACAATTTTTATGCTTCTAACGAGTCGTATTCCTGCTTGAACACCTGCAATTCTTGGGCAAACGAGGCCTTTATAGCAGCAGATTTGGACGCGTGCTACTGGACCCCCTTTGACTTCGGTTTAATGGACCTCCATCAAAAAAACATAGTGGATCAATAGGATGTAAAGGACCTCATCATCCCAAGGGTCGAACCTCAGGATTTCTTGATCCGCTTGGCTTCATTCCGCTCGATTTTATGTCCTGGTCGGCTCCACTTCACTTTCTCTTTTTTGCTTGCATTCAGAATCACCGGTTCATCTTTGACCGTAGGCTGAGCACCTTTTTCGAAGGGATCGCTTGGGGTGATGCCCAAAATCTTGAATAAATCCATGTCTTTGTTGACATCCGGGTTGGGTGTTGTGAGCAGCTTATCGCCCGCAAAAATGGATCCTGCACCCGCCATGTAGCACATCGCTTGGCCTTCTTCCGTCATCCCCGTTCTTCCCGCACTTAAACGGATAACAGAACTTGGCAAAACCAGACGCGTGGTAGCAATCATCCTCAACATCTCCCAAATGGAAACCGGATTTTGATCTTCCAAAGGTGTTCCTTCCACCGCTACAAGTGCGTTGATCGGAATGCTCTCTGGTGGAGTTTCCATCGCGGCGTAGGTGGCCAACATGGAGCAGCGATCTTCTGCCGATTCTCCCATACCAATGATCCCACCTGAACAAACACTCACTCCAGCGGTGCGAACGTTTTCGATGGTTTTCAATCGATCTTCGTATCCACGGGTGGAAATAATTTCTTTGTAATACTCCTCCCCGCTATCCAAATTGTGGTTGTAAGCATAGAGTCCGGCATCTGCCAAACGCTTGGCTTGGTTTTCCGTGAGCATCCCAAGGGTACAGCACACCTCCAAACCGGTGGAATTTACCGTCTTCACCATTTCCAGAACTTGCTCAAAATCTGCATCGTCCTTCACATTTCTCCAAGCCGCTCCCAAACACAAACGAGAAGAGCCCGAAGCTTTTGCTCGCAGGGCCTGAGCTTTAACTTGGGAGCAAGACATGAGATCATTCTTTTCAATGTCGGTATGATAGCGAGCAGCTTGCGGACAGTATCCACAGTCTTCCGGACACCCCCCCGTTTTAATCGAAAGGAGAGTTGATACCTGTACTTTTTTGGGGTCGTGATGTTGACGATGAACCTTAGCGGCTTCAAAGAGCAGGTCCATCAAAGGCATGTTATAGATGTCTAGAATCTGCTCTTTTGTTAATGTCGGGCTAGTATTTTGAGTCATTGTTGTTTTATTCGTGTCCGCCCTCCTGAGGAACGGTGGCTTTTTCTCGCACGGTAATTCCGCAGAGTACTTTAAGTTTATCTATGGCGAAGTCGATCTCTTCTTTTGTCGTAAATCTCGAAAAACTGAATCGTAAACTAGCGCGTTTGGCTTGGATGGCGTTGATCCCTTCAAGAACGTGAGAGCCTTTAGCCGCTCCTGAACTACAGGCACTTCCACCACTGCATGCCACTCCTTCAAGATCTAGGAGGAAAAGCATCATTCCGGAATTGGGATTTTCAGGGAGAGTGAGGTTCAAGACGGTGTACAAACTGTCTTTCTCGGCACTGCGCCCATTGAACTCAACACCGGGGATTTCCAATTTTAGGCGGTCTGCCATGTACATTTTCAATCCTTGAACATGGGCCTGATGCGCTTCTACATCCTGACTAGCAATCTCCATGGCTTTTGCCAAACCAACGATGCCGTACAAATTTTCGGTTCCTCCACGCAATTGACGCTCTTGTCCGCCACCCGTAATCATGGCTTTGATCTTAACGCTTTTGTTGATGTAGAGAAAACCAATGCCTTTTGGACCGTGTAATTTGTGCGCGGCGCAAGTAAGAAAGTGCACCTTCAACTTGCTCAAATCAAAGGGATAGTGTCCCATTGTTTGCACCGTATCGCTATGAAAAATTGCTCCATATTTTTCGCACAAATCGCCTACCTTTTCGAGGGGAAGAAGATTGGCGATTTCATTGTTTCCATGCATCAAACTAACGAAAGCATTGGGGTGCTTTTCGAGCAAAGCCTCCAAGTGTTCCAAATCCACGCTTCCATCTTCGGTTAGGCGAACCAAATGCAAGGTCAAATCGTCGCAATCACAAAGCAATTCAGCTGTTTTGATCACCGCGCTATGTTCGATTGCTGAGGTGATGATGTGCGTGCAACCCAAGTCGTTCACGGCCGATTTCAAGGCAATGTTGTCTGCCTCAGTTCCTCCTGAAGTGAAGCAAATTTCGCTTGGTGCGCAGTTCAGTGTTTTGGCGATGGTTCTTCTACTTTGTTCAATGGCTGTTTTGGTCTTTCTTCCGAAGGCGTGGGTGGAAGAAGGATTTCCGAAGTGCTCTGTAAAATAGGGCATCATTGCCTCTAGCACTTGAGGGTCCATGGGCGTTGTAGCAGCATTGTCCAAATAAACTCGCATAATCGACTTATAAAAAGGAACGAATTTCATCCATCGTCTTCATGGCCAGTGCCTCTGCTTTTTCAGCACTTTTGCTCTCGGCGTAAATTCGAATGATGGGTTCCGTGTTTGACTTCCGCAAATGTACCCATTCTTCAGCGAAATCAATCTTCACACCGTCCTTGGTATTGATTTGTTCGGCCTGATGGAGTTGCTCCATGGATTTCAATATTCCGTCCACATCCATCCCTGGTTCCAGGGCAATTTTATTCTTGCTGATGGTGTATTTGGGGTAGCTATCTCGAAGCTCACTGCAGCTCATTTTTGAAAGTGCGAGATGACTCAAGAACATGGCCACTCCCACCAAAGCGTCTCTTCCATAATGCAATTCGGGATAGATAATTCCGCCGTTTCCTTCCCCACCAATGACGGCATTTACCGCCTTCATCTCATTCACTACATTCACCTCACCAACGGCAGCAGCGGTGTAAGTCTGCCCGTGCTTCTCCGTTACATCGCGAAGTGCGCGAGTCGAACTCATGTTGCTTACCGTATTTCCTGGGGTGTGTTGAAGAATGTAATCTGCCACTGCAACAAGCGTGTATTCTTCACCAAACATACTACCGTCTTCGCATACCATGGCCAATCGGTCCACATCGGGATCCACTACAAAGCCCAAGTCGCATTGCTGCTCTCGAACACGATCAGAAAGTGCAGTGAGGTGTGCGGGTAAGGGTTCTGGATTGTGCGGAAAGTGTCCGGTAGGATCACAATAAAGCTTTTCAATTTGACTCACGCCAAGTGCCTCGAGCAGGGCCGGAATAAAAATCCCACCGCTGGAATTCACCGCATCCACCGCCACTTTGAAATTGGCGTTTTTAATGGCTTCAACATTCACCAAAGGAAGGTCCAAAACTGCTTGAATGTGCTTTTGGAGGTATTGATCGTTTCGGGTGTGCTTTCCGAGGTCATCCACCTCTGCAAATACCAACTCATTGCTCTCTGCCAAACGGAGGACTTCAGCCCCCTC